>NZ_JAPKMY010000005.1:0-289619 GCF_026344175.1 Acinetobacter nematophilus
TTTCTGTTCGGATGGATGTTTTTTCCTCAAATCTACCCTTTTTTTGGCTTCTTTATCTATTTTTTAAGCATAATGAGCGCAGGTTGACTCGATTTACTGGATAATTTATTTTCTTTATCGATTTCCTGCCACTTTAAAGGACGGCAATCGATATATTCACAATAGCCACTTTCGCCTTGGTATGTTTGTCCATTCAGCTGTATTTGGTAGCTAAAACTTCCCACATAACCTGCTGCCAAACCAAATTTATAATCTCCCCGACTTTGGGCTTGGATATTGATAGAAATATTTTCATCTTGATACTGCCACTCAAACTCTCTAGGCAAATACATTTCTTGTTGATTTACAGTTTTAACTTTAGGAAAAACACGCTGAATATTGAATACCACTTGCCGATCAAACATTTTGGCTTCAAGTGTCTGGATATTACGCATATAGATACGGGACTGTAAAACATTATTCATTTGATCGCAGCTATAGACGCAAATGATTTGAAGTTCGTCACTTAATTGAATCAATTGATAAGTATAAAGCGCATAAGGAAGGTATGGAAAATTCACCATGCGCATATATTCAAATGCTGCATATTGTTGAATAGCATATTTTTGATCTTTGTATTGAATACAACCTTCGCAATGCGCAACCAAAGACCAATGCTCAGCAAAACCAAACTTCAAGTGAATGAAATGTGAAACCAAAGGCAACGTGGTTATTTTTAAATCAAAACTTAATTCACTATCCTGTCTTTGCATGACAAAATTTGGAATTTTCCCAAAGACCTGTTCTTTTTGACCAAACTCAAATTTTACTTTGCACTGATCATCGATTTGAAACTGGCAATCATTTTGAATCGAATATGCGCTTAACTGCCCCACCATATGCGCACTGGTACTGGCCAATACAGTAGCTGTATCTAAAGCTGTGGTGAGGATTTCATTTTGATTGCAAAAAACAGAATTATTCGGTTGTCCAATCAAACTAAAAAAATTGAGATAGTGCAAGGGCCCAGGGAGATTAGCCAGAACCAGCTTCTGGTGGGTAATTTTATATTTATCTTTGGATGGATGATAAAAAAGTTCAGTCGGCTCTTGAGCTTGATTCAGTTGTTTAGACTGATCTAAGAAATCTTGAAACAAACGCATATCAAGCTCCTGACCTTAAGTTTTATTTTATATTTTATTCAAGGCTATTCTTTCTTGCCAAAAATGTGGTTACAAAACCAGAAATAGCATAGATAATTGAAATCACCAAGATGCCTACAGGAATATTATAAGTCATTGCAGCAAGGATAAATACAGCGATTGGCAATACAAAGAAAGGGACCCGTTTACGATCCACGGTTTTAAATGAATAATATTTAATATTGGAAATCATCAGTAAACCAACCGCAATAATGACAAAAGCATTCGTTGCCTGAATAGCACCATCTTTAAGATCAAAAATATACCTGAAATCTTGCCCAACCCAAACCCAAGCAATAATAATGATCGCAGCCAATGGACTGGCAACACCAATAAAATAACGTTTATCGACCACACCAATTTGAACATTGAAGCGTGCTAATCGAAATGCCGCACAAGCTGTATAAACAAAACAAGCTGCCAAACCGATTCGTCCTAAATCATGCATACTCCAGCTATACATCAAAATAGCAGGTGCAACTCCAAACGCCAGTAAGTCGGAGAGTGAATCAAATTGCTCACCAAAAGCGCTTTGTGCACCAATTGCACGAGCCACCCGACCGTCTAGACCATCAAATAATGCTGCAAGGAAAATGGCATAAATCGCTTGAGTAAAATCACCATTCATACTGGCTATAATTGAATAAAAGCCTGATAACAATGCTGATGTTGTAATCAAGTTCGGCCACAAATAGATTCCGCGACGTTTTACTTTTTGACCTTCATGGGTATGCTCTTCCTCTTCAACCTCAAAAGTGATGCCATCAAATCCAAGGTCCTGGCTCGAAGAGTTTGGGCTTTCTGGTTTATTTATATTTGTCATTTTTGAATCCTATCTATGGCTCTTATTTTGGAGCGGTTGATATCTCACCTAAGATTTTATCACATTCATTTCTAAGTGAAATTGATGCGAATTACTCAAATTATTTCGTCATAATTTGTAATTCGCATCATTTTTCTAGCTATCGCTATAAATGAACTACTCGCCCACCAACCAACGTACTGCTGCATGTCCACCATTTTCACTCATACGTAAATGAGGGAATAACCATTGTAGTGCTTCATCAGCATCTTCAGAGAATTTCCATGGTGGATTGATGACCAACAATCCGCAGCCGTTTAAGCCAACAGGGGTATCATCAGGCCATACACAAACTTCGCAAATCAACTGACGACGGATACCCGTTTTGATCATTTTCTTTTCAAAACGCTCAATCATGGCACGATCTTTGATTGGATACCAAATTGCAAATACCCCCGTAGACCATTTTTTATGGGCAGCAGCAATTAATTCAACCAACTGTGGAAAATCTTTACGTTCAAGCTCATACGGTGGATCAATCATGACCAAACCACGCTTTTCTTTCGGTGGAATTACCCCTAAAAGACCTTCATATGCATCACGTTCATGTAAACCCGCACGTTTATCGCGAATATTGAAATACAATTGTTGAAACACATCACGCTGCATTTCAAAAATGGTCGCTTTATCTATATCTCGCATTGCTTCAAGTGCGAACCAGGGTGAACCTGGATAAGCGCCTTTTCCAGCACCTGCTCGCATATCTTCAACCACTTTCAGATATTGTTTTACACCTTCTGGGGCATTGCGCTTGATTGAATCATCAAGCTTAACGAGCCTGTGAATACCTGTCAGGAATTCACCTGATTTTTGCGCTTCTGATGTGGATAAATCGTATTTGCCCGCACCACCATGTGTATCGATATAACGATAGGGTTTGTCTTTAGTATTTAGACGTGTCAATAGTTGAAGCAATAACACATGTTTCATGACGTCGGCAAAGTTGCCTGCATGGAAATGGTGACGGTAATTCATGTTTCGATTAATTCCTGAGTTCAATGGTTATTTTAACACGAAAAAATATTTCTTCACTGCCCATCGTTTGTTCTAATATAGCAACAGCCCTTCAAACACTATTTTTTGGTCATTTATGGAAGCTCTTTCTCTCCCAAAGTCATGGAATGTTGATCAAATTCTTGATGATTTAGATCAACATGGATTTACCGTTATTGACCATGCATACCCAGCAGACTATGTACAACAACTGATTAAAGAGTGTACTGAAAATCTAAATCGTTTCCGTGATGCAGCAATTCAAAATGGTGTAATCAGCAAGATTCGCAGTGATCATATTTTATGGATCAACGAGGATTTAGAAATTGCTCAACATCATATCCATACGCTTCAGCAACTCTCTCAAATTTTCAATGCTGCATTTTATTTGGGAATTAAAGAGGTTGAAGCACATTTTGCATGCTATAACGCAGGCGAGTTTTACGCCTTGCATCGAGATAATCCTCAAGGCAAAAATGGTCGTATGATTTCTACAGTCTATTATTTGCATGATGAATGGCAGGATGACTGGGGGGGCAAATTACATTTACTAGACAAAAACAATGTATGGCATATTTTAGAACCCAAACCTAATCGAATCGCCTTGTTCCAAAGTGACTTATTACATGAAGTCCTTGAAGCTAAACATCAACGACTTTCAATTACCGCATGGCTCAGAAGTGACTCTCATATCCTGTAAGTTGTTTAGTTTGTTTAGTCCAAAGATCAGCCATATTGCCGGTTATTTGGGTTATAAAAGCTTGTAGGCTTATTGAATAGATTTCGACATTTTGGTCTTGAGTGTTCAATAGTGCAACGCTCTATCTCAAATCCATCAGCTTTAAATTATTGAAATAGACCTCATAATAGAGTGTAGAAATTAAGAGGATTCAGCATATGTTTGATAATACAAAACAAATCATCTCGCGCATTGGTGAAACTGATCAATTGTATTTGTCAGGCAATACCCCTGAACTTGCACTTGAACGTGGTGATCTACGTTTACAGTTAGTCACGCAAAGTCATTCAAAGCAGGAACAAATTCACTTCCTACAAGAAGCGATTGTATTACTTGAAACTGCGCGTTTGGAATACGAAGAAATGCCAATGTCATTGTACATACAGCTTTCTTTGCATTTGGCCAAAGCCTATATGATTTACTTTGAACTGACCAAAGAATCGCGTTACGCCTTGATCACTCAACAAATTTTAAAACCGATGACGCAACATGAACATGCTGATATTTACTTTATGTTGGCTTATGCCTGTGTAAGTAAGCAAGATTTTGCCTTAACCCGTCATTGGTTAAATAAATATATCAAAACCGCAGATTTTGATTTAGCGCTACTTCGACAACATCATGCTTTCAAACCTGTCAGAAATGAAGCCTGGTTTAGTCAAATGATTCAAAGTAAATTGCACTAAGCATTGGGTCTATGGTCATCATGACATGATATAAAATCGTAACCCTCCAAAAGAAAAGATGGCTAATGTAGCCATCTTTTTGTTGCACTTGGGAAAAGTTAAAAGCTTTAAGCTGTTTGTAGTTTATATGCATCTAAATGGAGTTGCTGGTTTAACTCATCAATCCAAATTGCCCAATCATCATCTTGCACCAAATGGCTGATTAATAAATCACGCTGAGATTTGTTCCAAAATGGCGCTTCATGCAATGAAACATTTGCAGGTAGCTGATGCGTACGCACATAAAGTTCAATCGCTGCTGCACTATTGGCTAAACCCAGTTGAGAAAACAGTAACTCTAAGGATGGTTTGTTCGTCCTGAGCATATCGCCCTCCTTATATAAGTTTATTTGTCATTAGATATACAATTAACTTATAAGAAAGACCTGATAAAAGATAGTTTCAATTTTAGTTTTCTTGTTTCAAATTGTGATTAAAAATCAATCAAAACATGCTTTAACGCACATTGTCGCATTGTACTGTGCCAGATTTAACCAATAAAAAAGCACTCTAAATAGAGTGCTTTTCAAAATTCATCTGAAACAGATTAAATTTTTAATTATTTAAGCATATCCGCAATTGCAGCACGCTCTTCTTCAAGCTCTTGAAGAGTTTTGTCCATACGTTCACGACTGAATGCATCAATTTCTAAGCCTTCAACACGTTTGTATTCGCCATTTTCACAAGTCACTGGAACACCGTAGATTACGCCTTCAGGAATACCATAAGAACCGTCTGAAGGAATACCCATCGTTACCCATTCGCCATTTGTACCGAGTGCCCAATCACGCATATGGTCGATTGCAGCATTTGCAGCAGAAGCAGCAGAAGAAAGACCACGCGCTTCAATGATCGCAGCACCACGTTTACCAACTGTTGGAAGGAATACATTTGCATTCCAGTCAGCATCGTTGATTTTGTCTTTCAAGTTTTCGCCATTTGCAGTTGCAAAACGGTAGTCAGCATACATTGTTGGAGAGTGGTTGCCCCAAACTGTAAGATTTTTGATGTCCGCTACAGCAACACCAGCTTTTTGAGCAATTTGAGTTAACGCACGGTTGTGGTCAAGACGCAACATTGCAGTAAAGTTTTTCGCCGGAAGGTCTGGAGCAGATTTCATTGCGATATAAGCATTTGTATTTGCAGGGTTACCTACAACAAGAACTTTTACATCACGGCTTGCTACTTCATTAAGTGCTTGACCTTGACCAATGAAGATTTCACCGTTCACTTTCAACAAGTCAGCACGTTCCATACCAGGACCACGTGGACGTGAACCAACCAATAACGCGTAGTCAGCATCTTTAAATGCAACTTTTGGATCATCAGTACCGATCATGCCAGCCAATAATGGGAAAGCACAGTCATCTAATTCCATCATTACGCCTTTAAGCGCAGCTTGAGCTTTCTCAAATGGAACTTCTAACAATTGCAAAATAACGGGTTGGTCTTTACCAAGCATTTCACCGCTAGCAATACGGAATAATAAGCTGTAACCGATTTGACCAGCTGCGCCAGTAACGGCAACGCGAACAGGTTGCTTCATGTAATTATCTCCAATGAGGATCGTTAATGTGATTAAACGGTTAAATCCGTTTTAATCGAATTATCATAAACGGCAAAGATTGTACTCCAATCCTTTGACACTTGCATGTAAAAGAGAATGAATTTCAACAAAAGTATGATAGGAAATATAAATAAAATATCTCAAAAAGAATGGGTTCTATCGACAATTCAGCTGTGTGGGTGACTATATCTGCTTTTTAGCGATAACAAGACCCACAATATAAAATACCCACAGCGACTAGTATGTCCCTTTGATGGAGAATGTATTTGGACAATTTGAAACAATATGATTCGAGCATTGTTTGTACTGCCCATTGACCCGATAACACACTTGAACTTCAGTTAATACAGGACTTGATGATGAACTCTGACAAGTAAAGCGAATACTGTCATTGTTCATTCCCGGGTTTAATCTCACAAATTGTGTTTTTAAGGCATTATGCTGAACGCTTTTACTTTCGGAACTGGTTAAATCTGCAGGAATTTTAAGCCGATCAGCCAAATTGATCACTGTTCTAAAATACTGACTCGCATTCATCGGTACACAACCACCCACACTCCGCCACAGTTGGATACGGGCATTTTCCTCTGGCATTACTCGTGCAACAACTTTTGCCTGTAATGGCGTTAAACTGGCAGAACTATTGGTTGTGCAATTGCGTTCAGTTGTTTCAGGCAATAAACCCGAAATGGTCAATGAATAGCCTTCCAGACACTTACGTTGCCTTTGCTTTGACGAATCTAATGCACAAACCGCTGGCGTCAATTGCACCTGCATCACATAACCTTGTAATTGCGGTGCTGCATGTAACGGCACATTGACCAAAAAAAATCCTGCACAGCATACAGTCAATGCCATGCAAAACTTCTTTAATTTACGCAAGATATTGAAAATCATTGATTTACCAACAAAGTTTCATCCAAGTTCAAAGCGATTATTGCGATACACGAGTTGGAATCACAGGCATACGACTTTCAATAGCTTGAGGTCCTTGCCCTAATAAAATTCCATAATGCGCTGCATTGGTCATCACATTTTTTACATAGTCACGAGTCTCATTCAAAGGAATAGACTCCGTATACTGATCTGCTGAAAGATTTTGATAATCAGGTTGCCAACGCTTAGCACGATTTGGTCCTGCGTTATAACCTGCTGTTGCCAACACAGGATTACTACTTAATTGCCCATGAATCATCGACAGATAGAAAGTACCATAACGAATATTGGTATTGGCATCACTGAGTGCAGCCGGATTATACGTTTCACCCATCTGTCTCGCCACTAATTTTGCCGTGCCTGGCATGATCTGCATTAAACCGCCTGCGCCAACATGTGAACGGGCAGCTGTAACAAAACGACTCTCTTGGCGCATTAACCCGTATGCCCAAGCAGGATCAATCCCTGCATTCCGGCTGTGACTCACGACTAGAGATTGATGTGGCGTTGCATAACGATAGGTATAATTATGCTTTTTCTCTGTACGTTCAGCGGCATAAATTGCTCGATCATACCACCCCATATCTGTTGCACGTTTTGCTGCAGCAAGCAGCAATCCATCATCATGCTTCAAGTATGCCTGACGTACTGCCCAATTCCACTCTCTATTGGTATAGGTTGCCGGTGCATTGATATTGCGTAAAGTAAACGCACGACGGAAATGAATATCGCTATTTAAACGTTGTTGATCGTCTGTCGAGGGCTGCTCTCTTGCGGGGCTATCATTATATTTTTGCCCCAAATGATCTTTAGCAAGTAGATTGTGATAGTCATCACCCGACATTGCCAAACGCTGGTAAATCTCTCGTGCTGCTCTTTTCGATTGCGCATCATTACGTTGTTCAGATGCACGAGCCAACCAATATTGCCAACGATCTTCTTGCTTTTGCGTTACGCTCATACTGTCAATCGCACGAATTACACTTTCCCACGAACCAAATCGTATCGCTTGGCGTGCATAAACTTCAGCTTCTTCAGCGCTAAAAGGTACACCATAACTGGCATCAAAATTTTGCAACACTTCACGATTAAAATTATTTTTCATGACGGTTGTACCACCAATATAGCCCACCGTACGATAAAGATATTTTTGCACATCTTCAGGCACACCTTGAACCAACCTAGGCACAGACTGTAAAGCACTGGTTAAATCCGTATCTGCGGCACGTCCCAATGCATAAACCAAATAAGCATAATCTTGCACATTCGTTTTCGGCGCTGACCATAAGTAGTTGAGCGGATTTGCTTGAATCTGGTTCATTTGCGTTAATGATAAATTAATACCGATTGATTGGGCTGTCGCAATCGCTAGACCAGATTGCCCTGCTCTTAATTGCGCATAAAGACGTTGTTGACGATCTTGTGTAGTCATGAGTGGGCTAGACAGCATCATGCGCCCCAAACCATTACATGACTCAGGTTGAGTATTGGTTGCAAGCCAAACATCTTTAAACTCTGCAAAAACCAATGAATCCCCAGTTTTGGCACGAACTTGAGCAACGGCACAACGTTCTGCCTGATCTGGATTAGTTACATATTGCAATACAGGTTGCGCACTTGAAAAGTCAGCTTGTTTGACTTTTTCTTCGACATAATCTGCTGCCAACTTTTCAGCCATTGCCGATTGTGGGTAGCGCTGTGCAAAACTAATAATATTGCCAGCAGGTTGAAAAGCAAGATTAGCATTCAGCATCCAATATTCAGGATAATAACCTAAAGCATCATTTTGCATTGAAACTCGGTACTGTTCTAAAGCACTCGCATTATTCGCATTACGCAAAGCATCATTGAACTGCTCTTCAGCCGCATAAGCCACTTGCAGACTTGTGCATGCAACTGCGCCTAAAAGATAAAGTTTTAATTTATTTTGCTTAAGTTGCTGCTTTAACACCGTTTTTCTCTCAACCTGCATGATGTGCCTTAACTTGCCGATGCACTTATTTGTGCCTAGTTTAATTATTCTAATCCATTTCTACTGTTGTGTTATGTAACCTTATGATTCATCATTAATAATCTATTCCCTTTTTTGATTTTTTCATTTACGCCCTCTCTATAGTTGCTAACATACCAATCTTGCTTAAATATTTCCCTGAATTCCATTTAAATGCTGTAAAATGGCGCGCCTTTTGCGAGTCTGTTAAAATAACAAACTCAATGCGAATTTTAAATTCCCTTTATTCATAGGATAGACCCCTCCATGACGGTTCAAACCTTCATTCCAAATGGTGCCAAAGCTGCCTCAGAAAACACTGTAACCCAGCCACAGCACACCCCAGCCGACGGTACAGTTAAAAAACTGTATATCGAAACGCAAGGGTGTCAGATGAATGAGTATGACAGTCACCGTATGGCAGATCTTTTAGGCGACTCACATGGTTATGTGCTCACAAGCGATCCAAGTGATGCAGATATTCTACTGATGAATACCTGTTCAATCCGTGAAAAAGCGCAAGAAAAAGTATTTTCAGAATTAGGACGCTGGCGCAAACTCAAAGAAAAAAATCCTGATCTTGTGATTGGTGTTGGTGGTTGTGTGGCTTCACAAGAAGGCGACAACATCCAAAAACGTGCGCCTTATGTTGATATGGTTTTTGGTCCACAAACTTTGCACCGTTTACCGCAAATGCTGGATCAACACGTTGATCAAATCGAAAAACCTAAAAAAGATAAAATCAAGCTGGTAGATATTTCATTCCCTGATATTGAAAAGTTCGACTTTTTGCCTGAACCGCGCGTAGAGGGCTACAAAGCATTCGTTTCTATCATGGAAGGCTGTTCGAAATATTGTTCATTTTGTGTAGTTCCCTACACACGTGGTGAAGAAGTATCTCGTCCTCTGGATGATGTCTTGGCAGAAATTGCAGGTTTGGCTGAAAAAGGTGTGCGTGAAATTAGCCTACTGGGTCAAAATGTGAATGGTTATCGTGGTGAGACCTTTGAAGGCGAAATTTGCACATTCGCAGATTTATTGCGTCTTGTTGCAGAAATTCCAGGTATTGGTCGTTTACGTTATACCACCTCACATCCGCTCGAATTTAATGACGATTTGATCCAATGCTATCGCGACTTACCACAAATGGTTTCACATTTGCACTTACCCGTGCAAAGTGGCTCAAATGATGTATTACAAGCGATGAAACGTAATCACACCATTGATGTTTATATCGAAAAAATTGCCAAACTTCGTAAAGTTCGCCCAGATATGCATTTATCTTCAGATTTCATCATCGGTTTTCCGGGGGAAACAGATACGCATTTTGAAGAGACTTATCAGTTTATCCAAGATTTAGACTTTGACCATTCTTATAGTTTTGTATATTCAAAGCGTCCAGGCACACCTGCATCTGAATTACCAGATGACACACCTGATGAAGTGAAAAAGGAACGTTTAGCCAAAGTTCAGCATTGGATTAAGCAATCCAGTATCCGTAAAACAGATGCTATGTTGGGCACTATTCAACGCGTTTTGGTTGAGAATGTTTCGAACAAAGATCCAAATTTATTGGTGGGTACAGCCGACAATACACGTTTAGTAACATTTGTAGGTGATGCCTCTTGGGTCGGACGCTTTGCAGAGATTGAGATTACGGAGATTAAGACCTTAAATTTAGTTTACGGAGAACTCTTGAATCTTGAGCCTGACGTGGCGTAATGTAAGGGTATAGACTTTACTTTTAAAAAGGATATCTCTTGACTGCAGCGATTCGACGTACAGTAGCTTTTCCAGGTATTTCAGTTGAACGTTTAAAAAGCATGCTTGGTGCTTATAACGGTCATCTGAAACAAATCGAACAACGTTTAAATGTCAGTATTTCACACCGTGGTGACAGCTTTTATATAGATGGTGAATTAGAAGCACTGGAGAGAGTTGAAGGCTTATTGCAGCGTTTGCATGCTGAGGCTGAACTCTCTCAAGAAATCAGTGCTGATACCATCCATTTAATGATTCAAGGCAGTCAAACTGACCGCGAGTTACAAGAAGACCTTTCGGACAATGAGCACACAGGCTTAGATGAAGTCTGGCTGCAAACCCGTAAAGGTCGAATTAATCCTCGTGGTGCCAATCAAAAGCGTTATGTACAACGCATTTTACAAAGTGATATTTCTTTCGGGATCGGTCCTGCGGGTACAGGGAAAACCTATCTTGCCGTTGCTGCCGCTGTCGACATGCTCGAACGCAACGAAATTCAACGTATTCTTTTGGTTCGCCCTGCTGTTGAAGCTGGCGAAAAATTGGGCTTTTTACCGGGTGACTTGAGTCAAAAGATCGACCCTTATTTACGTCCACTCTATGATGCACTCTATGAGATGCTTGGCTTTGAAAAAGTTGCAAAACTTATCGAACGCCAAGTCATTGAAGTCGCACCACTTGCCTATATGCGTGGTCGAACATTAAACCACTCATTCGTGATTTTAGATGAGGCTCAGAACACCACGCCAGAACAGATGAAAATGTTCTTAACGCGATTAGGTTTTGGTTCTCGTGCAGTCATCACAGGTGATATTACACAGGTCGATTTACCACGAGGACAACAGTCTGGTCTGGCACACGCCTTACGAATCATCGAAAAAATCAAGGAAATTCATATCACACGTTTCCATTCTCGAGATGTGGTTCGTCATCAGCTGGTACAGAAAATCGTCGAAGCTTATGAAGGATGGGACAGTGAACAATATCGTTTAAGTGCTGAAGCACGTGCTGAACGTAAAGCACGTCAGGAAGCCTTAATTGCTGAAAATGATTCTGCGGCAGATGCTCAACACCTTGATGCAACTGCTTCAAATCAGGAAAATGTTTAAGGACTGTTTTTGAAACTTAGCTTATCGTTACAACAATCGTTTGAAGCACCAACTCTAGTGCTCAAACGTGCCTATTTAAAGAAAGTCATTGAAACCACTTTACGTCATATCGAAGTTGATCAAGATTGTGAAATTGGAATCGCTTGCGTAGATCATGACGAAAGCCATCAGTTAAACGCTGAATATCGAAAAAAAGACAAACCCACCAATGTGCTGTCTTTTCCAAGTGATATCCCTGAAGAAGTCCTACCGCTGTTGGATGCATTACCTTTAGGTGATTTAGTCATTTGTATTCCTGTAGTGTTGCAAGAAGCCATCGAGCAGCAAAAAACGCCGATTGAACATTTTACCCATATGTTGGTTCATGGAACATTGCATTTGATGGGTTATGATCATGAAACTTCAGATCAAGATGCCGAAGAAATGGAAACATTGGAAATCGAGATCTTAAACAAACTTGGCTTCGAAAATCCCTATACTGAAAAAGAAGATTGATGTTCAATCAAAATCAAGTCCCTCTCACGAGAGGGATTTTTTAATTCATCAAAGCAATCCTCATCAGGATATTTAAGTTTTCAGACCCAGCTATTATCGAAAACTTTCCCATATCCCGATTTGCCCTTCTTTTACGCGTGGAATATTGCCCAATTTAATCCAAGGCATGTTCTCTCCATGAAAATCACTCCCGACTGAAACCTTGAGACCATGTTCTGCAATCATTCGATCAACCATTTGGCGTGTAGAAGCGCTTTCAATCGCAGGTGGAAGTTCCACCGCATCGCCACCATGTTGAGCGAATAATTCAATTAAAAAACGAATATTGGTTGCAGATAAATCATAGCGTGTTGGATGTGCCAATACCGCGAAGCCCTGACTTTCATGAATCACCTGAATAGTTTCTGCCAAACCTAAACCATCAAACTTCACATAAGCTTTCTTGCCTTCCTTGATATATTTATCAAATGCTTGCTGAGCACGCTGTACAATGCCTTTTTCAACCAGAGTCTTGGCAATATGCGTGCGTGTAATTCGATCAGGCTCCCCATCTACTTTTGCCACAACATCGGCATAAATATCTTGTTGAATCAAAGGAATCAATAAATCACAGATTTCCTTTGCCCGCTCAGCCCGAATCTTTTTCTGTGCAGTTAAAAGCTGTTGCAATGGTTCAGGATTTTGCATATTGAGTGCAACGATATGCACGCCATAACTCTTTTTTGTGGCAGGTCTAGACCACTGACTCGAGATTTCTACACCTGAAATGATTTGAATTGGTTGATTTTTTGCAAATTGTTCAGCTTGTATTAAGCCATCCATGCTATCGTGGTCCGTCAATGCAAGCGTGTGTATGCCTTTCTCGATGGCAGCTTC
The DNA here is from genome assembly GCF_026344175.1 of Acinetobacter nematophilus. Taxonomy (NCBI): domain Bacteria; kingdom Pseudomonadati; phylum Pseudomonadota; class Gammaproteobacteria; order Moraxellales; family Moraxellaceae; genus Acinetobacter; species Acinetobacter nematophilus. Next base: position 13,235 of record NZ_JAPKMY010000005.1, read on the forward strand.
AACCAGTAATGCTGGTGTTAAAGTTCCATCAGAAATATTACTGTGAGTATGTAAATCTATGCCTTGCATCTTTTATACTATCCCATCAACCTGAACAGACTAGATACTTTAACATGAAAGCACTTTTAGACTTTGTGCCCCTCATAATTTTCTTTTATTTATACAAAACGGTTGATCCTAAAGATGTAGATCATCCCTTACTCCAGTTGATCGGCTCAACAGGTGGTGTAAATAACAATAACATTCTCGTCGCAACAACAGGTTTGATTATTTCAATGCTTGTTGTCTATGGTGCGTTGTTTATTTCACAAAAGTTCCGTTTAGATAAACAGCAATGGTTTGTTTTGTTCATGACGGTGATTTTTGGGGGAATCACGTTAATGTTAAGTGATGACTTCTATATTCGCTTAAAAGCTGCGATTTTAAATTTAGTTTTTGCAGGTGCTTTCTTACTTTCACCTTATTTTGGTAAAGATAAAAAACCACTCATTCAACGATTATTTGGTCCTGTTTTAGAGCTGACTGAAAAGGGGTGGAAAAATTTAAACTTTGCTTGGGCAGCGATGTTCATTGTGATGTCAGGTTTACATGTCTTCTTTGCTTTTTTATTTGCAGGTGGCAAATATTGGGGAGAATTTACAGCATTTGGTGACATGATTGTGATGTTTTCCTTTATCATTATCCAGTTTGTTATATTACGAAAACACTTCAAGTCAGGCGACGAATAAAGTGTTTTAGAAAAATTGAGAAATATCATGCCATTATTTGTAATTACGTGTACTGATCAAGAAGGTACAGTAGAAAAACGTCTAGCTATACGTCCACAGCATTTGGCTCGACTAGAAAAATTAGATGCAGAAGGTCGCGTTATTGTTGCTGGAGCGATGCCTGTTGATCGTGAAAATCCACAGGCGGGTTTTTATGGCAGTACGATGATTCTTGATTTTGACAGCCGTGAGGCTTTAGATGAATGGTTACAAGACGAACCTTTCCTTAAAGAAGGAATTTATCGTCATATCGATGTTAAGCCATTCAATAAAGCCTTACCTAAGGGATAACAAAATGCGCGTTGTCGTCCAAAGCTTACTTCGTCTGACTTTAAGTTCTACGATACTGCTCTCCCCTATGTTATGGGCAGAGCCAACACAGGCACCCACAACTCAAGCAACGGCAGCAGCGCCTTCCTCTCAGGCGAATCCAACTGTCGCGCCTCCTAAACCGAATATTATTCCTGCTGTTGCTGGTGCAAATGCCACGACTCAGACCCAAGCACAGGCGCAAGAAAATAAACCTTTAACAGCAGAACAAATCGTTAAAGAAAAAGCATCCCAAGAAGCTAGAGTCAAGGCTTTAGTCAAAGACCAGGCAACACGTTTACAGCAGCTTGAAAAAGCCAATTTAGAAGCATTGGCGCAAAACCAAGAACTGCAGCTGAAAAATGATAATCTTGGGGTACAAGTTCAAGTCTTACAAAGCGAACAAAGTGCGCAAATGTTTTTATATGGTGCAGCAACGATTGCCGTTGGGGTATTACTTGGCTTTTTAATTGCAAGTTATATCTACACCAAACGTCGTCGCCAGTGGTAAATCATTGACCTGATACGTTTTGCTCAAATATTTCCAATATCATCAGATAGATCACGAGATAAAATTCTGATCAAAATCTTATTACAGTAACTTTTGATATTTGCGTTTTGGGCAAAATAGTTCATTTCGATTGTATGCTGGTTTTAAACAAGACTCTCAATCTGCAGGGTATTTTTGACAGACCATGGTATTCGTTTTTTAATTAAATCAGTCCATTGTGTTTATAATCAAACTCTCAACGATCAAGTCGATATGCCATCGATTGTCGTAAAATTGAGCCATTAAAATATTCATGATCTAAAAGATCAACTCCTAGCAATTCAATTTTAAAAAGGTAATCTACGTTGTCAAATGCCATTCAAACTGCCGATCTAGATTGGCAATGCATTGATGGAATTGAAGTTCCAATTTCTAAACAATTTGGTGATGTCTATTTTTCGAAAGACAATGGACTGCTTGAAACACGACACGTATTTTTAAATGGTAATGATCTTGCAACACGCCTTGCAGCGTTGGGTGACTTTGAATATTTTTGTGTAGGTGAGACAGGTTTTGGTACCGGACTCAATATTTTAGCGCTATGGCAACTTTGGCAACAGGTACGCCCTGATAATCACAGCCACTTACATGTGATCAGTGTAGAAAAGTTTCCGCTGTCTAAACCAGATTTAAGCCGTGCTTTAGCGGTCTGGACGGAACTCGAGGTTTTTTCACAGCAATTAATTGAACAATATCCATTGCCGATCGCAGGATGTCATCGTTTAAACTTTCCCGAATCACGGTTTTCAATTGATCTTTGGTTAGGTGATGCGCATGATGTTTTTCCCGTTATTGCCAAAACACACCCCGTTAATGCATGGTTTCTAGATGGTTTTGCACCTTCCTGCAATCCTGACATGTGGGAAGCCAATGTGTTAAATCATCTCATCAGACTTTCTGATCCTGGGACTACATTTGCCTCGTTCAGTGTTGCAGGTGTATTGAAACGCGGTTTAACAGAGCATGGCATCAGCATTTCGCGACCACGTGGTTTTGGACATAAGCGCGAGATGTTAAAAGCTGTTTGGAATGCATCTGAAGATTTTTCCATTCAGCGTATAGAACAAGACTATCGACAGCATCCATCGCAATCTTCCAATCAACGTCAAATTGCAATTATCGGGGCAGGAATTGCAGGATTAAGTTGTGCATGGGGTTTTGCCCAACGCGGACATCAAGTCACGATTTATGAGCAATCAGCCCCCTTAGCAGGTGCATCCGGTAACCCTTTGGCCCTACTCAATCCCAAACTCAGCCCGATTGAACAGAGTGCAGAACATTTAATGACTTTGTCTTGGCAACATGCACTTCGTCATTATCGAAATTTTAACGCGTTTCGTCCGATTGCCGTTCAGCAACTTGCACAAAAAAATCCTGATGAATTACTTCAATTAGCGAATGAATATCCTCAAAATTTACTTAAAGCGCAAACAGCGGAACAACTTGATCTGCGCACTCAATTCAAAAGTTTACAGCTGACTCAAGCAGGTTCAGTCTATCCACAGCAACTCAAAGACCAAATTCTTGAACATCCTCTGATTCAGTTAAAATATGCAAAAATCGAAAACATTACTCAATCAAATGTTCATCGATTGACCTTATGCAATCATCAGCACAGCCATCTGGGCGATTTTGATCATGTGATTGTTTGCTGTGCCAAAAACAGCCGGCAATTTTTTGAACACTTTCCCATTCTCAAACCGATCCGCGGACAAGTAAGCTGGCTCAACAACAGTTCAAATAAACTCAATCCCAAACATGCCTATAGCTATGGTGGTTATTGCATGCAGCTTGATGACCAACAATTGATTCTGGGTGCTTCTTTCTATCCACAACGAGAAGATAGTGAAGTATTGATTGAAGACCATGTGCATAACTATGATCTTATCCACAGTGTATTTCCACAATATGCAGAAACACTCCTACCTGTAGAGCAATGGCATGGTCGTGCATCTGTACGTGCGCAGAGTTTGGATTATTTCCCATTACTCGGAAAAGTTGAAACAGACAAAGAAATTTATACTTTTTCAGGACTGGGTTCTAAAGGCTTTTTATTTGCACCGCTGTGTAGTGAAGTTTTGATTGCCATGATTTTAAATGAAGCTTGCCCTGTGCCAGAAACGCTTTTGAGAAAATTGGATGTCAAACGTTTCAATAAAAAACTAAAACCAAAGAAACCATACTTCAAGCCAAATAATGTTGATCGTTAATCACAGCTACTGGCAATAAAAAAGCGCCTTTCGGCGCTTTTTTACGAACCTTGTTCCAATGGTAAGCCTGCATCACGTGCAGCACGAGTACCGCCCATAAGCACGACATAATCGCGAGAACCATCTAAACTTTCTAATTTTTCAGCAGCACGAGGTGCCTTACTTCCACCACCACATAATATGTAGATGGACTGATCCGAATTCACTTGAGTCAAAATCTCTGCATTTAGGCTATCGATGGGCTGATTTACAGCACCTTTCACATGACCTTCGGCAAAGGCTTTTGCGTCACGAACATCCCAGATTACGGCATCTTCTGGGAACTCAAATGTTGTAATTTCTAATTTACGGATCATTGTGCACTCCTTTGATGTAAACAACACTTGGCAAATGAAGAAAACATCCCTAGCATCTCAGATATTCTTTCTATTTGTAAAGGTCTAAACTATGCCATCTTTCGATATTGTTTCAGAATTAGAGATTTTTGAAGTTAATCATGCGGTTCAAAACACTCAAAAAGAAATTGCTACACGCTTCGACTTCCGCGGACAGGATGTTTCTATCGAAATCAATGAAAAAGCCAAAGAGATAAAAATCTCAACTGAAAGTGATTTCCAATGTGAGCAGGTTTACAGCATGCTTGAAAATCATTTCTTTAAACGTAAAGTTGATATTCAGGCGCTTGATCCTCAAAAGATGACCGCTTCCGGTAAAAATGTTGTTCAAGTGATCAAACTCAAAGATGGACTTGACTCAGATACCGCAAAAAAAATTAATAAAGCCATTAAAGAAAGCGGTGTCAAAGTGCAATCTTCTATCCAAGGTGACAAGATTCGTGTAACGGATAAAAAGCGCGATACATTACAGCAAGTTATGGCGTTTTTAAAAGAACAACAGTTCGGTGTACCTTTACAATTTAACAACTTCAAAGACTAAAGTCTTTAATAGCCCTATAGGTTAAGACATGACTCAGACCAATCGTTTATCTAAACTTGTAAAAGCGACTTCTAAATTCCCTAAAGGCATTCGTAGTACGCTCTGGAGTAAAGCCTTTGGTCGAGTTGTCCCTATGGTTGGCACAGCCAATATTAAATACCTAGAGGTTAGCTCTTCAAAAGTTGTGGTGGAAATCAAGAACCATCGCGCTATGCAAAATCATATCGGTCAACTACATGCTGTGGCGATGGCATTAATTGCAGAAACAGCAACAGGCTTTGTGACAGGAATGAATGTTCCTGATAGCTCAATTGTATTGATCAAAAGTATGCATATTGACTATAAACGTCCATCTAAGGGAGATATGACAGCGACAGCAACCCTTAGTCCTGAACAGATTTTAGAAATGCAAACTTCTGAAAAGGGTGAAACGCTAGTTCCAGTTACGATTATGGATGAATCTGGAAAAGAACCTGTAGAATGCCAAATGGTTTGGGCATGGGTATCTAAAGATCGCCTGAAAAATAAGTAAATGTAAATAAAACTTACTGTTCAGTAAGTATAGAGTTTACTAAATTCCCCCGAACGAAAGACGATTAATCACTATACTCATCAATATTTACTCATCAAGATGATGTTTGAACATCATCTTAAATATTGAGAATAATCATGAAATCCGATATTTCCACTAAATTAATTAGACTGACGCTCATACTAAGCCCCATATTATTTCTTACAGCATGCACTCAAAACCAAGTCTCAGCTGATCTTAAAAACAATTCGACATCTGTGATTGCAACCCAACAGGCGCAAAAAAACAAAGCCATTGTGACTGATTTTTATGAAGGTGTGTTTCAGAAACATCAAGTCAAAACCTATGCTGATCGTTATATTGGTGATCAATATATTCAACACAATCCACGTGTCCCTGATGGCAAAGCACCATTTGTAAATTACTTTACTCAATATTTCCAAGACAATCCTGAAGCAAAAAATGTCATTAAGCGTGCAGTTGCCGAAAGAGATTTAGTGTTCTTACACGTACACTCAACACTGAATACACAAGATCGTGGTGTTGCAATCATTGATATTTTTAGACTTGAAAATGGCAAGATCGTTGAGCATTGGGACGTACGGCAACCCGTTCCTGAAACAAGTGCCAATCAAAACACCATGTTTTAAAACAGCAAATACATACTTTTCCGAGGCTATAAAAAAATCCCAAACATGTTGGGATTTTTTTATAGCCATTAGGCCGTTTGTGATGCGAGATGCTTTTGTTTTACATCTTCAGGAATTTGCCGTTTGTTGCCTGTAACGTCTACAGCAACAAAAGTAAACACACCTGCTGTCACACGTTTGGCAGCGCGAGAACTGTCGTGACTATCCCACACTTCAATCTGCATCTGAATGGAAGTATTGCCTACTTTTAAAATCTTGGTATAACAACTAATCACATCACCTACTTTCACTGGAACAAGGAAAGTCATTTGATTAATTGAAATGGTTGCACAACGTCCCTTACTAAAACGTTCTGCATGAATTGCGCCAGCCAAGTCCATTTGTGAAACAATCCAACCACCAAAAACATCACCGCTCCAGTTTGTATCCGCTGGCATTGCGATGGTTTGTAAAGACAGTGTACCTTCAGGTTTTACATGAGAATCTGACACAATAACTCCGAGCCCATGAATTATTTAAGGGCATTCAATTGTTGATCTAACCATTCTTGTAATTGGTTAGCCCGTAATGCGCCGCTTATTCTAGCAACTTCCGTGGTTTTATTCATTAAAACCAAGGTTGGAATGCTTCGAATATTAAAAGCACTACTCAAACGTGGATTCGCTTCTGTATCAATTTTGGCAAAAACCACATTGGGATTACTCCCCGCCACTTGCGTAAAATGAGGCGCCATCATTTTGCATGGACCACACCATTCAGCCCATAAGTCAATCAGAATAGGCAGGTCACTATGACTCACAAAATTGCTAAAATTCTGTTCATTCAATTCAATTGGAGCAAGCGGTATAAGATTCTGATGGCATTGCCCACAACTCGGCTGCGCATTCAACTTATCTTCAGGAACACGGTTTTTTGCGCCACATGATGGACATACAATGATCATCTAGCTTACTCCTATATGTTGGTGTAAAAAGTCTAATTGGGTCAAAATTGCTTTTTCCAACCATTTCCCGTGATAAATATCAAAATGTGCCATATCCCACTCATGATATTGCACAAAAGGTGCGATATTTGTTGCCGTTTCACGACTGGATTCTATCGGAATAAAACTGTCTTTTTTAGATGCAATAAACAACACTGGAATATTTATACGTCTTACCGTCTGAATCGGTCTAAAACGAATTAAATTAAAGAAAACACGTGCAGGAACTTCGCCACTCCAAAAATAGTCCGGATGTACAATCGACATGTAACCATGGTAGCTGTCTTTGGTCGGAATAAAGCAAAGGTCATAAGGATGCACCACAGGCAGAGTTCTAGGAAGCATTCCTACCTTTGCCCCCATATAATCTTGACTGGATATTTTTAAAGCTTTAGGCAATTGTTGGATCGGGAAAGATTTTGCCGTTTCCGCACCGTCTACATAAGGCACTTGCACCATGATCGCTTGAACATTTTTCATTTCGCTGGCAAGACTCAGTACATAGCCACCACTCAGCGATGTTCCCCACAATACAATTTTCTTAGAATTTATTTTCTTTTGCGTTGCTACATAATTGACAACCGTTTTCCAATCTTCCATCTGATTTTGCAAAGAAATAAGTTCACGGGGAAAACCTGTACTGCCTCCCCAGAAACGATAGTCAAATAACACAACAGCATAACCAGCTTGGGCAATTTTTTGTGCATATGCAATCAATTTGAATTGTCTAAGGCAGGCAAAGCCATGTGCCATAATGATTACAGCAGGTTTCTTTAAATTTTTAGGACGATAAAAATCTGCGGCTATAACTTCTTGCCCGATGGGGACATACAGTGGTTCAACTGTATATGCGTACATACACACTCCATTGCGTTATCTTTTATAGATATTTCTTTTATAAATCTTTTGTAGTCCAAACTCAGTTCTGAGCTTAATGCTATTATATATAGCATATTTGATTCTAAATAATATAGGAGTGACAAAATGAGTGAAAATGTTGGTTTCGCAGGTCAAATCGGTCCAGAACATATTGCTCAAGTTGCAGAAAAGGGGTTTAAGTCTGTAATCAATAACCGCCCTGATTTAGAGGGTGGCCCAGAACAGCCTACCAGTGCACAAATCGAAGAAGCAGCACGTGCCGCGGGATTAGATTATGTATTTTTACCTGTGGTTGCAGGTCAGATTACAGAAGTAGATGTGAGAACGTTTGCAAACCGTTTTAATGAGCTTCCAAAGCCAGTCCTGATGTTCTGTCGTACAGGCAATCGTTCCAATAATCTTTACCAAATCGCCAAGCAAATGGACTTATTAGACGACGAATAATAATCGTTTCACTAAGATAAATATCGTTGAGAAGCATTATTTCTTGATTGATTTTAGAATATGAACAATCACCAAAGAGCCATTTCAACCTATTGGAATGGCTTAAGTTTAAAATATTGATGAAAAATAAAATTTAAGAATTTCACATAAGATGTCGTATGTTAGTTGTATAGGAAATAAATAATTGGTGAACAAAATGTCATTGGTACTACCTGTGTGGGTCGATTATGGGGCAATTGAAGTTCTCTGGTATAGCCATTTTGACAATATGGAAATTATTATTTCATGGTAGGAAGATCAATAAAGTATTGATATATAAATATAAAACAGATCTCCAAGCTACTAAAGCGATTCTACCCAATGGAATAATAATAAAAGTTACAACGCATAAAGAATCTGATTTCTTCTACAAAATACATGCAGAAAAAAGTCATTCTTATGCTTGATAACGATTACACATCGTACTTATCCTTTGAAGAAAAGAAATATTTTCATAAAAGGAAAACTTAATTTTTCTCCTACTCCACCCAGTATTTAAGCGAATACAAAAAAACTTAACAACCTCGTTGGTATAAAATCAATTTTTAGGAGCACATTCTTTTTAAATGCCTTTACTCACACGAATACCATAAGCTTTGACAATTTATTTATATTTATTTGATTCTAAATTTAGCTACAATTTCTCCTGACCGATCAACTTAATCAAGGTTGTCATCTTATCCATCCTGAAATAGTGATATGACATAATCACAATTTTCACGCTATGATCATTTAGATCATATTTTTTCCCATTCAATAATAAAAGGATTTCTCAATGCAACAAGCTTTATTCGGTGGTGGCTGTTTTTGGTGTACAGAGGCCGTTTTTTTACAGCTTAAAGGTGTTCAAAAAGTTCTAAGTGGTTATGCTGGCGGGCATACAACCCATCCGACCTATGAGGCGATTTGCAATGGAGATACCAATCACGCTGAAGTCATTTTGATTGATTTCAATGAACAGCAAATCAGTTATCAGCAACTGCTCACTGTATTTTTTGCGATACATGACCCTACCACGTTAAACCGTCAAGGCAATGATATTGGTACACAGTACCGTTCTGTCATTTATTACTTCAATGATCAGCAAAAGGTTGAGTCTGAAAGCTTTATTGAACAGCTCAAAGCGGACGGGCTGAATATAGTTACAGAGTTAAGCCCTGCTCCAACGTTCTATCCTGCAGAAGAATATCATCAAAATTTCTTTGCCCGTAATCCTGCGCAGGGATATTGTAATTTTGCCATTCCCCCAAAGTTACTTAAATTACACAGTCAATTCCAGGACTTGCTCAAAGATTAAGTTTTTTTAAATTTAGAGGATTTAAATCCGTATAAAAAAACCTCCCATCAGGGAGGTTTCAAAAACTTTTTAAATATCTTAATTTTGGTTAATTATCACTCATAAATGCAAGATCATTGAGTCCTGCCTCACTTGCACGCGACATTACTTGTGCAACAGTGTCATAACGCGATTCTTTATCAGCTCTTAACTGAACAGCGGGTTTAACAGGTTTCTGTCCAGCTTCATCAAATCGTTTCGATAATTCATCTAAAGTGATGATTTGATCATTCCACGCCACTTCGCCTTGCTGATTAATACTAATCGTAATGGCTTCAGGAGGTGGAGCATTCACTTCAGCTGTGGTTTTCGGTAAAGTTAACGGTATCGATGGGTTAGCAACGGTTGCTGTCACCAAGAAGATGATCATCAATACCAACATAATATCGATCAGCGGAATGAGATTCATCTCATTCATGCCAGAATCGTTGTCTTCTCCCAGTTGAAAAGCCATTAAGCTTGACCTCCCACTAAACTTTTATTTGTCGCCTCAGCTTCAACTTTTTTCGTTGAAGATTCTTGCTGCAACATTGTATCAATCAATAGACCATGTGCCTGATCTTGTAATTCATTTGACAAAGTACGATTGAAACGCACACAAATGTTATATGCCAATACCGCAGGAATTGCGACCGCAAGACCAAGACCCGTCATGATCAACGCTTCACCAACAGGTGTTGCAACTTGAGCCAGACCCGCTTGACCGCTTTTACCGACAGCAACCAGAGCATGGAAAATCCCCCACACTGTACCAAACAAACCAACAAATGGTGCAAGTGAAGCAATCGTACCTAAAACAGAGACACCCTTTTCAGCACTGGCTTTTTCAACCGAGATTTGACGTAACAAAGCTTGTTCTGCAACTGCTTTACGCTGGTCAAAACCAAGTGGTGCAAGTTTTGCCTTTAATGCACTCAACGCTTGAGCGAGATGGTCTTGAGCAACCTGCTTGAGTTGACGCGTGCCTAAAATACGCAAAATGAACACAGTCCACGTTGCAATAGACATTGCCAATAACACGAAATACAGTGTTTTACTGACCGCATCAGCATGTTGCCAATAAACTGAAAAGTTCATATGCACATTTCCTAATTCTTAAAAAAAATCATTTTTTAGAGACTGACAACGCAAAATCCTGCCTAATTTTAAATGGTACACCAGTGCCATTTTCTTTGTAGGCTTTAAATTTTGCAGATTGTGTCTGTTTAACAACGTAACTGTCTAAACTTGAATTACCACTCGATTGGATAATACGGACATTGGTAATATTTCCATTTGCATCTGCAGTAATTTCCAAATTCACAACTTTTGTCCCATCTTCTGGTGACATCAGTTTAAGTAGCTGTTCTTTTGCAATTCGAGGACTGCGACTCCAAGATACCTGTCCGTCACTGACATTACGTGGCGTATTCCGTTGTTCTTGCTCACGACGCTGACGGTCACGTTCCTCTTGTTCACGCTTCTGTTGCTCCAAACGTTTTTGATCCTCTAAACGCTTTTGCTCATCTAGGCGTTTTTGATCTTCTAAACGCTTTTGATCCTCTAAACGTTTTTGGTCTTCCAGACGTTTTTGCTCTTCAAGCTTTCTTGCCCGATCATCATTTTCCACAGGTTTTTTCTGCTCAATGACTTTCGGCTTGACCACCGGTTTCGGTTCGACTTTCTTCTCTACCGGCTTTGGTTTAACTTTAGGCTTGATCTGTTCAACAGGAGGTGGAGGCGGGGGTGGAGCATCTTCTTTCAGCTTTAAAAATTTGATTTTTAAAGGTTCTTTCTTTATTTGAGGTAATTCAAAAGCCTTCATGTTGCTGATTCCCCACAATACACCAACATGTCCAACAACAACTGCCAAGACAGCAACAAGGACTTTTTTCTTCATCGGTGGTGGCGTTTGAAGTGGTGCAGAGGAAAACTGACTCATAAGAATCTAAATACCTAAAATTGAGTAAACTGTAAAACAATCAATTTACAGATTAAGCTCATCGGATAGAACAATTAAAGTGCAACAATCATAAATGAGAAGTGTTTTCATTTGCAACTGCTTTTTTTGCGTTTTTTATCGTTTTTACAAATAAAAAAATAAAAAGGGATGCATAAAACATCCCTTTTTCATCTTAAAAAATCAAACAACATTCACATATTATTGAAATACAACAGTCTTGTTGCCATCGACAATAATACGATCTTCAAGATGCCATTTTACAGCTCTTGCCAACACATTACGCTCGACATCCTGACCCAATTCACGTAATTGTTCAACTGTAAAATCATGATTAACGCGTTCTACATCCTGCTCAATGATCGGACCTTGATCCAAATCAGCTGTGACATAATGTGCAGTCGCTCCAATCAACTTCACACCCTTTTCATAGGCTTGTTTATAAGGATTTGCACCAACAAACGCAGGCAAGAATGAATGGTGGATATTGATCACCTTCATTTCCCACTTTTGTACAAACTCTTCATCAAGAATCTGCATATATCGAGCAAGCACCAACAAGTCATTGCCCTGCATGAGTTCATCAATCTGCGCATACGCTTCACGCTTATTTTCTTTATTGACTGGAACCACATGGAAAGGAATGCCAAAGTTCTCTACAGACTCACGCAAATCTTCATGATTTGACACCACTTGAGTAATTTCACAAGGCAAGCCACCACGCGAATGGCGCCACAACAACTCCAGTAGCGCATGGTCAACTTTAGAAACTAAAATGCCGACTTTCTTAATGTCACTCACCAAGCTTAAACGCCAATGCATCGCATAACGCTCAGCAACATTACTTGCGAAAGTCTGAATCAAACTTTCACGACGAGATTGCAAATGGTCTAGCTCAAACTCAACACGCATAAAATAACGCCCGCCCTGAGCTTCAGTTGCGTATTGATCAAGCGCGGTGATGTTTGCGCCCTGATGATACAAAAAGCTCGATACAGCTTGCACGATTCCTGGCTTGTCTTCACAAGTAATCAGTAGACGTGCTGTGTTGGCAGTAGTCATGTTCATGTTGAAGGATATCACTTATAAATTAGTTTAAAACAGCCGAGTATTCTAACGCTTTTTTAGCAGCTTTCAATCTTGATTCGGCATCAATCGTGTTTTACTGCCGATAAACTTGCAAATAATTCTGAAGAACCAAAACTTTCCAACAAGCGCTCGTAGGTTTCACGACTTTCACCACGTAAGTAAGGACCTTCTAAAAACACCATTTGACGTAAAGCCTGCCAAATCCATTTTTCATCCAAATGATTAGAATCACTCAAATGTCCCGACATATAAAGAAAGTTCGTCCAGTTGGTAAGCACAATCCAAATATTGATAATCAATGCTTCTATTTCAGATGCTGTCATCTGCATCAATCCCGCTTGAACAAAAGCATGATAAATTTTTTGTCCCTGCTGCATCACTTTACCGGCAAAACGGGGATATATCTTTCTAAAATCTTCATTATTTTCAATTAAATGATAGACATCACGATGTAAAAAACGATATTCCCACAGTTGACTGCTCAACACTTGGAAATAACGGATTTTATCATTGGCATTGACGATACGGTCATCGGGTAATGAAAGCATATCCAAAGTTTCTTTTTGATATTGCTCCATCAACTCTTTAATGATTTCTTGCTTATTTCGAAAATGATAATACAAATTTCCAGGACTAATCCCAAGCTCAGCTGCAATATGATTGGTCGTAACAGCACGCTCTCCGCGTTCATTAAAAAGTTGCAGGCTAATCTGCAAAATTCGATCTTTCGTTTTCAAAGTTTTGGAGCTTGACATCCTATTACCATTTTTAACCGTTAGCACAAGCTAACATAAAGTGACTTGACTATTTAGAGTATTTACTCTAAAAAATATATTATATTAACCTATCCGTAAATGGTGTTTGTCATGAACAGTCATACAAAAACAGATTCAATGACTTCCTATTCACCTGAAGTTCAACGTATGCATGATCTTCTTGAGCAACAGAAAGCTGCCTATCAGCGTTATCCTGTGCCTACTGCAAAAGAGCGTATTGAACGTTTAGCTCGCTTGAAAAAAGTTTTGGTAAAATATCAAGATCAATTTGCAGATGCAATCAACCAAGATTACGGCAATCGTTCAATCAGCGAAACTAAAATCGGTGAACTACTTACCTGTTTAGAGCAAATTAAATATTATAGCAAGCATTTAACAGCATGGATGAAGCCATCTAAGCGTCATGTGTCTATGTTACACCAACCTGGTAAAGCATGGGTGCAATATCAACCTTTAGGCGTGATCGGAATCATCGCACCATGGAATTATCCGTTGTTACTGTCCGTTGGACCACTGATTTGCGCCTTGGCGGCGGGTAACCATGCCATGTTAAAAATTTCCAGTTCATCTTCTCAATTTGGTTATGTGCTTGAAAATGCACTATCTGAGGCATTTCCACAAGAGTTGGTTGCAGTAGTGAACGGCGGTGGGCAAATTTCCGATGCTTTTTCGCATTTAGCATTCGATAAAATCATTTTCACAGGTTCTACCAATGTGGGTAAAACAGTCATGAGTGCTGCAGCAGAGAATCTTGTGCCTGTCATTCTTGAACTGGGTGGTAAATCGCCAGTGATTGTACACCCATCCAGCGATTTAAAATTGGTGGCTGAACGAATTGCATTTGGCAAGCTTTGGAACGCAGGTCAAACTTGTGTTGCACCTGACTATATGTTCCTGCCTAAAGGTAAAACAGCTGAATTCATTGACTCATTTAAAGAAATCGCGACAGCAATGTACCCGACCTTGCGAGACAATCAGGACTACACCAGTATCATCAATGACAAACAGTACAATCGTATCCTAGGTTATTTAGAAGATGCGCGTCAACAAGGTGCTCAATTTACTGAGATTAATCCTAATCATGAGGATTTAACTACAGTCCGAAAAATTGCCCCAACATTCTTAACAGGTGTCTTGCCTACGATGGACATTATGAAGAATGAAATTTTTGGTCCAGTCCTTCCAATCATGGAATATGATCAAATCGACGATGTGATTGACTTTATTAATGGCAGACCTCGTCCACTTGCTTTATACTATTTCGACTTTGACAATGCTCGTGCTGAATACGTTTCTCAACGTACTCATTCAGGACATTTCGGTCAAAATGCCGTACTGACCCATGTTGCACAAGACGATCTACCATTTGGTGGCGTTGGTGCTTCGGGTATGGGCAAATATCATGGCCCAGAAGGTTTCTTTGGTTTATCACATGAACGTTCAGTGATGTCTATTCCTAAGCTCTTTAGCTTAAAATTCATCTTAGCGCCTTACGATAAACCCCTAAATAAAATTTTAGAGAAAACTTTCTTACGCTAACTGATCAAGGCATGATCTATCACAATAGATCAGATTGCGTTTTGACGAATTCCGCTTGTCTTTTAAGCGGAATTTTGGTATAAAACGCCCCTTGAATGAATTCAATCCGTTTTATTTTGACTGGCCATACAGATTTGCTGTTGGCTAAATCAATGGAGTTACACCATGTCTAAGGTTTGCCAAGTTACCGGCAAGCGTCCAGTCGTTGGTAACAACGTCTCACACGCCAACAACAAAACTAAACGCCGGTTCGAGCCGAACCTGCATCACCACCGTTTCTGGTTAGAAAGCGAAAAACGTTTCGTACGTCTTCGTTTAACCACTAAAGGTATGCGTATTATCGACAAATTGGGCATTGAAAAGGTTGTTGCTGACCTACGTGCTCAAGGTCAAAAGATCTAAGGAGTCTGAACCATGCGTGATAAAATTCGCCTAGTTTCTACTGCTGGTACAGGTTATTTCTATACCACTACTAAGAACAAACGTACTATGCCGGAAAAAATGGAAATCAAAAAATTTGATCCAAAAATCCGTCAACACGTTATCTTTAAAGAAGCTAAAATTAAATAATTTTAGTTTTCTTAAAAAATACGATCCATTTGGGTCGTTTTTTTTGCCTTTTTTTTCTTCAGCTTGTTAAAATCTTCAATAAATTTGGCACTATTCGTGCACTTTCTATGGTTTCACAACGAACCATACCCTTCTAGAAATGATTTTTTGAATGATTTCTCCTCAACATTAAGGAGTATTTAGTGCCTCATGACGTAGATCTGATTATTTTACTTGCAGTCGGTTTTGGTATAGCCCTCATTTTTGGCTATATCGCTGCACGTTTACGCCTTCCACCTCTGATTGGTTATTTAATTGCAGGGATTATCATTAGTCCCAATACACCTGGAATTGTCGCGGACATTACACTTGCCAATCAGCTTGCTGAACTCGGTGTGATGTTTTTGATGTTTGGCGTAGGCATGCACTTTTCACTCAATGATTTAATGCAAGTCAGACGAATTGCTTTACCAGGGGCAATTTTACAAATCGCAGTTGCAACATTATTGGGAATCGCTGTTTCCATGATGTGGGGATGGAGTTTTGGGTCTGCATTGGTCTTTGGTTTAAGTTTGTCTTGTGCCAGCACCGTCGTTTTACTCAAGGCACTGGGAGATAAAGGCTTACTAAACTCAGTAAACGGCAAAATCGCTGTGGGCTGGTTATTGGTTGAAGATCTGGTTATGGTCTTGGTCTTGGTCTTACTACCAGCGACGGCAGTACTTCTCGGCGGACATCCAATCGCAGGACATGAGTCAGATCAGAACATTTGGATGACATTGGGAATCACCCTCATAAAAGTGACAGGCTTTATTGCCTTTATGCTGATTGTTGGCAAACGACTCGTTCCTATGATCATGCAATATGTCGCTCGTTTAGGTTCTAGAGAGCTTTTCACCCTCACTGTAGTTGCAGCAGCAGTTTCAATTGCTTATGGCTCATACGCGATCTTTGGCGTGTCTATGGCATTGGGAGCATTCTTTGCTGGGATGGTGGTAAAAGAATCAGATTTTAGCCATCGTGCGGAAGAAGAAACCTTACCATTGAGAGAAATTTTCTCAATTCTTTTCTTTGTTTCTGTAGGAATGCTGTTTGATCCACGCATTATTATTGAACAACCTTTACATATCTTAGTGGTCATTGCCATTATTATGATTGGTAAAACGCTGGCAGCAATGGCCTTGGTTTTATTCTTCCGCTATCCGATCAATACCGCTTTAACTGTTGGTGCAAGTTTGGCACAAATCGGGGAATTCTCATTCATCCTTGCCACGCTCGGCTTATCACTTGGATTATTGAGCCCTGAAGCACAAAACTTGATTTTGGCAGGTGCATTATTCTCGATTACCCTCAACTCATTTTTGTTTTCAGCCATTGAGCCTGTACAGAACTGGATTCGTGAACGCTCACATTTAGCGCGCTTGCTTGAACGCAGTGGCGATCCATTGGCAATGCTTCCTGATGAAGTCGATCAGGCTTACTTACGTGATCAAGTGGTGATCGTAGGTCATGGTGAAGTCGGGCGTCGCATTACCAAGACACTTATGCAAGATGGTATTAAGGTGGTAATTGCAGAGGAAAATCGTGAAATTGTAGAAAACTTGCGTGAAAAAGGCATCGCTGCGGTTTCTGGTCGTGCCACGGAACCGAGTGTTCTCATTCAAGCACATATTCAACATGCAAGACTCTTGGTTATTTCACCCATGGATATTGTCGATATCCATAAAATTGTCGACACAGCGAAATTACTTAATCCAGAAATTCAAGTTTTGGTTTGTGCTGAGAATAAAGAAGAAGCTGAGGTCATTCGTAAAGACAATATCGGTGAAGTCTATTATGCAAAAGAGGAAATGGCGAAAAATATGAGCAACCATATTTTAAATCAAATTCAAATTGCACATCATCACGAGCCGACGCATTAAGTCTTTGTTGAGATCTTAGCGGAGTTCAAAGCAAGACCAAGAAAAACGCACTTTAAAGTGCGTTTTGTTGTACTTCTTCTAGCAAAACAAACTTTAGCTCATATATTTTGGCTGCACATCAACAACTTCTGCATGCCACTCATCCGCTTGCTTTTCAAGCAAGGCAAACAATGCAGCTTGAATCATTTGCTGAGCTATCACTGGAGTTTGATCACCCAATAACGCCTTCACTTCCTCATTAAACTGAATCGTGACCAATGGGTCTTTCTCAGAACCTGCATTACGCAATGCCAACTCACCACCTTCGAGTTGTACTAACTCCAAAATAGCTTCTTGATTCCCAAATAACTCTTTTAACTGTTCAATAGACATAAATCCTCCATGCTCAACATGGGGCAAAGCACTGAATGCACTTTGCATCTTGTAGATATTTTATATAGTCATTTAAAACAAAATTTCAAGTGAATCTGATCAAAAAGATCAGAATTCAACCATTTCATTACGAAAACCATCAATAAGCTGTGATAAATCACGGTGCCATTCTCTCAAAATTTTAGTATCAGGCAACCAAGCTTGTGGTGTTTGCGTCACTTTAATAATTAAATTAGATGATGTTTCATCCTCTGGTTCCGGTGCACTGGGTTCAGGTGCGTATTGGCACAAACGATAAGCTCTTTTAAGCTCTGCAATAAATCCTTCCTTTGCCAACTTCTGCATCACCAAAACTTCAGGTGATACCTGCCCTTTGGCAGCCATGTTTTCTTCAATCGACTTCAAAGTAGGAGATAAATCATTTAATCGATAATAGCGAACCAGTTCCTGTAAAAAAGCCAGAACCGCACCATGCAGATGAAAGACCGCTGCTTCACGTTGTGCTTGGGCTTGCTGAACATTTTCAGTCTGCTCTGCCTGCATACATGAAAGACGAGCAAAATAAAGTTTTTGATTGGTACGGTCTGCATGAAAGCGAGCTACACGTGACATGGATGTTCCCTAAGATTTTGGCATTTATTACATAGCGTCTGTTGAGATTGCAACCATACCTTGCGTTATCGACTGAAACGACATAAACAAGGCATGAAAAAAATTTCACAGTCGCAAGCATCTGTGAAGTGTCAACATATTTGACTTAGCTTAATCTTTATTGCACAGAAATCACAATAAATTTTATCCATGTTGAATGTCAATAAAATGAATAGTAATAAGCTCATCAAAATAGCTCACTCAACCATACAGAAAACACAAATAAATTGATCGTGATCTATTCAACCATCCCTTTATATAAAAAAGGAGCATTCCTGCTCCTTGTTAGATTAAGCTTTTGGCTTTTCTTCCGCAGCTTTCACACGAATCCCATGACCATGTAAACGTAAAGTATTCAAACCTTTAATCGCTTTAATTGCTTCACGACCATTCGGCATTTCCACGAAAGCAAAGCCTTTTGACTTACCTGTTTCTGTATCCAACACCAAAGTACATGAATCAATGGCACCATACTGTTTAAAGAGTTCCAGCAATTCTGCTTCGGTCACAGTACGTTCTAAATTACGAACTAAAATTTTCATCTCACAACCTTAAATATAAACGAGGCAAAAAACATCAAAAAGCACTCGCCTACCTACTTTTTGAATGAAAACACAATTGCCATAGTTTAATCCAGATCAATGCCAAAATCTAAATTAATCGCTTGCCGTTCAATTAAAGCACTTTTAACTGTTTGTTCGCGTTGTCTGTAATGGGTTTCTGTTGTACATAAATTTCGAGTCAAATCATTGAAGAAATAACTTTCGATTTCTCTTCCCTGTTCATCTGTCTGACGATGTGCCCAAAAGTTTAAATTTTGCTTGGTTAAAATCAATTCGTTCTGTGCACGGGTGAGTGCCACATAAAGGACTCTACGCTCTTCCTCAACTTCATCAAAATTACCTTGTGCGCGTGCATGCGGATATTGTCCTGCGGATACGTTGGCAACATAACAGACTTTTTGTTCAGTCCCCTTTGCAGAGTGAATCGTAATCATTGTCACCACATCATCCTGTGACTGACGTTCGATCTCACTAATCGAGACGGGGTCTAGTACGTACTCTTCTAAAAACTCACTTAATTGCGTATGTTTAGAAGCAAGCTGTTTCACCAGATCAAAATCACCCACGCGTTTATGCCAGTCCTTTTTAGCATAATTTTCTTCTAACTGGTTGAGGATTGCTTCAACACCAAGCCGAACGCAAGCTTCAACTTCAGTCTTCAACACACTCATTTGCTTCATGATCAGCAAGGTATGATCTGGAATACGTCCAAATTTCTCAAGTTTCTCTGTAATACTTTCAATATCAGGATCAAGTAACAGCTGTTGAGCAAGCTTACTTGCACCTACATCACCGACGCCATTCCACAAGGTTAAAAAACGCATCCACGCAATATCGTCAAGCGGATTGGCAATCACACGCAATAGGCTGAGCAGATCTTTTACATGTGCAGTTTCAAGTAATTTCATTCCCCCGATAAAACGGTAAGGCACATTGGCTTGAATAAATGCAGCTTCGATATGTCTGGCAGCAAAAGCCGAACGCACCAAGACCATATGATCGTTCCATGCTGAGCCTTGCAACAAATGGCGCTCTTTAATATCTATTGCAATCCACTTTGCTTCATCAAACTCATTTGGAAAAACATGCATACGTGGTTTAAGCCCTTCGCCACGGTAAGCTTCAAGTTTTTTATCATAATGAATTGGGCTTCGTTCCAACAACCAATTTGAAAGGTCTAAAATTTCTTGGGTAGAGCGATAATTTTTTTCTAATTTGAAAATCTCTGCATCTGCCACTCGATCTTTAAAATGATGAATATTTTCAAAGTCTGCACCGCGGAACCCATAAATCGATTGTGCATCATCGCCAACACAAAACAATGAGGTTTTTTCTTTCAAAGGTTCTAAAATTGCCCACTGCAAGGGATTGGTATCTTGCATTTCATCTACCAGCATGTATTGGCACAGACTTGCCACATACTCAACCAATCCTTCAGATTGTGCCAAAGCCGATCCAACAACAGCAAGAATATCATCATAGTCCAGAAAGCTACGAGCACGTTTACGGCTTTCATACTCTTTCATGATTTCAGCAATTTGATCTTTATCGTCTAAAAACTCAGGCAACTGTTTTTCTAAAGCCAAACTCAGTTTTTGACGTGTATTGCGAGCAAAAGAATATAAATCACAAAGTTGTTGTGGTTTCGGTAAAGCATTCGGATTTTTTTTATCATCTTTACCGCGAATCAGACGGAACAACATCAATTGATCATCACGATCAATGATTGAAAACTGATCCAGACCAAATGCCTTGGGTGCACGGCGCAATAAATACATACAGAACGTGTGGAATGTTGAGGCACGTAATCCTTTCGCCTGATCCCCCAACGCCAACTCGACTCTTGCTACAATTTCACTGGCAGAACGGCGCGTAAAAGTCAAAATCTGAATTTGATTCGCTGGAATACCTTGATCAATCAGATATGCAGCACGAGCAACAATCGTTTTGGTTTTGCCACAACCTGCCCCTGCAAGCACTAGACTATGCTTTGTTCCAGTCGTAGCAGCTTGTTTTTGTTGAGGGTTTAATTCATCAATCAGGTTGGCTAAACTCATTTTCACTCATCATTGCATGGATGGTCGTTAGTTTAGCAGAGCTGTCCTAAAATATGCATTTAAACCCTCGTATCAAGTCATGAATTGACGTTTAAATCAATGCAAAAAAATACAACAGAATGCAATATGCTTTGCATTTTAAAAATGCCAAAGCAGGTCTATCTGCAAGACCGGACTAGACATTGAGCAACCGAATGACATTTTCACAACAGCGCTGTAAATTTTTCTCTCCCTGCTTCAATGCTGTTTGTAAATCACATGCACCATCAACAATGCCAAAAATTGCACTAAAACCGTCGGTGTATAATTCCTCAACCCCTTGCCCCACGTAACCAGCAAAAGCAATCACAGGTTTATTCAGGTTCTTTGCAACTTGCGCCACTCCAAAAGGAGTTTTACCAAACTTGGTCTGAAAATCTATACCACCTTCTCCAGTCAAAACATAATCAGCTTTCGCAATCTTTTCTGCCAGCTGAGTTTCTTCAATCACAATGTCTACACCTGAACGTATTTTTGCACCTGTAAAGACCATCAGGCCAAAGCCTAAACCACCTGCTGCACCCGCCCCATGTACATCGGCAACATCGATATTTAATTGCTGTTTCACCAAATCGGCAAAATATCTTAAATTCCGATCCAGCTTTTCAACCATCTCAGGTGTTGCTCCTTTTTGTGGGGCAAACACATAAGCAGCACCAGATGCTCCACATAAAGGATTCGTCACATCACTGGCAATCACAATCTCTGTCTGCTTCAAACGATGATCCAATTGCGAAATATCAATGGTCTCGATTTGCTCCAGTTGCCCACCACAGACATCCACAATATGCATATTTTTATCTAAAAATTTTGCACCCAAGGCCAGCGCCATTCCTGCACCCGCATCATTGGTGACACTCCCACCCAAACCGATAATGATTTTAGACACACCCAATTCCAAGGCAGTTTTAATCATTTCACCTGTCCCTAGTGTTGTTGTCACTAAAGGATTTCGTTGGGACTTTTCGAGCAGGTGAATACCATTCGCCATCGCCATTTCAATAACGGCTGTTTTACCCTCATCAATTAAACCTAAATAGCTTTGAATATTTTGACCGATCAGAGGACCAGTGACTTCAAAGTGTATTTTACGACCATTCCGCGCAGAGACGAGTGCATCAACAGTTCCCTCACCACCATCCGCCATAGGCACATGGATACACTGCGCATCAGCAATCGCTGTGTTGATACCGCGTTGCATCGCACAACAGGCTTGTTCAGCTGTCATGCTTTCTTTAAATGAGTCTGGAGCAAGAACAAAAATTTTGGTCATGAGAAAATTTATTTTGGTGAGATTCAAAAAATAACATAACCATTTTTTTTGGGTAGATAAACTGTTAAATGAAAAATTAACACGCAAGAAATAATCATTATGCAACGTATAAATCTTGGAAAAACAGTCCCAGAACTCTACAAAACAGTCATCGAACTTGAAAATTTATCTATGCAGAAAGTTCAACAGGCTGGGTTAGATATCGGCTTTTCACATCTATTGAAATTACGCGCTTCTCAAATCAACCAATGTGCTTTTTGTGTTCGCATGCATACCCAAGATGCAGTTAAAGCAGGTGAGACGACTGATCGTATTGCCCTGATCAGTGCTTGGCGTGAAAGCGAATACTTTAATCAAAAAGAACGTGCAGCGTTAATTTTAATTGAAGAAATCACATTGCTTGCCCAGCATCATTTTCCTGACCAAGCTTATGAGCAGGCAGCGCAACATTTGTCCAGTGCTGAAATTACCGCAATTGAATGGATTGCCATTGTGATTAATACATGGAATCGTATTGCTATTTCTAGTCAATATCGTGTTGCACCTGGATAAGCGGAAAACATTTGTTTTAGATCTGGTGTTTGATCAAGATCAAATTTTATCGTTTGAAACTGCAAAATAAAAACGCCCGATGTAATATCTCAGGCGTTTTTTATCATTGGTCTATTTAGAAGCAGCGCTTAAATTAATGACTTGCAGGAGGAATATGTTTGATTGCTGCGGCAAAAGTAAGATAGTTCACTCCTTGAAATAAAATATCAACGCCCAAGAACAGTCCAAGCACCCAGAAAGGCGCATCTGGTGATGCTAAAATAATTGCCCCAGTTGCCAAAGTTAATAAACCTGAAAATAATGTCCACCCCCATCCAGACATTGGTTTGAGCATAAACGCATTAAAAATACGAATAAAACCACCAATCAATAAAGCAATTGCCAGAAGATTGGTCAGCACCACTGCGGTAGTCACTGGTGATTTAAATGCATAATACCCGGCAATCAGATACAGCACCCCAAACAATGCCCAAAGCCAGCGGAACCCGCCATCAAAAATTTTAAATGCTGCAATGAGATGTAAAATCCCACCAATCATCATCAATGCACCAAACAGTACAATAACTGTAAGTGTTGCCATCCCCAATGAAGCCAATAAGACCAAGCCAAAGATCACCAACAATGCCCCAAGTAAAAGATACCATTTGCGGTTTTCATGGAGTTGGTGACGAACTAAATCATTTCCTACTGTACGCATATTTTTCTCTTCTTTGTTATTCATTGATTTGATTGTTGATCTAATTCAGCATCTTGTCTGTATAAAATCTGCATCTAAAACACAGAAATTATTCGCCCATATCCAGAAACAAAATTAAGGGATCTGCTTGGATACTATTTTACCCATCCCATTTCCTGTGCGGTTAAACGGCTGATCATGGTATCTGCTAAACGTTCAGGTGTTTTGCTTTTGCTTTGGGAAAGTGGAATATATCCTCCCATGATTTCTGCACGTTGCTGTGGGTAAAGCGGTTCTTGCTCAGGATTTGCATAACCTGTCGGATAAAGCGGCTGCCCTGTCGATAGATCATATTTATCCTGTGCACCAAAAGTATGTAAGAGTTCATGCACCAAAACAACTTGATTACTGGAGCTCTGCTTTTGTGAAGCAAATAAGTTGACTGAGCCAATACGTCCACGCTCCAAGGCGGTAGAGTGCTTTAAAACTTTCTGCAACTTTGGATCATAATAATTCAGATATAACGTTACAGACGGCGCACCATCCTCTCCTTGATGTTGTTTCCACGCATAGAATCTAAACTTTAAACTCCATAATATCGTATTCAATATACCTGTAGAGTCAGGAAATTTTGGTGGAGGAGTATTCAGCTCACGCCCTAGCTGGAAATGAAACGATGTCGCTTGTCCACGGAAAAGCAGCGATTGTTGCACCAAATAATGCGTCATCTCCTGTAAATCATCGACAGAGATTTGCTGTATATAATGGGACGTAGAGACTTGCCCATCTGCATTGATCGGATGCAGTAAAACCACAATCGGCTTTGTCCAATCTTGATTCATATCTCGCCAAGCATTCACTCCAACAATCAGCAGGATCATCAATAAAATTGTAATTCGAAGTTTTTTCCACATTCAATTCAGCTCTGCTTTTTTCGTTTTTTAAGAAACATTTGACTACCTTCTATTTTTGTTTCAAAAACTTCCACAGCTTTTATCAGTCCCGATAATTTCGTATAACCATAGTCACGAGTATCAAAATCTGGCTTGACTGTACTCAAATAGGTGCCAATAGAACCTAGATATGCCCAACCATTGTCATCTGAGTTGTCTTTTACCGCTTTGTAAATCAAATTTAAAGTTGCTTTATCCAGTGGGGGTTTAGTTTCTTCTTTCTCGATTGAAGAAGTTTTTCTGGTATTTTCATTATTTTTAGTTTCAACACTTTGTTTGTCTTCTTCTTTTTCTTCAGAAATTAAATTTTCTATCGAAATAAATTTGTCACAGGCTTTTTTAAATGGCTCAGGGGTTTTCTTACGTCCAAAACCATAAACAACTAAACCGCTCTCTCTAATTCTTGAAGCCAAAGGAGTAAAGTCACTATCACTGGATACAATACAAAAACCATCCAATGCGCCGCCGTATAATAAATCCATCGCATCGATGATCAAAATCATATCTGTAGCATCTTTTCCGCTGGTATATGCAAATTGCTGTACGGGTGTAATCGCATGCGGCAACAACACTTCTCTCCATTTTTTCAGGGAATCACTGCTCCAATCTCCATAAACACGCTTTACACTGGCAATCCCGTATTTCGCTACCTCTTCCAATACCGAAGAAATTGAGTTCACAGATGAGTTATCTGCATCAATTAAAACCGCAAATTTTTTAGTATTTTCCAAAATATCCCCAATTTTTTAGTTTCTTATTCATTTATTTATCATACCGCTTCTAATCGTAATTGATATAAAAAATGCCCACCTTTGTGAGCATTTTTTAATCAGTTTTAAAACTTAGGCTTCAACCCATTTTCCATCCTGGTAAAGCAACGACCATTTGGTTTGTTTTCCTTCTGGTGTTTCCGAACCAATATACTGTGCTTGATTCTTACGACTGAATTTCACCAATGTCGGATTTCCATCTGGATCTTGATCAGGCGCTTGCAAAATAAATTGATATTTTGGATCAAGTTGATCTGCAACAGAACGCAATTCAGCCACCTTAGGTGCACGTGTTTCACGTACTTTCGGGAACTTACTTGCAGCCAAGAATAGACCCGCAGCACCATCACGAAGAACAAAGAAGTCATCATGTTTGGTTGAACGTAAATGTTCCATTTTAATTGGATCTACACGTGGTGGCGCAGGTTGACCGTTCTTCAGTACTTTACGGGTATTATCACAGCTCATACACGCAAAGTAAGGACCAAACCGACCATTTTTCAACTGCATTTCGCCATCACACTTGTCACATGGAATGGTTGGTCCATCATAGCCCTTGATTTTGAACTCACCTTCTTCAAGTTCATAACCATCACAGTCTGGATTGTTTCCACAGATATGCAGTTTTCGACCACCATCAATGACATAACTGTCCATTGCAGTACCGCAAATTGGACAGCGTTTTTTCGACATCAAATCGGCAGTTTCCGCACCATCATCATCAGAAAGTGCTGCCAGTGATTCGACAGGCGTTAGATTCAAAGTACCCTTGCAGCGCTCTTTCGGTGGTAAGTTATAACCTGAACAACCCAGAAATACACCTGTCGTCCCCGTTCGAATCTGCATAGGGCGATCACACTCTTTACAATGTACCGCCTCAACTTCTACAGGTAAGTTACGACGCATGCCGTTCTCACCTTGAGCTGTGGTTAAACGCTTTTTAAAATCGCCATAAAAACTGTCCAACAGCTCTTTCCAATTGCGCTCACCATCTGCAACTTTATCCAACTGACCTTCTAGATCCGCTGTAAAAGCGTAATTCATGAGGTTATTGAAATTCTCATCCAAACGATCGGTAACAATTTCTCCCATCTTCTCGGCGAAAAGACGGCGGTTATCGAGTTTAACATAACCACGATCCTGAATCGTTGAAATAATCGCAGCATATGTTGATGGTCGACCAATACCGCGTTTTTCAAGTTCTTTGACCAATGATGCTTCAGTAAAACGTGCAGGGGGCTTAGTGAAATGCTGAGAAGGATCAAGTTTCTCAAGTTTTAAAATTTCACCTACTTTAACCGCAGGCAATAAAACATCGTCATCAGATTTGTTTTGACCACGAACTTTGGTAAAACCGTCAAATACTAAAGTTCGACCTTTGGCTTTGAGTTCTACACCATTCGCATTCACTAAAATCGTCGAAGATAAATACTCTGCCGGTGTCATTTGACACGCCACAAATTGGCGCCAAATTAAATCATACAAACGTTGTGCATCACGTTCTACACCAGCCAAACTATCGCCTTTCAGGGCGACATTTGAAGGACGAATCGCTTCATGTGCTTCCTGCGCATTTGCCTTGTTACCATAACGATTGGCTTTGGCTGGTAAATATTTTGCACCGAATTCTGTTTCGATGTGCTGACGCACCATACTGACTGCATCATCACTTAAAAAAGTTGAGTCAGTACGCATATAGGTAATAAAACCGGCTTCATACAACCGTTGTGCAAGCATCATGGTTTTCTTTACAGAGAACCCTAAACGTGTACTTGCTGCTTGTTGCAGTGTAGATGTGATATAGGGTGCGCTTGGATTAACCTTGGTCGGTTTATCTTCACGTGTTGCAACTTTATATTCAGCATCTTTTAAAATATTCAACAAAGCATCGGTTTGCGCCTTATTTTGTAGTTTTAATGCCTTACCTGCTTGTTTGACTGCTTCTAAACGAATCTCATCTTTTTTAGATTTTGTATCCGCAAAAACTTGCCAGTATTCTTCTGGAACAAAAGCTCGAATCTCACGTTCGCGCTCTACCACCAATTTCACTGCAACAGACTGTACGCGCCCCGCAGATAAACCGCGCGCAATTTTTTCCCACAACAAAGGAGAAACCATAAAACCAACCACTCGATCGAGGAAACGACGAGCCTGTTGTGCATTGACACGATTTAAATCTAAACGTGTCGGCTGTTTAAATGCTTCTTGAATGGCATTTTTGGTGATCTCATTAAAAACCACACGATGGTAACGACTGTCATCACCACCAATTACTTCCCTTAAATGCCAGGCAATCGCTTCCCCTTCCCTATCCAAATCCGTTGCAAGATAGATTTCATCTGCATCTTTGGCGAGCTTTTTGAGTTCTGCAACCACATTTTCTTTACCAGGAAGCACTTCATATTTGGCTTTCCAACCATGTTCTGGATCAACACCCATACGGTTGATCAGAGCGGATTGTGCTTTTTCAGCCTTCTGTTCTTCTGTCAATTTAGTTCGTGTAGCAGGCTTTTTTTCTGCTGTTTTGCCAGAACCACCTGTAGGTAAATCACGAACATGACCTACGGATGACTTGACAATGTAATTTGAGCCTAAATATTTATTAATCGTTTTCGCTTTTGCAGGCGACTCCACAATCACTAATGCACGCTTTTTACCAGCATCAGGAGAGTTTGCTGTAGTGCTTTTGGATGTGGACCGAGGAGCGTTCGCCATAATAAACCACTGTTCCTATTATAAAGTTAAATTTCAGCCAATTTAAGTAAATATGCTTTCATATCATCAAGTTGTGTTGCTCTAAGGTCAGATTCTTCGTCCCAATAAAGCCCTACACAATTTGCCTGCATATCAATAGCATAAATCCCTTTTAATGCAATGGGAAAATCATTAAATTTCTCATCACCTTGAATCACATGAAGCTTTTCATCTTCGACACATGCACGCATCAGCGCCAAACGTGCATCTGGAATAAGTACACTATAATAAGCCACCATACTTGCACGTGATTCTGTTGCCATCGGGATTTTTGTCCACTCTGGCGCAGCCACCAAACGCGGATGCAACCCCATCTTACGGGCTTTTTCTCGCATTAAACCCAATGCTTTTTCTCTCGGGCTTACGCGTAAGCCAAAAATTGAGCCCAAAACAAAAACAATGATAACGAGCGCAACCCAAAGACCAGTGTGTTCCATAGTTCACCTTTTAATTCCTATATTAGAGTTGCATAAGCTGAATATAAAACGCAAGTTTAAAATTAAAATTACAACGAATCTGTAAGTTTAAAGTCAGTTTAATGTCTTATTTTTCATCTCTATTTTTTTCATAAAACATCATCCAATCGCCCAATGCGCGAATCGAACTTTCCAGTGATTTTCCCAATGCAGTAATTTGATATTCCACACGCGGCGGAATTTCCGGATAGATCTGTTTTGAGATCAGTTGACACTCTTCCAAAAGCTTCAATTGTTTTGAAAGCTCCTTTTGTGGAATCGGAGCTAAAGCTTTCTGTAATTGATTAAATCGTACAGGATGTTGAGCGTGTATAAGATGATAGACAATCGGCAAGACCCACTTACCGGAAAAGATTGCAACGAATCGCATAATCGAACAGTTTTGTTCATAGTGCACAGTTGTCATTTTTCACCTTACATAAAGCTACAATTTATCAAGGCTGATTTCAGCCTGTTTCAAACCGAACAGCCACTTAGTTACTATTTGGTAAGTTCTTACCTCTGCGGATAAATTTTCACAATATACGTTTTTCTTAATGACATTATAGTGAAAAAATGAGATTAAAAGACAAGACTGTTTTAATCACAGGTGCAACCAGTGGAATTGGCTTTGCTGCCGCACAACGGGCAATTGAAGAAGGTGCTCGGGTGATCTTTACTGGACGGAATATAAATCAACTCACCCAAACCCAACATCAACTCGGATTGCAAAGTATGGGTTTTGCATGTGACCATGCTGACTTGAATTCTCAGCATGATTTTATCGAAAAATTACAGCAATTCTCCTTGAGCTTCGATGTGATTTATATCAATGCAGGCAATGTAAACCATCAACAATTTGGTCAATGGAACGTTGAACAATTTGATGAGATATTCAATACCAATCTCAAGGGTCCTTTCTTTTTAATCCAAAGCCTTCTTCCGATGATCCACCCAAATGCTTCAGTGATTTTGTGTGGTTCGACCAGCATTCATATCGCGCTAGAAAAAAGCAGTGTATATGCTGCTTCAAAGATCGCTTTACGCTCTCTGGTCAAAACACTTTCAAGAGAACTGTTAAATCATAAAATACGCTTTAATCTGCTTTCTCCTGGACCGACGTTCACCCCTGCACTCAATAAAGTTGCAGACAGTCCCGCTGAAGCCGAACAATTAAAGACCAGTATTGAAAATTTAGTCCCTCTTCAAAGGCTTGCCACAGCAACAGAAATTGCCAACGCCTTTATTTATCTTGCTTCTGATGAGTCTCGTTTTGTTGTGGGAACTGAATTATTGATTGATGGTGGTGTCGCCAATTTATAAAGTGTCGCAATCAATAAATTCAGAAAATAAATGAGAGAGATACGCTGTGGTATTTCTTTCATCCATTTAAACAGCATCAATTCAAATACATTTCATGGCTATAGACCACTTCATGTCCATTCCAATAAATATAGCCTTTTTCAATCAGCTCTTTCAGCAATAAACGAACATCAGATTGAGGGAACATTTTTTCCAATAGATCACGCAAGGCATAAATATCTTTGGGTTTCGATGTTTTTAAATCATTCAGTTTATGAATCACTTCAATTTGAACAGGATCAATCTGCTCAAAATTTTTAAACAGCCCCTGTTGCACTGTTTCAATTGATTCTTGATCATCTACCTGCTGTGGATACGCATGTAAGCTTTCTAAAATTTGATCGATTTTATGTAATTTGATATGTGATTGTCGGTCGAACTGTTGATCCGTTTGATCAGGAGAATTTGAATTTTCAACATCTAGACTGATCCACTGTTTTAAGACTTTTTTCCGATAGGAAATTTGTTGATCAAAACATTTCACAATTCTTAAATTGATCAGCATTCCTACAAGATGCTGGGCTTTTTCTGGCACAACCTGCAAAGTACTGGCAACCGAATTACGTAATTTTTCAACTGTGTTCGGCTTTCCTGTCATCTTTCCCAAAGCATCACAGTATTTTTTAACCATTTGTAAATACGGTTTTTTTTGAATTGTTTCAAGACTCGGAAGCTGTCGTTTTTGACTTGGCAATTGACCTGTCGACTCGATTTGAACAAGACGGCAATCGAGATGTACATTCCGGATGATGTCCAACAGCACTGTAGAACTTGGCGAAGCTGAAATAATTTCGATCTGTGTATCTGGCGTTAAAAGCGCCAACAATTGCCCTGCAATCACGGCATATTCATATTCTTTTTGAGCCGCTTCAGGCACATCTAAAATCACCACTTGCCCACTGTTGATCCAACTGGAAAGCTCAGTGAGATCAGCCAGTGAATAATCAAAATGTCCAGTGCGATTGAAAAGATATAATATAGTGTAATGCGCTACCATTTTGCCCAGCGTGTGTGCCGTGGGCATATTATTTTCAAGGTCAAAAAGAACAACTGTATGCGGCATGATCAAAGGTTTGCGATTAAACAGTGGCGTGCATTACAACGGGCTTTCAGTAAAAGGTCAAATAAAATTGGAAATTTAACTATAAATTTCCAATTTTTACGTTCGGATTTAATTGCATATGCATGAGGGCTATTGAATCGTGGCAATCACATGATCAGCCTGGCATGTTGTACCGACCTCTGCCAATATTTGTATTTGACCGCTTTGATGCGCTAAAACTTGGACTTCCATTTTCATGGCTTCCATAATCGCCACCACTTGCCCTTCAATGACCTGCTCGCCTGATTGGACTTTCCATGCCATGATGGCGCCATTGATGGGTGCAGGCAAATGTTCAGGTTTAATCTCGAGTTCTGCTTTCTGCTCCAACTGTTGTGCAGTAGAAGTGGTGTTTTGAGCAAACATGCCTGCGGGTAATCCGAGACGATGTAGCTTCCCATCAATCTCAATATAGCTCAAAGTCATCGCTTGCTGATGTTGAGGAATACTTCGCTGTGTAGGTTTGAGTACCTGCTTAAAGTCATTTTCAATCCAGCGCGTATGTACCTTAAATTCATCGGTAAAATCAGGTTCATTCAATACAGCACGATGAAAATCCAGAACAGATGCAACACCTTCGATTTTAAATTGCTTTAATGCCCGTCTTGCACGCGCAATTGCGATCTCACGGGTTGAGCCAGTCACAATCAGCTTGGCCATTAAAGAGTCAAAATGGCTTGAAACCAGCGAGCCTGTGCGCACTCCCGTATCTACGCGCACGCCATGTCCAAATGGCGCTTCAAATAAACTTAATGTACCAAATGCCGGAATAAAACCACGACTCGGATCTTCGGCATTAATTCGGAACTCAATTGCATGCCCACGCGCTTTTGGCGTGTATTGAATAGACAGTTCTTCACCTAATGCAACTCTGATTTGTTCAACCACCAAGTCTACTTGTGCCGTTTCCTCAGTCACAGGATGTTCGACCTGCAAACGAGTATTGACTTCAAGAAATGACAATGTGCCATTTTGGCTTAATAAATATTCAACAGTTCCTGCACCAACATAGTCTGCTGCCTGACAAATATTTTTTGCAGAACTGAGAATTTCTTGATAAATCTGATCGCTGATAAACGGCGCAGGAGATTCTTCGACCAGTTTTTGATTACGGCGTTGCAGAGAACAATCTCGCGTACCCAACACCACCACATGACCATGCTGATCAGCAATCACCTGAGCTTCTACATGACGCGGGTTGTCCAGATACTGCTCGACAAAACACTCACCGCGACCGAATGCCGCTTTTGCTTCTCGAACCGCAGACTCATAGAGTTCTTTCACTTCTTCAAGTTTCCAGACCACTTTGAGACCGCGTCCACCACCACCAAATGCCGCTTTAATCGCAATAGGCAAACCATGCTGTTTGGCAAAAGCTAATGCTTCTTCTGCATTGTTCAATGGATCTTGGGTACCCTGAACCAAGGGTGCACCTACTGAAGCTGCGATTTTACGCGCCTCAATTTTATCCCCTAACTTTTGAATCGCGGTTGGAGATGGACCGACCCATTTTAAACCAGCATCAATCACTGCTTGAGCGAACTCTGCACGTTCTGATAAAAAACCATAACCAGGATGTACCATCGTGGCTTTGGATTTCTTTGCAACATCAATGATTGCATCGATATTTAAATAGGTTTCTTTGGCTGTTGCTCCCGCTAAACCCCATGCCTCATCCGCAAGTTCAACATGTAAGCTGCCCATGTCATCATCTGCATACATGGCAATAGACGTAATACCCATATCACGACATGCTTGGATAATACGTACGGCAATTTCACCACGATTGGCGATTAATAGTTTTTCATTGGCATAATTTTGCTTGTTCATTTCAATTCTCTATCTCTACAAATTCGGCAATTTTTCTAAACTTGACATGGCAATCTGCAGGTATTTGCGCTACCAGATTCCAATGATGTTTAGCGACCGAAGCAATCACGGGATAACCGCCAGTAAGTGGGTGATCATTCATAAACAATACTGGCTGACCATTAGGCGGGATTTGCAAAGCACCGATACAGGTCCCTTCACTTTCCAACTCTTGGGTCACTTTACGTTTGAGCGGGTCTTGACCCAGCAGACGCAAACCGACACGGTTACTTTCATTGGTGACTAACCACGCTTGATTACACAGTTTCTCGATACTGTCTGGATCGAACCAATCCGTGCGGGGTCCCATCACAATATCCAGTTCAACCGTGTCACCAAGTTGAGGGAGATTGGTTTTTGCCACGTCATTGAGCGTGATATTGGATGGGACAACTTGACCTTGGTAAAGCACATCCCCTACGTTTAAGGGGCGTGGACCAAGAATTGCTAAACTGTCAAAAGAACAGCTATTTAAAACAGGCTGAATGTCGAAACCACCACGAACTGCAAGATAATTTCGTAGACCAGCACGAGGAGTTTGTATGTGAAACTCATCACCACAATCTAATGCAATGGGCTGATAACATTCAAAATCAGCGGCTTGACCATCTGCGAATTTCACATGAATATTTGAAATTGCACCAGCCACAGCAATAACCGCTGAATGCTGCATTTTTGCTTTTAAGCCCCCATTTAAGACCTCAAGTACTGGTGTTTCGGTTGGATTACCAACGATTCGATTGGCGCTATGCATAGAATCAGTATCCATTGCACCTGCTGTCCCCACACCAATATTGGTCTGTTGAAAACGCCCTTCATCTTGTATCGAAGTCTGCAATCCAGATGCTGTAATTTTAAATAAGGGCAGTTGTGAACCGGTGGCTTGCACTAAGACGATCTGTTTGGGTACATCTACAGTGATAGGATGATGTGTCACATCTTCAAAATGCACAGTCATTCCTGGTCTTAACAGTGCAGGATTGGATCGCTCCAAATCCCACATTTTCTCCGTTGTTGTACCAATCAATTGCCATCCACCAGGGCTATCTTTTGGATAAATTCCTGAATATTGACCTGCTAAGCCTAAAGAGCCTGATGGAATTTTTTTACGGGGCGTTTTTAAACGCGGAATATCCGTAAACGGTTGGTCAGGACTATTCATATAGGCAAAACCAGGAGCAAAGCCAATAAATGCCACATCCCAAGTACTTTGGTGATGTTTACGAATTACATCTGCGACTGATAAGCCCTGTAGTTCAGCCACTTGCGCTAAATCTTCGCCATCATAACGGATGGGGATAATCACTTGCTGGCAATGTCGTTGAACATCTAAATCTATATTTAAGGTACCGATTAAAGCCGATAACGTTTTAAAGTCAGTGTTGATCTCGTCAAAAAAGACCAAAATCGTCTTTGCTGCTGGAATTAAATCTTTGATTCCTTTCACATGTAAATTTTGCAATTTGCTGTATAACGCCAAAGTTTCTTGCAAACTGGCCAGTTCAATCAAGAAACTATCGGAATTTACTGATAAAAATCGCATTTACTGATCCTTTCTTTTTTAACCCATCCAGACACGATCTGGAATATCGGTAATCAACATGTGTCCAGGTGCATGACTGATTGCAAATGGAACTTTAGAGTTCATGACTGCCGCTTGTGGTGTAACACCACATGCCCAAAACACGGGAATCTCTCCTGCTTCAATACGAGATGCTTCCCCAAAATCAGGATGATTGATATCTTGAATACCTAAACTTTCAGGATACCCGATATGCACAGGTGCGCCATGTACACTCGGCATACGAGCAGTGATTTTTACGGCTTCTGGAATCTGGTCTGAAGGGATGGGACGCATGGAAACCACCATATTGCCCGACATGCGCCCTGCTGGCACACAGCGAATGTTGCTCAAATACATGGGCACATTGGTTTTGTCATGAATATGACGGACTTCAATGCCTGCATCTTGCAACGCGGTTTCAAAAGAAAAACTACAGCCAATTAAAAATGTCACCAAATCAGGATGGGCATTGTAGATCTCAGTCGCATCGGTCACTTCATCGACCATCTCGCCATCTTTCCAAATTCGATAGCGCGGAAAATCTGTTCGAATGTCGGAATCAGATGCCAATTTTGTGGCATATACCCCTTCTTCCAAAACATCTAAAACGGGGCAGCTTTGAGGATTACGATGGGCGTACAATAAGAAATCATAGGCCCAATCTTTAGGTACAGAAATCATATTCACCTGGGTCATGCCTGGTGCCATACCTGCAGTTGGTCGATCAAAACCTGCACGAATCTGCTTTCTTGCTTCCCGAGTCGCTTTTAGTTGCGATGGATCAACTTTGATATTTTTGAACATCTGTATCTTCCTTTATGCACAAAATGAACGAATCTGAATATCATTTTTTAACAGTTCAGCTTTAATGGCAGCAGACATCTCTAATGCACCCGCGGTATCACCATGCAAACAAATCGTATCGGCTTGGATCGGAGTAAATATCCCATCAATCGATTCAACCCCACCGTTTTTCAGCATAGAAACCACACGTTGTGCTACAAAATCAGCATCATGCAGCACTGCACCTTCCAAACGGCGTGAAACCAAAGAGCCATCTCGGTTATAAGCACGATCTGCAAATGCCTCCGACACCACTGTTAAACCTGCTTGACGCGCCTGCTTGACCAAATTAGACCCTGCTAAGGCGACCAGTACCAGCGAAGGGTTATACATTTTAATCGCTGCAATGACTGCTTCCGCCTGAACTGCATCTTTGGCAATCGTGTTATAAAGTGCGCCATGAGGTTTAACATACTTCACTGTCGAACCAGCCACTTTGGCAAGCCCATCCAATGCAGAAATTTGGTAGAGAACATCGGCAATCAACTCGTCCCGTGACAAATCCATATTGCGACGACCAAAACCCACCAAATCAGGATAGGCAACATGCGCACCGATACAGACATTCAATTGCACAGCCTGCTTTAATGTTTGTAATATCCCTAATGGGTCACCAGCATGAAAACCACAAGCAATATTAGCGCTGCTGACCACAGGTAAAATCTGCTCGTCGTTGCCCATTTTCCATGAGCCGAAACTTTCACCCAAATCACTATTTAAATCGACAAACATCAGCGGAGCTCCTTTTAATTGAGTGTTAGCTTGATTACAGCTTGGTGAGATAATTAAATACCGTAGTAAAAGACATATATCCCATCCACCATGTCAGTAAGCAGGTCAGCACACCTAAAATCAATAACCATTTTGGATAGTTATAATTGCCCATGAGATCTTTGCGACATGCAGCAACATAAACAAAAATCGTCAAACCAATCGGTAAGACCAGACCATTAAACCCACCCACAAAGATCAATAACCCAGCTGGTGTTGCACCTAAAATCACATAAAGCAACAGTGCCAATGAAATGAAACTAATCGTGATGTAATTGGTTTGCTTGGTTGTTAAATTCTTTTTGAATGCAGAAACGAATGAAACCGAAGTATAGGCTGCGCCGATGGTGCTACTGATTCCTGCTGCCCAGAAAATTAAGCCAAACAGTTTAAATCCAAACGTACCTGCGGCATATTGAAAAGCTTGTGCTGCTGGATTGGCATCATGGCTGGCTAAATCAATTGTTGCACCACTCACCACCACACCTAAAAATGCCAGGAACAAAACATAACGCATGATCCCAACAACAACGATCCCCTTGGTTGCGGCTTTAGCCACTTCATCAATGTTCTCTGGACCAACAGCACCCTTATCGAGTAAACGATGTGCACCTGCATAGCAGATATAGCCTCCGACTGTACCGCCCACAATTGTGGTAATAATCGCAAAATCAATTTGGTCAGGTGCAAAAGTTTGTTGAACAGCCTGTCCCACGGGCGGCATGACAATAAAGGCCACAATGACAATCAAAATAATTTTGAGTAAGCCCAAAACAATCATGCTTTTGTCCATCACCAATGTGGCTTTTCTGGAAGCAAAAATAAGAATCGCCAATGCACCACTGACTACGCCACCAATTTTTGTATCTAAACCAAATAAAGCATTTAAGCCCAGTGCTGCACCTGCTATGTTCCCGATACTGAAGAAGAAGCCGCCAAGAATGACCAAAAATGCAAGTAAATAGCCACTTCCAGGTAAAGCCTTGTTGGCAATATCAGAGGCTCGCATTTGGGTTAGCGTCACCACACGCCAAATGTTTTGCTGAACCACATAATCAATCAGGATAGAAATCAAGATAGCAAAGCCAAATGCTGCACCCAATTTCACTGTAAATACAGCAGTTTGCGTAAGGAATCCCGGACCCATTGCAGACGTTGCCATCATAAATATCGATGCAACGATAGCCCATTGACGGTCAGATAATATAGAAGATTTCAATAAAGACATGTATGCGTTCCTCATCCATTTGAGCTTAATCAACGCTATTTCAAGTTAAACAAAGAACATCATTTTTTTCTGAAAATATGAAATTCTTTTATCCTTTAAATCTTGAAGATTTTTTGGTATTGCTCTACCAAATCCATATTTAAAATAAAAGCACAGGAAATGAACCAGAACAATCATCCTTAAAGACGGACAATAAAAATATAAATCAATGAATTTAATGTATTTTATTTCAACCTTATTGTTATAATAATGATTCTTTATAGATTCTGATAAGTTCTGATTATCAAAAAAGCAAGCTTTGAAAAAATTTCAAAGCTGAATTGATTCCATAAATTTTAGATATTCCAATAAAGATTACTTAATTTTTAATTTTATCATTCAACTTTTTCATTGCTCTATCTGAGATCAACACTGCCAAATCCGTTAGCTTTTCCTTTAAAGCGGTATTATTTCCTTGAGTATAAATTGCGGTGAAATGAAAAGTCTTGAGCTGAATTGGGGTATCCAATATTTCCAAACGCCCCTCTAAAATTTCTTTGAGTGCGGTCAATTTAGGCACTACAGCTATTCCTAAACCTTGTTCGGCCAAACGTAATAGAGTTGCCAGTGAATAACTGGTGATTGAAAGCGGCTCATCGATGCCCTGTTCTTTCATGCGGGCTTTCAGCTCTTTATAAGGATAGGTAATTCTTGGATAAGTCAAAATAGTATGAGACATCAATGTCCTGAATGACATTTGACCGATGCCTCCTTTAAAGGAAGGAGATGCTAAAAAACTTAATTCAAAATCACACAGTGAACGTTCAATACACTCAAAGGGTAAGGTAGGTCCAAGTAAAAAAGCCATATCCAAATCCCCTACACGTACACCTTCTTGCAGGTCCGGGGTCAAACTCACCACGATTTCGATAGAAACTTTAGGAAACTCTTTTTGAACCTGTTCCATATATTCTACTAGCCATGTGTGTACAATGGTTTCAGAGACACCTAAACGAATGGTCCCTGTTAAATACTGACTTTCAGTCAGCTCGGCAACCAAATCTGTTTCTAGCCGCATGAATTTTTCAGCATATTTGAATAAAGTTGTTCCTTTATGAGTGGCTTTAATCTGGCGGGCACTGCGATCCAGCACTTTAAAGCCAAGATCATTTTCAATTGCAGTAATTTTTTGTGAAATTGCTGGTTGTGTCGTTTGAAGTTTGGTCGCCGCTTTATTGAAACTTTTTAAAGTCACCACCCAATAAAATGCTTCAAGGTTTTTTAAGTTCATGATCCATCTTGACCTTATCTATGAATGATGGCGTTATACAAATCCTCTGCCAGCCTAACGGATAATCGTGTAAATGCAAAAACAGTTAAAATCATATCAGCAGCGTTCAGCACTGATTCAGTTTTATCAATAATGTGGTGGACGATTGGTCATTGGATCAAAAGCCGCAATACCTTCTGACAAATCAGCAGACTCTACCCGCTGATACAGTAACTGCATTTGTTTTTTTAAATCAGCAATTTCCAAGCCCTGTTGCGCAACTTGATCATTTAATTGTTCGACTAAATCATCTAAAAATGCAATTCGGACTTGCAAATCTTCGATAGGTGCGGAAAATGACGCCTGATCATCAAGATTTTTATGTTTAGTCATTTTTAGTCCTCACTGTGGGATGTTTAGGAAACCGTATGGCCTATATTACTATAAGGGATGTCCAACTTGCGTTTGGTGGACCTGCCCTGCTCGATGGCGCAAACTTCAATTTAGAACGTGGCGAACGAGTCTGTTTGATTGGCCGTAACGGTGAAGGTAAGTCTACTTTACTCAAACTGATTGAGGGAAGTTTATTACCCGATCAAGGTGAAATTGCCTTACAAAACGGAATCACCATTTCCATGCTTGCTCAGGATGTACCCATGGATTCTGGCAAGGTCGCGGATATTGTCGCTGAGGGCGCAGGTGAAGCTGCTCAAGTCCTCAAAGAATACCATGAAGCGAGTGATGCTTGTGTATTAGGTGATATGGATGCTTGTGACCGTATGGGCAACTTGCAGCACAAGCTTGATCTACTGGATGGCTGGGCTTTAGAAACCAAAGTCAATGCTATTCTCAGCAAAATGGGGCTAGATCCAGAAGCTGATCTGGCAGATTTATCTGGTGGTCGTAAACGTCGTGTTTTATTGGCACGGGCTTTACTCACACAGCCCGATGTTTTATTGCTTGATGAACCAACCAACCATTTGGACGTCGAAAGTATCGAATGGTTAGAAAAATTTTTACTCGATCAAAATAATCTCACGCTGTTATTTATTTCACATGACCGTGCTTTTGTCGACAGTATTGCAACCCGTATCGTTGAATTAGACCGGGGTATTTTGCGCAGTTATGAAGGCAACTA
This sequence comes from Acinetobacter nematophilus, assembly GCF_026344175.1. NCBI lineage: Bacteria > Pseudomonadati > Pseudomonadota > Gammaproteobacteria > Moraxellales > Moraxellaceae > Acinetobacter > Acinetobacter nematophilus. The sequence continues at coordinate 52,924 of NZ_JAPKMY010000005.1, forward strand.
CTCGAGATACCTCGACTTAAAAGCCCAACAAATGGAAGCAGAAGAAAAACAAAATGCTTTATTTGACAAAAAACTGGCTGAAGAAGAGGCTTGGATTCGTCAGGGCATTAAAGCTCGCCGCACACGAAATGAAGGTCGTGTACGCGCATTAAAAGATTTACGCGAACAATCCAAAGCACGTCGTTCACAACAGGGCAAAGTCAGCATGGCGGCGCAAGAAGCCAACCGTTCAGGTAAACTGGTCTTCGATATTGAACATTTACGGGTTGAATATGATGGCTATCCAATCATCAAAGATTTCTCTGCATTGGTTCTGCGTGGTGATCGCATCGGTTTAGTGGGCGATAACGGTGTTGGTAAAACAACCTTAGTCAAAGCCATCCTTGGCGAGATTGAACATACGGGTTCAGTTAAAACTGGCACCCAATTAGAAGTCGCCTATTTTGATCAGCTACGCAATGCGCTTGACCTTGAAAAATCGGTGAAAGACAACGTTTCAGAAGGCTCAGACCATGTCGATGTGAATGGCAGCCGCCGTCATATCTACAGCTATTTACAAGATTTCCTGTTCTCTCCTGAGCGTGCACGGACACCGGTTAAAGCCCTTTCAGGTGGTGAGCGAAACCGTATTCTTCTTGCAAAACTCTTGCTTAAACCCGCCAATCTGATTGTCATGGACGAACCAACCAATGACTTGGATATGGTTACACTAGAGCTTTTAGAAGAAATGCTCAGTGAATACAAGGGCACCTTGTTGTTGATCTCGCACGACCGTGCCTTTATGGACAATGTGGTGACATCAACCTGGGTATTTGATGGTAAAGGCAATATTGATGAATATATTGGTGGTTATCAAGATTATCTTGAGCAGCGTCCTGATCAAAAAGTTGTTGACCAAAAGAGTGATGTTAAAAAAGCCCTTGCCAAAGCCGAGGCTGCGACTGCGGCTGTTGAAGCACCCGTCAAAAAAGTTAAGCTGAGTTATAAAGACCAACGTGCTTTGGAACAGTTGCCTGCCGAAATCGAGGCATTGGAAAAAGAACAGGCTGAACTCTCAGAAAAACTCGCAGATGGTTCATGGTTTGTCACAGATGCTGATGCTGCAACACAAGCCTCTCAACGTTTGGCTGAAATCGATGATCTGCTTTTGGAAAAAATGGAACGCTGGGATCAACTTGAAGAAATGACCAAAGGTTAATTTTTTATTGTTTCTTCCAAAAAACTCCGTAAATCTGCGGAGTTTTTTTTGAGTTAATCCTGTTGAAAGATTGGCACTATTGTTGCAACGGGCATTTCCATGAGTAGAAATAGCCAATACTCATTGATAAGTGGTAAGCGCTCAGATAAATTCGCAATAAATTTTGTATAGCCCGCCATTGATTCATCAATTATGTGAATTCTTTGTGGCGTCAAAATAAATAATCGCACTTCCTGATGACTGAATTGATCAAGCATCACCGCATCAATCCTTTGGATATCAGTCCATTTGACAGTATAAACTTGATTTTCATTATAAAAAGTAAAACTATCTGTATGGGCAGAATAGCGAAATAAACCATCTATGCATGTTTCATGCTGATTTTTAATTTTTTCAATACGTTGATTCCAATCAAATGAATCTTTAAACCAGACATGAGGATGCTCAATCAAGAGTAATCCAATCAAGCTGATTGAAAAACATACAAGCCAAATGCTCCAGTGCAACATCACTGAAAATAGCGCAAATAGCCAAAGAACAAAGCCAATAAAATCAGGAATTTGTATAAAACTGGCTTTATTTATCGGAATATAAATTTTCATCGGTAATCGCTTTTCTTCTAGAAAAGTGTCAATCACGCCATGCTTTATTTTTATGAAATAATGAATAACTAGAATGAGAACAGCTAAAATCAGTAAAATCAAATCATGATATTGCCATAATTGAAAATCAGACAATGCCAATTTAATAAAAACAACAATAACAGTTGACCATCCATATACGCTTAAAAAGTAATAGACCTTTTCGGTGATCAATATTTTCATTTTTCTGAATGAAGACCCATTTGTTTTTTCCAATCCATGCTATCACTGATCAGACATGATGTTCAAAGAAAGGAAATACATCAGGTCATCATCCCCCCTATTTCAATACTTTCATTGAAATGGAGTATTGATCAAAAATGAAGGCAATACTTTACGAATTAAAATTAAATAAATCTTAAAAAATCAAAGCACTTACCATTTCTCTATCATCACGCGCCATATCATTGCATTTATACTGATTTTCGCTACAAGCACTTCATGATGTTTCCATATAAATGCCTGAATATACAACTATCGAATCTAGTTCAGATCTCGAATTATTTAGTGAGAATACGATCATGAAAAAAGTTACATCATTACTTATTGCAGCATTCACAACAGCAGTTTTTGCAGGTTCTGCAATGGCAGCAACACCAGCACAACACTCATCTCAGCCGGTTAAACAACATCAGCTTCAAAAACAGCATAAAGCAGGACATGCCAAACAACATCATGCAGCTGCGCATAAATCAGCAACAGCAAAAAAAGTAGAGGATAAAGCTGCAACTAAATAATCGAGTGAATTCAAACGCTTTATAAATCAATGATCCTCATGCTTAAAAGCTACATCAGTGATGTAGCTTTTAAATTTTTTATCGATAAAGATCATGTTCCAACTTTAAATCTACTTTAGTCCCAGTTTTTCAGCAGGCTTGATGAGCCACAGTGATAATTTTCTTAATCCTGTATCAAACATAGGCTGTTGCAGGATCCAGCATGTCAAAATAGATAAAATGATACAGATACTTACTTCGACAAAAAGATTCAAATTCGATGGCCAATAACGTGCAAGCAAAATCACCAAAAATCCATGTAATAGATACACAGCCAATGTATTTTGCCCCAGGCGTACAAAGCGTTGATTTAAACTTTTGACCCATACGAAAACTGCATAGATTCCCAGTGTAGAAATGAGCAGACATGCTACTCTCATTCCTATTCCCAAGGGTAGACTGACTTTAAGTTGCGAATAACTCAAACTGCCATATAACCAAAACGGGTTCAATTGGGTGAGGTAAACCAGAACGGCGATCGCACACAAAAAAGACAGACTCAGCATTTGAGTGAAGCGATTGAACTGAATTTTGATTAAAAGTCCTTGTCCATACAGTGCACCAGCAACAAAAAATGGCAAGAAAGTAAAAATTCTTCCAATTGAATATTGATAATTATTCCAAGGACTCAAACCAACAACGATTGCCAACACCAATGAAATTGACATTGCAAATTTTGTTTTCACAAGAAAGTGAGACAGTAGAGTCCATGCAATCATTCCCAGCAGATACCATAAAATCCAATAGGGTCGTTGAAATAAATTCCAGTTGATCTGAAACCGACCAGACCACAGCGCATCAAAAGCAGGAAATAAAATTTGAAAAGGTAAGTACAGCGAAATAAAAAATAAAATATTTTTCAGCCATTTTTTATCGTTAAACAACATGCCTGAAATAAAAATAAATGCAGGCATGTGGATAAAATAAATTGTCCCCAACATGGCATGGTTAATTGGGTCATTCCATCCAATCATTCGCTCGAGGAAGTGCCCAAGAACCACAAGAAATATAAGGGTTGCCTTACAGCTGTCTAAGTAAGTATCTCTCATGATCAAATGGTCGAGAATGATGATTGATCATGATTATATACCTAAAATCTGTAATTGATTTTGCTCAATCTCAGCAAGAAGCTGCCGATAGATTTTAAAGTTCTCTAAATCAAAACAGACAAAATTGACTTCCTGTAAATGCGATGCCTGCAACAAAAAATCTGCCGTGATTTTGATTGCAATCGATGCAGCGTCATTTTTTGGAAAATGGTAGATTCCTGTAGAAATATTGGGAAATGCCAGTGTATTCAACTGGTACTGTTCCGCCAGTTTCAGACTATTGGTATAGGCTTTTTCAAGCAGTTGGGCTTCTCCGTGTTGTCCATCTTGCCACGTCGGTCCCACTGTGTGAATGACAAAGCGACTGGGTAATTTTCCAGCTGTAGTAATTACAGCTTCACCGACTGCGCATCCTCCTTGTTTGGCGCGAATTTTCTGGCAATCATTTAAGATTGCATCCCCGCCTTTCCGATGAATTGCACCATCTACGCCACCACCACCCAGTAAAGAGGTATTTGCAGCATTTACAATCGCATCAACCTTTTGCAGTGTAATGTCACCTTGAACTAATCGAATAATTTTCATTTTACATCCTTGCTCATCCTTGTTGATGATGATTCACATCTCGAGTTTTCTTCTTTAAACGGCTTCATGCTACACTTCTTTCAGTTTTAACCACCCCCAAATTTACAAAATTGCTATGAGTAAAAAGCTTCAATACGAACCTGGAAAATTTTATTGGGCATTTTTACATCCAAAATATTGGGGAATATGGATTGCAATAGTTTTCTTGATGTTGCTTGCGATTCTGCCTTGGGCAATTCAGCATCGACTCGCTACGATCTTAGGAAATATTGCCTTTAATCGGCTTAAATCACGCCGTGAAACAACTGTGCGTAATTTGGAAGTCTGTTTTCCAGAATGGTCTTCAGAGCAAGTGATTGAAAATTCAAAACAAGTTTTTGTAGACCAAATGATAGGTGTTTTTGAAACGCTAAATGCATGGTATTCCCCTCAGTGGTTTAAAAATCGTGTCAGCATTGAAGGCTTAGAACATATTACAACTGCAAAACAACAAGGTCAGGGCATATTGCTTTTAGGTACGCACAGTACGATGCTGGATGCAGGCGGCTATTTATGTGCGCAATTTTTTGAACCTGATGTGGTGTATCGCCCACAAAACAATCCCTTGCTGGACATGTTGATTTATCGTTGCCGTGCGACCATTTATAAGACTCAGATTGATCATGATGATATGCGCGGATTGATTCGCCATCTCAAAGAAGGTGATGCGATTTGGTACAGCCCTGATCAAGATTTTGGACTAAAACAAGGCGTGATGGCGCCATTTTTTGGTACACCTGCGGCAACAGTAACTGCACATCGACGCCTATTAAAAATATCGAAAGCTGTGGCGATTCCTTTGTATTTTTATCGTCATGGTGATATTAAAAATCCCAAATATCATGTCTTGATTGAACCTGCTGTCGACCCCTTACCGAGTGAAGATGAATTGGATGACGCCATTCGTGTCAATAAAATCATCGAGAACCAGCTTCGGATCGCACCAACACAATATATGTGGTTCCATCGTCGCTTTAAAACACGTCCAAAAGGTTATGAGAAAATTTACTAAGTTCTGACTTTTATTTGACTCGAATTTTAAAATCAAAGAGCAAAGTTAAATATTCAGCAATATCATTTCAAACATGGGTTAACCAATATAGCCGATTCAATCATCATCAAATTTCACAAATTGATATGTATTGATATGGCTATATTGGTCTTTCATTTTGAGCTGTTGCTGATCCAGTGATATTATTTCTAAATCTTCATTTTTTGACTTGCCTGAACCATCATCCCATAGAATGCTCATTTGTATGCCATCTTGAGTTGAGTTCAATGCTTCGATAAATCCTGTTTGATCTTGAGTGATGAGCAAATAATTAGACGAAGCTTGAGAAAAACTGATTTCAGTTAAATCTTTGCGTGAACAAGGTTGCTCACAACGATAAATACGATGTTTGAGAAGCTCCCAAATCTCGCTGGATTGTAAATCATTTAAATTCTGATTGTCCTTTTGGCGCTGTTCAATCTCTTGAGGCTGTTTAACCTCAACACTCTGCTTTTCACAGCCTGTTAAAATTAAATTCAAGTAAAAAACTACCATTATTTTTTTCATTTGATTCTGTTTCAACATTCAGGTCAGGTATTTAAAAATTTGAAAATCAATACATATACTTTCTAGATCGAACTCATCAACCTTTCCATATTCTAAAGCGAGCCATTGCCCAAATCACATAGGGCCAAAAAATCATATTGACGATGTTATGAATACTGCTCCAAATTCGCCAATACCCCTTACCAAAAATATCTGCTCGTACATTAAAAATCTCAATGCTAAAAGCCAGGACAACTGTAATGATCATGGCGATATTGGATTTCAGCTGGCGTTTATGAATTGCAGCAACAACAAAGTAGAAGATTAAACCTGCATAGACAAACAAAGCATCACTACTTAAACCTGTAAAATGTTTAAGGCTCAGTGCAAATTCTTGGATTTTTGATAGCAACATAAGGACTCAATTTTTATTTTCGATCTTGTCTATCGCAAATTATATACCATAAATAAAGCATAACCCGAGCTCTGCATCCTGCAAAACTCGGGCTTATGAGGTTGTGCTTTCAAATCTTATTGTTATTTTACTGTGGTTATCCATTCCAACATCAAATCCTTGATGATTGCTCCATCGACTTCGTCTTCCTTAGTGAGATTTTCCGTTCTCATTCCCTGTGTCGATAAGTAAAGATTAAAACGAATCGTATTCAGATACTACCCGCTTAGAGACTAAATCCACGTAAGAAATTGCTTACAAAAAATCGCCATTTTCAAGATTTCTTGTTAGACAATGACATGTCCATTTTGTAGTCTTGAGCCAATTCATCAGTCACTTTTTTCTCTTCTTTTTCTGCTTTTTCAATACCTTCCTGAATAGCTTCTTGTGCTTCCTGCTCATCAGAGTCCGTTTGTTCCAACTCCTCTTGGCTTTGTTCAAAAATATGACTTGACTGTAACACCACATAGATTGGGAAATGATCTGAACCAATATGCGGCAACCGCTCCATATGTACTAAAGCAAAATCAGTACTGTGAAATAAGTGATCCAATGACCACCTTAAAAACTTATAGTCGGCATGAAAGGTATTGATATATCTACGCCCCACACGAGGATCAAGCAAACCACTGATGCGTTGAAACAAACGTGTTGTTCGAGACCAAGCCACATCATTTAAATCCCCCATCACGATACAGCTTTCATCTAAATCCTTGATTTGATCACCAACAATCAATAGTTCAGCATCTCGTAAAGTTGAGTCTTTGGCTTCTGTTGGGCTGGGTGGCTTTGGATGCAGACAATATAATTGTACAGCTTGCCCAGAAGGTAAAATGACTGTGGTATGGATTGAAGGAATTTCATTGCTCAGAATAAATTTAACTTCACTATCGACCAGTTTTAACTTGCTATAGAGATGCATTCCATACAAATTATCTAATGGAACAGGAACACGATAAGGATAGTCTTTTTCAATCTTCGCCAACTCATTTTGCCATGTCCGATCAGTCTCGAGCGTAAGGACAAGATCAGGCTGATGTTTTTCGATTTGGTCAATCAGCAGATGGTATTGCTGATTGGGTGTAAGTACATTTGAAACAATAACTGAAATTTGCTGCTCTGGATTCAATTGGTCTTGCTGTACCTGTTCAACCTGTTTTTTCCAGATAAAGGTATAGGGCAAAACCATTTTTAGTTGAAAAGCCAAAGCAGCAATCAATAATACTAAAATAATCTCACGCGTCAGATCCCAAGGTGCATTCCAAAATAGCAACAACACCAAAGCAGTCAAACCCACACATAGAATCTGTAGTCGTGGAAAATCAGCGCCTCTAAACCACCATTCATCACGTGGAATCAGTGACCAGAAGCTAAGCCAAATCACGGTCACAGCAAGGATTTCTATCCAAATCATATTTTGTCACTCTTATATTCTTAATTTTTGAATGATTCATAAATTAATATCAATTTTGCATGTATCATAAACAAGATATATTGCACAATATAGTTGTGTTTTCATTGTGTATGCTATTGCAGTTACACGTCCTTTTGATACACTCAAACCCCTTTTAATTTTTTAACGCACCGAGGCAAAGTGACATGAAAGTAGGTCTGGTCGGTTGGCGCGGGATGGTTGGTTCTGTCCTTATGCAACGTATGGTTGAAGAGAATGATTTTGCTCATTTTGAGCCGTTCTATTTCTCTACCAGTAATGCAGGTGGTGAAGCCCCTGCTTTTGGTGGTAAAACTGCTCCAGCACTTATGGAAGCGACGGACATTACCAGTCTGAAGCAAATGGATGTCATTATTACCTGCCAAGGTGGCGATTATACTTCTGAAGTTTTCCCAAAGCTTAAAGCTGAAGGTTGGTCAGGCTACTGGATTGATGCCGCATCTACATTACGTATGGATGATGAAGCAATCATTGTCCTTGACCCAGTGAACTTAAATGTCATTAAAGATGGTTTGGTCAATGGCATCAAAACCTTTGTCGGTGGGAATTGTACGGTTTCATTGATGTTGATGGGCATGGGTTCATTGTTCCAACACAACTTGGTGGAATGGATGACCGCGATGACCTATCAAGCAGCCTCTGGAGCTGGCGCGCAGAATATGCGTGAATTGATTACAGGCATGGGTTACTTATATAACAATACTCAAGACTTGTTGGATGACCCTCGTTCTGCAATTTTAGATATCGACAGTAAAATTGCTGAATTACAACGGGGTGAAGGCTTTCCCAAAGCCAACTTTGGCGTACCTTTAGCAGGCTCTTTGATTCCTTATATTGACAAACAGCTTGAAAGTGGCCAGTCAAAAGAAGAGTGGAAAGGTCAAGTTGAAACCAACAAAATCTTAGGCAATGCTCAAATTGTTCCAATTGATGGTCACTGTGTACGTATTGGTGCAATGCGTTGTCACTCTCAAGCATTGACCTTGAAATTGAAGAAAGATGTTCCACTTGATGAAATTGAAGATATGATTCGTCAGTCTAACCCATGGGCAAAAGTCGTACCCAATACACGTGAAGCATCAATGAACGATCTTACTCCTGTAGCAGTCACAGGAACGCTTTCTGTTCCTGTTGGTCGTCTGCGCAAGTTAAATATGGGTAAAGAATATTTAGGTGCATTTACCGTTGGTGACCAATTACTTTGGGGTGCAGCTGAACCTTTACGTCGTATGTTACGTATCCTAATTGACTATAAAAATGCTTAAAGTCACAAAAAAGCCTTAAACATTGAAAAAGCCGATCTATCTTGATCGGCTTTTTTATGTAACTATATTTGTGTAACTCTAATGTTAATAATTTACATATAGACTACAGCGAAATATTGTATCATTGAGATGCCTTGAACTTTGTCAGAGCAATGGATAGAGATGACTGTATATAACAAATTAAAAATTGCCATTTTAGCCATCATGACGTCGCAAACAATCAGTGCGATTACGATAGATCCGATTCAAGTTCAATCGGGGTCTGGGGATCTTCTGTACGCAGAAATGAAATTCAGCAATGCCAATCCTAATGAAAAAATAGAAGTGGGTCTGGCAGATGCAGACGATATCCAACATATTGGAATAACCACACAGGCGCCAGGGCATTTAAACTTTTATACGCGTCGTTCTGGCGACGGGACTGGGGTTATCGTCATTACTTCTTCTCGTCCCATCATTGAATCTGAACTGAATATCTTACTTAAGGTTAAAGAAGGCAGTGCTACACATATCCAGCAAGTAAGAACACCTTTAACACGTGGACGCAATAACATTCCTACACCGATGGTAAATGCAAATACCCAAGAAAAGCCGCTTAACCCTCAAATTATTGTGAGTGAAAAAGACATTGCATTGAACTTACCAACCAGCACTCAATATCAGGTCTCAACACCACAGACAGTAACGCCGCCAACAAACAAAAAATCCAATATAGCACCGGATAACCAACAAGCATTGGCAATCAGTGTGATTGCACCTCCCACATTGAACATAGAACAAAAAACTGCGGTGACCCATAGTGAGATTTCACAAACACCATCTATAGTGATCAATAAAGATGAAACTCACGCTACTGTTGTTTCAACCCCACAAGTCGTAATTCCATCCAAGCCTGTCGCACAATCTGAAAAACCACCCCAACAGACTCAAACAACGCAGCCCCAAACACCAAAAGCGCAACCCCAAAAAACAGCTGCTGAACATAAATCTGAAAAAGCCAATGCGGTCAAGCCTAAAACTGACACTCAAAAAGTACTCAAACAAAATAAACCGACAGCCAATAAGAATTTAGACAAAGCGCCAAGACATGTTGTGCGAGCCAACGAATCACTTTGGAAGATTGCATCGCGTATCGCAGCAGAAACGCACCAAAGTGTTCCGGAAGTGATGCGTCAAATCAAAGAAAATAATGCAGATGCCTTTATTCAAGGTGACATCAATCGTATCCGTCGAGGTGTTGCACTGAATTTAGCTGCAAGTTATCAACAAGTTCCGCAAACTCAATCTAAAGTTCCACCTGTGGCGCCTCAGATTGCCAAAAAGCAATCAGGTTCTGCCAAATACCGTTTAGATCAGGCGGAGATGAGTTTAGTGGCAGATAATGAACAGTCTTCTGCGCAAGGTTCTACAAAACAAAATACACAGGTGAATCAGACTACTGCTGAATTATCCACAAAAGTTATGACATCTCGTGAAAAAACAGTTAAATTACAGAAGAATGTGACCCAACTTGCATCGGCTTTACAAGAAAAGAATCAGCGAATTCAATTATTAAATGCTCGGCTTGCTCAATTGCAACAGCAATTACAACAGCAAAATGTAAAGAAGCCAAATAGTTAGGATATATTAAGGAAATTGATTCATTGTGCTCAATGAAGGGGAAATAAAATGTTGTTGTATGTGATTCCATTTGTTTTACTGTTGGTGGTTGCCATCGTTTTAAAGAAACGAGAAGATGCCAACAAAGAAAATACCAATACGGCGAGCAAAAAGACCAATAATAAAAAATCGTCAAAAAAGAATGTAGCACGTACTGCACGTACCTCACAAAAGCAACGTACTGCTGTTGTTGAAAATGAAGTGGTGGTGCAGCAAGCAACAAAACCATTAAGTCCTGAACTAAAAAATAGTATCGAAAAACTGATTGCTGCAAAAAACTATTTTTCGGCCGAAGCTAAAATCAATCAAGCACTCAATCAAGATAATGCGCAGCATGAGCTATATCTCTATCTTCTGGATGTGCATTTAGCACAAAAAGACGAATTTGCAGTGAATCAATTGATTAACCATATTCGCTCATTGGGTCTTGACGATATTGTTGCTCAGGCTGAAGAAAAGAAAAAAGCAACTCAAACTGAAAGCCCGATTGAGTCGATTGCTTTTGTTCCACCCACACCAGATCCAGTTGTTCCAGAAGTCAAAAATACTGCTGCATTTGATGCCTTGATTGGCAATATAGAAACAACTCCAACATCAACTGCTGCAAATTCAGAAACGCCTATTCGCAATGATGTTGAGGCACTTGAATTCAATGCATCAGTCGCTCAAGAAAAATCAGAAGAAAAACCAACAGAACAACCACTGGAATTTAATTTAGATTCAACCCCACAGGCACAGCCTACGGTAGAGTTTTCTTTCGAAACAGTTGAACCAACAACTGAGACTGCAAAAGAAACAATAACACCTTTGGAATTTAGCTTTACAGCTAATGAGCCTATTGTTGCGCCTGTTGAAAAACCAGTCGAAGTTGAAATTGCACCTGAATTCAAACTGGATTTTGCTGAACCTGTTGCAACGCCTGAAAAGGAACAGACTGTAGCGCCTCAGGCATTTGAATTTAAATTGACACCAACAGAAGCTGAAACGCCTGTTGCGACACAGCCTACTTTCCACTTTGATCTAGAAGCAGAATCACAAACGTCTGAACCTGAATCATTTGCTTCCCAACTGAATTTAGAAGTCCCAGATCAAGTTGAAGCAGTTACACCTGTTGAAACAACTGATCCTCTGTTGGCTTCATTTCCAGAACTTGCCCAAGTCAATGAAATTCAACTCAATTTGGATCTTGCCCAGCAATATATCCAACTCGGTGCTTATGCTTCAGCACGTGCACTACTGTCACAGGATGAGTCTATATATACGGCTGAGCAACGCCAACAATCGCAGAATTTACTGAGTCAAATTGCTTCATGAAGTTATGATCTGTTCTAATTTGATAATATGAATTGTCAGACATCGCTCAGCGATTTAAGATAAAGCAGTCATTCATGGCTGCTTTTTATTATGAACAAAAAAATTGCTTTAATTTACATGGGGGGAACTTTTGGATGCATTGGCGAGCCGTTAGCTCCCATGCCTGAACATGAATTCATTCCACAGCTCAAACGAATTCTCCCGCCTCAACTGAAAATTGAATGCTTTAAAGCAGCCAGTATTAAAGACAGTAGTGCATGTACTGCTCTTGATTGGTTAATGCTGGTTCAACAAATTCAAAGCTTGCAACAACAAAGTTTCGAACATTTTGTTGTGATTCATGGGACCGATACCCTCAGCTATGCTGCGGCGACTTTATCTCGTTTTCTAGCTCAATCATGTCATGTGATTATTACAGGGAGCCAATATCCCTTACTCAACCTTCAAGGCAATGACACACGTGAGTTTACCGATGCAATTGATAATTTAAATACAGCACTTGATACCGTCACCAAATTACCTGTAGGTGTTTATCTTGCATTCTTCCATCAAGTGATTCATGCCCGGACTGCGCTAAAAACCCATAGTACTGCTTTGGATGCATTCAGAGGCTTAAAAGCAGAAGAACCTATTCATCAGGACTCATCTATTCTTCAAATCCAACCATCATATATTGAAAAAGCCAGATTATTGAATATTGTAAATTGGATGATGGTGCCGACTGAATTATTACAGTTTAAAAACAATCTCAACACCCTCGCTCAACATCCACCACACTTTTTAATTATCCAAGCTTATGGAGTTGGAAATTTGGCTGTTGATCCAGGCATTATTCAAAGTTTTAAAAACTTACAGGCCAAAGGTTGCCAAATTATTTTATCCACTCAAGTTCCTCTAGGCGGCATGGATCAACGCTATGCAATTAGCCAATGGATTCAGGACTCAAAAATTTTAGTCAGTGATGCGCTCAGTCAAGCAGATCTTTATGCCAAAATTCTGAAAATTTATTTACAATACCCGACTTCGCAACAATGGCATGACCATTGGTATGATCAACCTGAATAGAGGTATTTATGCAACGCTTTGCAATTGGTATTGAGTTTTGTGGCATTCGATATAAAGGTTGGCAAACTCAACAGCCTGGCGTACGTAGTATTCAGGAGACAATGGAAAAAGTACTGAGCACCATCGCTGACGAACCGATTATCTTACATGGCGCCGGACGTACTGACGCAGGTGTTCATGCCACCAATATGGTTGCTCATTTTGATACCAATGCAATTCGTCCCATGCGTGGCTGGTTAATGGGATCTAATAGCCAATTACCCAAGGATATTTCCATCCAATGGATTAAAGAGATGGATATGGATTTCCATGCGCGCTTTAAAGCTCAAGCACGCCGCTATCGCTATGTAGTGTATCAGTCGGCAAATCGCCCTGCCTTATTACATAAACAAGTGACCCATGCTTATTACCCTCTTGATGTGGATAAAATGATTGCAGCGGCTGAAAAATTTGAAGGAACGCATAATTTCGAAAGTTTCCGTGCTGCAGCATGTCAGTCCAATCAGCCTGTACGCCATGTTAAGCACTGCCGTTTAATTCGCCATGGCAATTATCTGGTTTTGGATATTCAGGCTGACGGCTTCTTGCATCACATGGTTCGCAATATTATGGGCTGCCTGCTTGAAATTGGTCAGGGCATGTATGAAATTGATCACATTGACCAGATTTTTGCAGCACAGGACCGTAAAGCAGCTGGAATTACAGCTCCCCCTGATGGTCTGTATTTCATTCATGCAGATTATCCTGAACAATTTGAATTGCCCCGCCCCCCTCTAGGGCCTCATTGGTTAAATATGCCTGAATAATCTTTTTGTTTAGGCATAAAAAATCCTTCTCTAGTGAAGGATTTTTTTGAATATTAAACAGTACCAAGCCTTTCAGTCATTGAAAGCCCTCTCTTAACGTTGTTTACGCTTTCTATATTCAACAGGTGTTTCATTGGTCCAACGTTTAAACGCTCGATAGAAAGTACTTGGCTCAGAAAAACCTGTGAGATATACAATACGCTCAACACTTTCATTGGTATTGGCCAAGAGTTTTTTAGCCAAACGACAGCGGTAATCTGAAAGAATTTGCTGAAAACTGGTATTGGCTTCCGATAGTTGGGTACGCAAACGACGAGGAGTGATACTCAATTGAGCGGCCACTGTTTCTAAAGTTGTTTCACCGCTCTCTAAGGTTGAACCAATTGCTCGGCGAACCTCACCAACTAAATCATAACGCGCCAGTTCTTGAAGCTTTTCAATCGCCAACTGCTCATGCAACTGTAAAAGTTCGGGTTCAGCTTGCCACAACGGATAGTCTAAAATAGCAGGGTCAAAATACAAACGCGTTTCTTTCTGCCCTAAACTCACAGGACAGCCATAAACACGATAGTACTCTCCATCAGAGGCACCTTGAGAAAAGTTGAAATCGATATAGATCGGTTCAAAACGCCCTTCAGTAATGAATTTAAAGAAACGTAAAATGCCCGAAATGGCGCACTCAGAAAAATGACGATTGACAATATTTTCGCCCCAAGGTTGCTCACCATTGGTTAAATAACAACGTCCATTATCATCAACCACCAGCTTCGCATGGAAAGCGTCACTGATCAGACGCTGATATGCGAGTGCCCGTTTGAGTCCTTCACCAAAGTTTTCACTTGAAATGAATAAATGTTCAATCACCTGTCCACGGTAAAGGGGTAAATGCTCTCCGAGATGTAAACCAATATCTGGATCACTACTGACTTCCTCTGCAGCCACCCAAAATGCAAATTGTGCATTTAATGGTGTTCGTGCATTTTGATCAACCTGACCCAATGCCACGCCTGCCTTTGATAATATTTCTTCTGTCGGCAATCCTGCACGACGGATCGCTTGATAACCTAATCGTAAAACAACCGAAGCATCAGTTAGCTGGCTCACGCAGTGCCCTTCCTTGTATGTTATTCATTTATACTTAAAACCTTTGATTTAGATTACCGTCGATTGACCGAACTGACAATATTTATCCGCTATTTTTTGTAGAAATTGTTTAACAAGATGTTCGCTTATTTTCAAGTCATCTGCCACCTTCCCATGCCGAATAATCTTGTTTTTCTATAAAAAATTGCCTATAATTTGCGCCTTTCCAATTTGATCATCAGGTAGGCTATGGCCAATAAAGAGGAACTTATCGAGTTCGAAGGCGTTGTCACCGAAACGCTTCCTAATACTATGTTCCGTGTACGTTTAGAAAACGGTCACGAAGTGATTGCTCACATTTCTGGTAAAATGCGTAAACACTATATTCGTATTTTAACTGGCGATAATGTAAAAGTAGAAATGACACCTTATGACTTAACTAAGGGTCGTATTACTTATCGTGCACGCTAAGTTTTAGTGTAAGCAAAAGCCACTATGAGGTGGCTTTTTCAATATCTATAAAATATATCATCTGGCTTACGATACATTGTTATTGTCTAGTTATTGCGTCCCTGACGCTAAAATCTGTTCCTAAATATGCATCGCGACCAGCATACCTCACATGTAATCTACTTATAATCCTGCACAAGGCACGTATTTTTGCGCTCGTGTAATTTTTAGTGCTCTGTTTTCAATATCTTTGGCTTTTTTACTGGATACAATTACAAATTTAAGTTTTGGGGATTAAATCCGATTTCGCAATCTGTCTACAGACACTGATCTATAGATTGACTAAACTCATTGTATAGAGTCTATTAAATCAAACTCTCACTTGATTGGGTGAAGCTGATGAAAAACTATTTACACATCTATGCATGTGTGTCGATTACTTTCAGCATTGCAGGCTGTCAGAGTGTTGACACCCGACCTGAAAATTTAGATCAATATTTACAGCAGTTTATTGGTAAATCAAGCAGTGAAATACAAGCCGAGCTAAACTTTAAAGCTTTAGGTTATCAAGTCAGTGATCACATCCAAACCACCACTGACACATTAACGTATACCATCCTTCGTCCTATCAATATCCCTATGACAGGAAGCAATGCAACTGTGGGCTCAAATGCGATGGGAATGCCTGTCATTCGCTATGACACAGCAGGTACACCCAGTTATGACATCAACTTTAATTGCAAAGTCACCTTTAAATTAAACAATAATATTGCTGAGTCTGTTCAATATATGGGGCGAGCATGTTAATTTTACTGGGCAATTTTACGCATAAAAAACACAGCCTAGGCTGTGTTTTGGAAGAACATCGAGAATAAACAATTAACCTATTGCAGTGACTACTGCTGAACCCATCTCAGTTGTTCCAACTTTGGTCATTCCTTCAGACATAATGTCGCCAGTACGCAAGCCTTGATCTAAAACTTGTCCTACAGCATCTTCAATTGCTTTTGCAGCTGTTTCTTCACGGAAGGTATAGCGAAGCATCATGGCGACAGAAAGGATTGTTGCCAACGGATTGGCTACATTTTGTCCTGCAATATCAGGTGCAGAACCATGGCACGGTTCATACATTCCCTTGCCGTTTTCATCCAGAGATGCAGATGGAAGCATACCAATTGAACCTGTGAGCATTGCAGCTTCATCTGAAAGAATATCACCAAACAAATTGCCTGTAACAATCACATCAAATTGCTTTGGTGCACGTACCAATTGCATAGCCGCATTGTCTACATACATGTGTGAAAGATTGATATTTGGATATTGCGCTTCTTTTAATGCTGTAACCGTTTGTTTCCAAAGCTCAGTGACTTCAAGAACATTGGCTTTATCCACCGAGCAGACTTTACCCCCCCGTAAATTCGCCATTTCAAAAGCAACTTTAGCAATACGCTTGATTTCAGACTCTGCATAAACGTCGGTGTTAAACCCCTGCTTCTCACCATTTTCAAGCTCACGAATCCCTCGTGGCTGACCAAAATAGATGCCCCCTGTGAGTTCACGAACAATTAAAATATCCAGGCCAGCTACAATTTCAGGCTTAAGGCTTGAAGCATCCGCCAACTGTGGATAGAGAATTGCAGGACGTAAGTTTGCAAATAGGTTTAATTCACTACGAATTTTCAATAAACCACGTTCAGGGCGGATTGAGCGTTCAATCGTGTCCCATTTTGGACCACCCACTGCACCGAGTAAAATTGCATCTGCTTTTTTTGCTTGGTCTGCTGTTACTGCTGGATAAGGTTCGCCGTGAGCATCAATTGCAGCACCGCCCAATAAACCATGTTCCCATGTTAAACCTAAATTAAATTTTTCATTGACACGCGTAAGTACTTTTTCAGCAGCAGCAACGATCTCTGGACCGATACCATCACCTGCCAAAATCAAAATTTGTTTAGACATTTGCAGTTCCATTTGTATTCAGTATCTCTACTGATTTGAGATTAAATTTTTTGTTCAACAAATTCGCTTACACCTGTCACTGCATTATGAGGACGACAGAAACGGCGAATTGTTCGAGTTTCTTGAAGCATGTCAACACAGAGCGGTGTGGGTGAGGAAACATTCAATAAGCTTCCTGTACCCTGTGATCTTTGGCGATACATTTTAAATGTATATTTTTGATTTGCTTTAAAATCATGAATCACATGAAAAACTTCAGCATGGTCTTTGGTAATTGGATAGAACCTAACCACCATTTCATATTGCTGCGGTGGAATCGTTAAATACACACCAATTTGATCCAAAGGCTTACCTGTTAACCTTAGATAACCTTGATCAATGGCTTTACGATTCACACGCTGTGTATTTTCCTGCATGATAATCAAATCATTTAATCGCGCAAATTCACAATGCTCTGCGCCTGAGCAATAAACTGAAACTGTATTTTGGCTCATCTGATTTTTTTCAGCTTGTTTAATACGGACCAAATCAACCATTTGTGCTGATTGGCATGCACTCAAGATTAAACCTGTCAAACTGATTAAAACACCACGACCTAAAAACTTAGTCATCGCTCAACCCCAACCCTTGCATTCCCGAGCCAACATTCATTTTGTTATGCACTGCATGTTAGCAAGAGTTGGGGATTCACGCTACGTGTAAAATGTTCGCCGAAAATCAAGCTTGAATTTCAGCAAATACCCAAGGGCGCGATTGTTTAGTTTTTTCTTCATAGGCACGAATTTCATCGGCTGCCTGTAAAGTCAAGCCGATATCATCCAAACCATTCAATAAGCAATGTTTGCGGAATGGGTCTACCTCAAATTTGAATGCTTCACCACTTGGTGTGCGTACTTCCTGTGCTTCCAAATCTATTGTGAGCTGATAACCATCAGTAGCAGCACATTCTTTAAATAATTGATCGACAATCTCTTCAGACAAAATGACTGGCAACATGCCATTTTTAAAACTGTTGTTGAAAAAGATATCTGCATAACTTGGTGCGATCACGGTACGAAAACCAAACTCTTCCAACGCCCAAGGCGCATGCTCGCGACTTGAACCACAACCAAAGTTTGCGCGAGAAATTAAGACGGATGCCCCTTGATAACGTGGCTGGTTTAAAACAAAATCTGGATTCTTAGGACGCTTAGAATTATCCTGCCCCGGATAACCCTCATCCAAATAACGCAATTCATCAAATAAATTATCACCAAAACCCGTACGTTTAATCGATTTTAAAAACTGTTTTGGGATAATTAAATCTGTATCTACATTGGCACGGTCTAATGGTGCAACAATACCTTGTTCAACGGTATAAGTTTTCATAGTTTGCTCCTTAACCCAGCTTAGAATGAACGAACATCGACAAAGTGCCCTGCAATCGCTGCTGCTGCTGCCATTGCCGGACTCACAAGATGAGTGCGCCCCCCATTCCCCTGGCGACCTTCAAAGTTACGGTTTGAAGTCGATGCACAGTGTTCACCAGGCTGTAATTTATCAGCATTCATTGCCAAACACATTGAACAACCTGGTTCACGCCATTCAAATCCAGCCTCGATCAAGATTTTATCTAAACCTTCAGCTTCTGCTTGTTGTTTGACCAAACCCGAACCTGGCACTACCATTGCTTGCTTGATACTTGGAGCCACTTTTTTACCTTTGGCTACAGCAGCAGCTGCACGGATATCTTCTATACGAGAGTTGGTGCATGAACCAATGAAGACACGATCCAATTGAATATCTGCCAATGCCTGACCTGCATTTAAACCCATATATTGATAAGCACGAGTCCAGTCATTGCGTTGCACGTCATCTTTGGCCTGTTCTAACGTTGGAACCGCTTGAGAAACAGGAATCACCATTTCAGGCGAGGTTCCCCAAGATACTTGTGGCTCAATTTCTGCACCATTTAAAACGACAACCGTATCAAAGTGTGCATCATCATCAGAATGCAAAGTATTCCAATACGCTACCGCTGCATCCCATTGCTCACCCTGTGGTGCATAAGGTCGATCTTTTACGTACGCAATGGTTTTTTCATCAACGGCAACCATACCGACACGCGCACCACCTTCGATTGCCATATTGCAAACAGTCATACGACCTTCAATCGACATATCGCGGAAGACTTGGCCACCAAATTCGATGGCATGACCTGTACCACCAGCAGTCCCAATCTTACCAATAATGGCCAACACCACATCTTTCGGTGTCACACCTTGCCCCAATGTACCATCGACACGGACCAGCATATTTTTCATTTTCTTTTGCACTAAGCACTGGGTTGCCAAAACATGCTCAACTTCTGAAGTTCCGATTCCATGTGCCAAGCAGCCAAATGCGCCATGCGTAGCCGTATGCGAGTCGCCGCACACCACTGTCATTCCCGGTAAAGTTAAACCTTGTTCAGGTCCAACCACATGCGCAATCCCTTGGCGAACATCATTGATGTCAAATTGCACCACATTAAAGGTTTTGCAATTATCATCCAAAGTCTGCACTTGGATACGTGACGTATCATCTTCAATTCCAGCAATTCCTTCCGAACGCTCTTTGGTTGAAGTCGGTACATTATGGTCAGGTGTCGCAACATTGGCGCTTAAACGCCAAGGTTTACGGCCAGTAAGCTGCAAACCTTCAAATGCTTGAGGAGAGGTTACTTCATGTAATAAATGACGATCGATATAAAGCAATGCAGAGCCATCATCTCGTTGTTTTACTAGATGGTCATCCCATAATTTATCATATAAGGTTTTTGCTTTTTGGTTTTCGCCTGCCATGTCGATGTGCTCCACTGGACTGGGTAATTCTTTCATTAATGTCGATTATAACCACGTTTTTACATAAATCTAATTTATCATTTTTATCAGTTTAAAAACTTTTTGGAATCTTTCACAGCTATTTCCATACCATTTTTTGCCAGATAAATGACTTGAAATCATGCTCTATTCATACAGTTCAAAAAATCATATCTTGAAATGAAGAGCCTGACCAAAATTCAAGATTCATTTTAAATAACCGCAATGAAGTTAAAATTTTAGTGCTCGTCAGCCCCTGAATCTCTCATAAAATCAATCTACTTGATTATCGATGCTACAGTAACTCAGCTTTCAATTTTTCCAGAACATTTAGAAGCAATGATAAAAGTAATCACCGCTCTGTTACATATTAATCTAGGTTGTTGGTAAATTCTTTTCAATTATTCTTTATGTTTATTTATAAATCCAATCATCTTGAGTCAAAAAAACCTTTTTACATTGCAATTGATAATGATTATTATTTAAATAATGAATCAATAAGTGGTGAATCTAATGGCAAATATCCAAAACTTCTTACAAAACAATCAACGCGTTTTCAAGAAAACATTAAGCTACTACATTATGCATATCACTGTTGCCATGTTGGTGGCTTACGTGGTGACAGGTAACTTTTGGATGGCTGTGACATTAAGTTTACTCGAACCTACGGTTCAAGCCTTTGCATTCTTTTTCCATGAAAAGGTCTGGAATAAAAGAGATCAAAAAGTTGCTCAAAGAGCAGAAGTTAAAGTCTAGATAAATTGACTGTGGCGAGAGGTCTTAGTCACCACCACCTCCTCCACAGCTACTACAACTACTACAAGAAGATGAAGAATCCGAACCGCTGCCATGTGAATGCCCTGAATCATGTGAAGAACTCGAACCAGCGCAGGAACTTGAAGAACATGATGAGGTTGAGGATGAGCAGGACGATGTGGTTGTCGTAGAAGAAGCATCTGATGTTGAGCTCATCATTTGGCTATACATTCCAATCATAAAAGGCAAACTAAAAATCAGCCCTTTTTCCCAACGAATATGTCCATCTATCTGAAATAATCTCGGTAAAATTTGCGTTTTTTCTGGGTTTAAACCATGTAAATGGCACGTACTTTGCCATGTATTGAGCAGTTGCTGCTTCTGTGCTGTTCTTTGTTTTTCAGTTGGTAAGGGATCATGGGGTTGATGAATCAATTCATACCCTAAAAAGTTCATACACATTGTTTGATAAAATGCATCAAACTCTTCAATCAATATATGCCATAAAGCATCTACAGAATGAGAAGGCATAGCATAGGCATCTTTACGCAAAAGATGAATTGCTAAATAATCTTTAAAACCCTCTTCAATATAAGGATAAGATGATGTCGAAATATTGGGATGTCGCTGTCCAAATACCCGCCAAACTTCGGCAGGAATTTTAAAGTTATTCCATGCCCGGACTTTTCGCAGTCTTCTCAAACGCGCTCTCGACCAGAATATACCGATCATTCCCACAAGAATGACCAGAAAATAAATCTGGAAGAAGTATAAAAATAATACACTGATTGCTCCGAGAATCAGCATAATGACAAGAAATCTTATCCAAGATATTGGCAATGTGTCACGAGTGCGTTGTTGAAAGTCATCGAGGGTGATTCGAGGAGATGGATTCAAATAATATTTCCTTGGTTATTTTTATTGCCACACTATAAATCAGTCGACTCAGCTGTGTACAGCTTAAACCTGTATGAAAGTTTTATCATGGTAAGCAAGTGAAGACACAAATCACCCAAATTGAAAAAAAGTGAAAATTACTTTGATTAATTCTTAAAATTTCTCAATAATGAATTAAACATAAAAATTCTTTATGGATGGAAATATTATGAATCTCGCTGCTTTTGAAGCTTTTGTCAAAGTTATGGAAACTGGTTCTATTTCGATGGCAGCAGAACATCTGTTTATTACCCAGCCTGCCGTGACCAAACGAATACATAGTTTAGAGGAATATTTCGGCGTCAAATTATTTGAATCTGCAGGACGTGGTGTCCAAGCAACTCATGCCGCACATTCGCTATTGCCCAAGGTAAAAAACTGGTTGAATGAATTGGGTGATATTCACCATACTCTCAGCCATGAACAAGGTGAAGTACGAGGAAAACTCAAAATTGGAACCAGTCACCACATTGGTTTACATCATTTACCACAACATTTAAAAAAATATGTACAGCACTTTCCAGAAGTTAAACTGGACGTACATTTTGTCGACTCTGAACAAGCGCATGAACAAGTGCTGGCAGGTGACTTGGAACTTGCTTTTTTAACCCTACCACCGCAGGGGGATGAACGTTTAAGTTATATCACCATCTGGAATGATCCTTTAGTTTTCGTTGTGGCTCCTTTTCATCCGTTGGCACAAAAAAGAAATCTTAAACTTGAAGATTTAATTGAATACCCAAGTTTACTGCCTGCCGCACAGACCTATACCAGCCAGATCACCCTAGCTGAGTTTGAAAAGAAAGGCTTAAAACCTAAAATCACCATGAGCAATAACCCTTTAGAGTCTATTCGGATGCTGGTTTCAATCGGTTTAGGCTGGTCTGTTTTACCAAAAACTCTGCTCAATCAAGACTTGCAACAGTTAGACCTTCATTTCGAGATGAACCGTCAGTTGGGAATGGTTTGGCATCCTGCTCGTACTCAATCCAGAGCCGTTCAGGAATTAATTGAAATGATGAAATAAGCAAAAAATAAAGCGCTCATTATATGAGTAATGAGCGCTTGAATAAGCTGGAATGTCCTTAGCCTTATTTGACTGAATCTTCATGTAAAGACTCATTTAACTGGTCAACAATAGTCGCCCACTCCCCATCAGAACTCAATTTTTCATCTAAAAACTGGCGTTGTGCCTCAGTCCAGAAGTCAGCTTTAGTCAAAAATGTGTCTGCATCCAACTGATGATTTTCAATAAAATCTTGAATTGCTTCTTCGCTAGAGTCTAAGCCAAGTTGTTCAAATAAATTGGTCATTCTTGGACGTGTCTGGCTCATTATATAATCTCCATCAGTTTTGAAAAATTCTCAGATCAACATAGCATTTTTACACTGAAAATGAAGCACAAAATATTCATTTATAAAAATATTTACAATTAATGAACAGATCAAATTTAACACTCAATTCAGCATTTTCAATGCTTTGAATTGAGCATAATTTAAGCTAAAACACGGATTGAATCACTCCAGCATACACATGTATCTCTATCTATAAATAAAGGTGTCTTTTTATCCTGAACCATACTGTATTTTTATTATTGTTGTGGTTTTGAAGGACAGATCATTCTGTGGGTTGGTTTATATCAAAGTTTTAGAGAGTTATAAAAAACAGCACCGAAGTGCTGTTATCGACCGACAAACCCGATTAGATCGACCAATCCTGAATGTCCCAGCCTTGTTGTTTGGCTAAGGCTTCCAGACGTTCATCCGGATTTACGGCAATCGCATGATCTGCGTACTCCAGCAAAAAGCGATCATTGATCGAGTCTGAATATGCCCAAGATTCAGTCACATCACGTCCCTCAAGCCATTGCTCCAGACGTACCAATTTGCCTTTTTGATAACATGGAACATTGGTTACTTTACCCGTATATTGTCCATCTTTGATTTCTGCATTGGTGGCAATAATTTCAGTAATTCCAAATTCACGAAAAATAGGTGCAGTGATAAAATCAGAAGTAGCGGTAATCCCCACTAAGGCATGTCCTAAATCTTTGTGCTTTTGAATCGCAGCAAAGCCTTTCGGGCGCATCTGGGCACGAATGACTTTTTTCATAAACAACTGATGTAATTCAGTTAAATAGTCATTGTCATGTTGAGTTAAAAACTCAAAAACAAATTCATTGTAGGCAATCGGATCAAGTTGTCCAGCTTTATAATCTTCATAAAACTGATCATTCATCGCACGATGGTGAACAGGATCAACCAAGCCTTCATTGACCAAAAACTCTCCCCAAGAATGGTCCGAATCTGTATTTAATAAGGTGTGATCTAAGTCAAACAGCGCCAATTTCATGAAAATACTCGTTTAAACTGAAATTTAAGAAAAAAATTGTAAATCTATCACCGCTAGTCGATAGAAATTCGTTAAGATCATAGCAATTTTACAACATTATTACTTTGACTTTATCGAGTTGGACAAAAGAGTGTCAGTCCCCATATATAAAGTCAGATGAAATTAACAAATTTTAGGTAGCCAAATGATCGACTCAGAAGGTTTCCGACCCAACGTCGGGATCATTTTGGCAAATGATATTGGACAAGTTTTATGGGCAAAGCGCATTGGGCACAATGCATGGCAATTTCCTCAAGGAGGTATCCAATTTGGAGAGACTCCTGAGCAAGCTCTTTTTAGAGAACTACGTGAAGAAGTTGGGCTCTTACCCGAGCACGTCCAAATAATTGCCCAGACAGACGACTGGTTGCATTATCGTTTGCCACTTCGATACATTCGTTCGGACTCCGATCCGATTTGTATTGGACAAAAGCAAAAATGGTTTTTACTCAAACTCACAGCTTCAACGAAACATATTCAGTTGAATCTCTCTGATCCGCCAGAATTTGATCAATGGCAATGGGTCAGTTATTGGTATCCGCTTGGTCAAGTGGTGAATTTTAAACGAGATGTTTATCGAAAGGCGATGATGGAGTTATGTATGCAAATGCCACACTACGCCCCTGAAATTTCTTCAAAAATGTGAATGATTTTTCAAAGTAGTGCTGTTATAAATAATACTGATGAAAACGCTTTAAACCATAGCTTAGATTAGGAGCATACATCTATGTCGAACATGCAACTGGACACTTTAAGACGCATTGTACAAGAGATCAATGCATCGGTCAGTTTGCATGAATCTTTAGAAATCATGGTCAATCAAGTTTCTGAAGCAATGCATGTAGATGTTTGTTCCATTTATCTGTTAGATGAACGAAATCAACGCTATGTACTTATGGCGACCAAAGGCTTAAACCAGGAGTCTGTCGGCAATGTTTCCCTGCAATTAGGGGAAGGTCTTGTTGGCTTAGTGGGTCAACGTGAAGAAATTGTCAATTTGGACAATGCATTCAAACATGAGCGTTTTGCCTACTTCCCTGAAACCGGGGAAGAAATTTATAATTCGTTCCTGGGTGTACCCGTCATGTATCGCCGTAAAGTGATGGGGGTCATGGTGGTTCAAAATACTGAACCTCAAGACTTTAGCGAGGCGGCGGAATCTTTTTTAGTGACTTTGTGTGCACAGCTGTCAGGCGTTATTGCCCACGCTCATGCTGTTGGGAATATTGATGTATTCCGTAAGCCGAGCAACTCCTCTAATTATAAAACTTTCCAAGGGTCATCGGGTGCAGGTGGAATTGCACTGGGTCGTGCCATTATTCTCTATCCTCCTGCGGACCTTGCCGCTGTTCCAGATCGTGATGCCGATGACATCAGTGAAGAACTCAAGCTTTTAGATCATGCAATTGCTTCTGTACGTGAAGAAATTCAATCTCTTGATGACAAAATGCAAGACTCATTGATGGCTGAAGAACGGGCATTGTTTAGTGTGTTTTTACGCATGCTGGATGAGAATGCTTTGCCTGCAGAAATCAAAGAGATTATTCGCGATGGAAGTTGGGCACAAGGAGCAGTAAAGCATGTGATTGACCGGCATGTCGCGCTATTCGCCCAAATGGAAGATGATTATTTACGTGAACGTGTTTCTGATCTTAAAGATCTTGGGCGTCGAATTTTAGCTGCCTTACAAGAAGGTGATACCAGTCATAAGGAAATCACCTCTGAAAGTATTCTGATTGGAGATGAGATCAGCACGGCAGCATTGGTTGAGCTTCCTGTCGATAAGATTGCAGCAATCGTTACCTCTGAAGGTGCAGCCAACTCACATATGGTGATTGTCGCACGTGCACTCGGCATACCAACAGTAGTGGGTGTAACTGAATTACCTGTAAATACGCTTGATGATGTTGAAATGATTGTGGATGCATATCAAGGACGTGTTTTTGTTAATCCGCCACGCCGTTTACGTACACGATACAAAGAGATTCAAAAAGAAGAAGAACAAATTGCCAAAGATTTAAAGCAATACGAAACCAAAGATGCCATAACACCTGATGGTGTAGCTGTGAAGCTTTATGTCAATACAGGTTTGATGATTGACGTGGTTCGTGGTGTTCAACGTGGTGCCAAAGGCGTCGGGCTCTATCGTTCTGAAATTCCGTTTATGTTACGCGAGCGCTTTCCTGGCGAAGAAGAACAACGTGCTATTTATCGTCAGCAGTTGAGTCACTTTGCCAATAAGCCTGTAGTGATGCGTACGCTGGATATTGGCGCTGACAAAGACTTACCCTACTTCCAAATTGAAGAAGAAAACTCAGCTTTGGGTTGGCGAGGCATTCGCTTTACCCTTGACCACCCTGAAATTTTTTCTTCACAAATTCGTGCCATGCTTAAAGCCAGCATTGGCTTGAATAATCTTCATATTTTACTGCCGATGGTCACCAGTGTCAGTGAGGTTGAAGAAGCTCTCTATTTACTTGAGCGTGACTGGATAGCAGTTCAAGAAGAAGAACAGGTTAAGATTACCAAGCCTAAAATTGGCATCATGGTTGAAGTGCCAAGTGTACTTCTACAAATTGGTGAATTTGCTGAATTGGTGGATTTCTTCTCGGTGGGTTCAAACGATTTGATCCAATACTTGCTTGCAGTTGACCGGAATAACCCACGTGTATCAAGTGTTTACTCTCATTTTCACCCTTCTATCCTGCGTGCTTTAACACGCTTGGTTCAAGAGTGCCATAAATACGAAAAACCGATCAGTATCTGTGGAGAAATGGCCGGAGATCCATTGTCTGCAATTCTGCTGATGGCAATGGGCTTCAATACGTTATCAATGAGTTCAAGCAATATCTTGCGTGTGCGTAAAGCGATTTGTCACGTTTCAATGAGTGATGCGCAAAAGCTACTCGAAGAAGTCGTGGCGATGAATAATCCCTTGATGGTGAAAAGTTGGATGGAGTATTACTTTAAACATCATGGCTTAGCTGACATGGTAAAATCTAATCGTTTAGTGAATATTTAGTTTTTATTCTATTTTCTTGAGTTTAAGCAAAAATCATAGTCCATAAAAAAAGTCGATAATCATCAGAATATCGACCCTTTTTGTGTTTTTCATAACCACGTTTTGCATTTTTTTTACGATCTACAAACACTTGGCTCTTATTGACTTCATGCATGTGTTTTGCCACAAAGTTGTGAATCACAACCTCTGGCATGAGTTTTTTCTTTGCCATTTTATTTACCTATTTTATGGTTCACCACATCATCAGTGGGAGTGTGATATTACGCTTTTTTATGCAGAATACAAGTATTTAACTTAATCAACTTTGTCACTATATTTATAGCTGTTGCTTTTATAAATCCTATCGAAGTCATGTTTTGGATTGACCTGAAACATGATTTTAATCTTCAACAGATAACTTGAGCTTAATTAAAGTTTTACAAATCAAATTAAAAATCACGTACAACTCTTGAGCTCTGTTCTCTATAGTATGCAAATAAATTTGAATATAAACATACTCAATACAATATCGGCTCATAAGTTAAAAATGGAGAATAATGTGCTCAAGCAGAAAAAAATATCAAGCTTTCTACTGTTGTTGGTGTTTCCAACATTCGGCTTGATCGGATGTAGTAAACCTGAGAAAGCTGAAGTCATAACAGCCGAATCAAGTGCAAGTTCTGTCACTCCTGAAACAGTAAAAACTGAATCGATTGAGAATACTTTTGAGCTTTCACAGATTCCAATTTCAAATATTACACTTGGGCAGTTTCCATATATTTCTTTGCCAAATGGCTATCAGTTTCATGATGCAACTACGGTAAATTTTGAAAGAGTACCGTTTTGGACAGGTCAGCACATTGAAAACATTGAAGGGAAATTGTATAGCGCGGCCATTCAACAAAATGAGGATTACAAAGAAGGTAGCTTTTTAGAATTACAACGTAATCTGGAAAATGTAATTCAACAATTGGGGGGCAAGCAAATTACAGTGAGTAAAATTCCTCAACAAGAATTGGACAAGCTTCCACAAAAATTCCAAGTGGATTATGTTGCTGGTTTAGGTGATATTTTTAACAATCCAACGCAGACTTTCGTCGTCCGCCAAGCGAATAAGAATATTTGGTTTCAACTTACTCAAACAGGAAATGGAAATGCTGGTTTATTGGTGGCTGAAACAAAACCTGTTGAAATTACAGCAAAAGTATTAAATTCAGATCAATTAAAGACAGCTTTAGATAAAGACAGTAAGGTCAATATCGAGGTCAACTTTGCCACGGATCAAGCCAATATTCTGCCTCAATCTCAGCCTCAGATAAAACAAGTGATTCAACTGTTAAAAAATAATCCTGAACTCAAATTAAGTATTCACGGTCATACCGATGGTTCAGGTGATGCCAAACACAATCAAACCCTGTCGGAACAACGCGCAAATGCTGTTGTTAAAGCACTCACCGATAATACAGGGATTCAACAAAATCGCTTAACTGCAAAAGGTTTTGGTGATACTCAACCGGTTGCAGAAAACTCCACAGAAAACGGTAAAGCTTTAAATCGCCGAGTTGAGCTGATTAAATCTCATTCACCTTCTTGATGAAATGTTGAATTCCCTCAATTCACTAAACCCATTTTAAATCAATGGGTTTAGTCTAAAATCTATTCCTTGCATATACCATGCACTCAGCAAAGTGCCGTCTAAACCCACCAAATCACGGGTTAAATAACCTGCTGGAACTTTATGTCCATCCATTTGTAATCCACTGTTGATTTGTTCTTTTACACATTATTTTGAATTTAAAGATATCAACTGCGATAACAGTGACTTATTTACTGAAATAAAATTTCAATTACAACAACTTTCAATAAAAAACAAAATATTAAATATTTTCAACAATATAAATTTGCTTTATTCCTTAAAAGCATATACTTTGTATATACATTTTTGATTATCGCCTTTGGGGATGAATACGTCATGGCTGAATTACCCAAAAAGACAAAGGTGAATAAAAAAGATGGTCAACTCTTAATTCGCATAAACAGTGCTGAACGCGATCAGTTTTTACAGCTCTGTGAAACAATGGATACCAGCGCAGCACGTGAGTTAAGAAAATTTATCCGTAGTTTTATCAAAAAACATCAGCCAACGGATACTCAAACAAAGGAGTAACATGATGTCTAAGCAAGTTAAATCTTTAAAGAAGAAAATCAAAGCGCGTTTGGAAAAAATTTCTAAACACGAAGGTAAATTGAAAAAGCTCAAGAAAAAGCTGAAAAAACAGAAGTAATTCCAATGATTTATTTCAAGCTTGAACTTTAATGAAAGTTGTTTAAAAGAGAGGGCACTATGTAGATAATGCCCTCTTTACATGTCCAAATAAATTAAGCCAAAGCCCTATCCAACAATCTTTCCACATCTACTGATTTGGCATCAATCATGCCCACGACTCTTCCATAAAACGGACGATAACGCGTTGCTATAAAAGCATCAGTGACAAAATCAGGTGCATATTGCTTCAGCAGAATAGCCTGTGCCAAAATCGTCAATCTACTCACTAAACTTCGTGCCATAAATTGCTGTTCGTCTGCTTGTAATGTACTGAATAATTGAAATAAATCCTGCAACTCTGCCTGTAAAATAGAATTCAGGGATGTTATCTTTGCAAAAGATTGGAATAATATCTCAATTGATTCGCGATCACGTTGAATGGCACGCAACACATCTAAACACATCACATTACCTGAACCTTCCCAAATTGTATTTACAGGTGCTTCTTTAAAAATACGCGCCATAATTCCTGTATCGACATAACCATTGCCACCAAAAACCTCCATCATCTCGCCAGTCAACTCAACTGTACGCTTGCATATCCAGAATTTCGAAGCGGGGGTCATAATGCGTTTCCAAGCGACTGATAATTCATCATCACTTTCATAACAATGTGCAAGATGGAAACTCAGTTGCATAGCGGCTTCAGTTTCCAGGGCTAAATCGACCAACACCGCTTGCATCAAAGGTTGTTCTGCCAGATGCTTACCAAAAGCTTTACGTTGCCGTGTATAGGCGATGCATTGTACCAATGCTTGTCTTAACATCGCACTTGACCCCACTGAGCAGGTTAAACGGGTATAATTTGCCATTTCAATAATGGTTGGAATACCGCGCCCTGCCTCTCCAATCATGATGCCCCAAGCATTTTTAAATTCGACCTCTGAACTTGAGTTACTGCGATTACCCACTTTGTCTTTTAAACGTTGCACATGGATGTTATTTTTTGTGCCATCTTCCAACCAACGAGGAACAAAAAAACAAGCCAAGCCATCTCGTTCAGTTTTCGCAACCACCAAATGTGCATCACACATGGGAGCTGAAAAGAACCACTTGTGACCCGTCAATAAATAAGCCTGTCCACGACCTGATTCAGCAACAGGCACAGCGACGGTTTGATTGGCCCGAACATCTGAACCGCCTTGCTTCTCAGTCATCCCCATACCCAACCAAATTGACTTTTTTTGGGCAATCGGCAAATCTCGTTCATCATATTCAGTAGATAGTAGTTTCTCACCGACTTTTGCCCACAATTCAGGCTCATTCTGGATCAGTGGAATACTGCCTAAAGTCATTGAATTTGGACATAGGTTGCCGCACTCGACTTGCCCACTGAGAAAGAAACGTGCTGCCCAAT
Source organism: Acinetobacter nematophilus (assembly GCF_026344175.1). Classification (NCBI taxonomy): domain Bacteria; kingdom Pseudomonadati; phylum Pseudomonadota; class Gammaproteobacteria; order Moraxellales; family Moraxellaceae; genus Acinetobacter; species Acinetobacter nematophilus. The sequence goes on from NZ_JAPKMY010000005.1 coordinate 83,864, forward strand.
CTACCCATTTGCTATTGGATTGTGGATGATTAAATGGATGAGCATGAGTATTAAATTGACGATTGAGCTTCATCCATCGATGCCATGCAGGATGAAATTCCAAAAAATCTATACGGCGGCCGCGAGCGTCAAATGTATGTAGTTCAGGTGTATGACGATTGGCTAAATCGGCATATTGATAATACTCAATAGAACCCACAATTTGAGCGAGTTTGCTGAGATTTTGCTGATCAGTACTGCCATACCGTTGCAGTATTTCCTGCAAAACCAAATCCGTTTCAAATAGATTGTAAGCCTGCAACTCATCAAACTGGTTACTGATTTCATGGGTTTGCCAATTCTGTAGTGTGTTCATCCTGAAAATCCTGTCTTGTTGTTTTAACCAATTACATTCAGTATAGAAGAAAATATCTTCAAGGACGTTCGGATTATTTTTATGGCTTTACCTGCAATCAATGTACGTCGTAAACCTCGCCAATCAAGGGCCCGTATCACGCAAGAAGCGTTGATTGAAAGCTTTGTTCGGCTTTTGCATGAACGTCCTGCCCATAAAATTACCATTCGAGCAATCACAGATATTGCCGGTGTTGGTTTAGGTACCTTTTATGAGTATTTTTCTAAAAAACAAGATTTGATTGCATTAACCATTTATCAGCATGTTAAAAGCAATGCTGAGTCTATTAAAAGTTATGCACAAAGCCGATACGACTTATCCACAGATTTGAGTTTTACTGACTATTTAACGCAAATCATTCACTTTCAACTTGAGCAGATTCAATCCCAACAGTTTTTATGGGCACAGTCTTTTTTGTTAGAACGGCAGGTTTCAAGTATAGAAACCTACCAAAAAAGCTATGCCATGATGGTAGAGATGTGGCAAAACATATTGAAGCCTTTTATTCAGGATGATGAACAGCTTAGACAGATCAGTCTAAATGTACAACGAATTTGCTATGGTTTTGTCTCGCAAACACTGCTGATTGAACCTGAATTTAACGCTTGGGGAACTTTAGAACATGAAATCCTTCAGCATCTTGGTGTCATTTCAAATAAGGAAAATCGCTGAGTTATGATGGGATTTAAAAGGTAAAAATAAGATATCTATAAAAATACTATATTTACTCAGCATAACTAACATTGATTGAATATTAATAAAGTCATTTTTAGAGACTAAATACAAAACAATCGCAAAAACAAATCAAATAAAATATTTTTATCAATTTTACAAATAATAAAGTTCAACTTAAAGTATAGCTATCTCTTTTAAAAGCACGCAACGCTTCGTATAGAAGCTGTCTATTTAAAGCAGATACCCAACACTGTACTGTGCCTTAAATTAAAAGATTAATCATTTAATTTAAGGACAAATAGATTTAACAATTGTTCACTATATTGGTTTTTTAAATACAGTTAATGTCATGTAATAGCGAATATTCTTTATCTATTCCATCTATTCAAAATATGAATACATGATTAATTAAAATGGAGAAATAGAATGAGCCAAGACTCAAAAAAATGCCCAGTGACCCACCTGACAACTGCTTTTGGTGCGCCTGTTGTAGATAACCAGAATAGTTTAACAGCAGGCGCACGAGGTCCTCTGCTTGCACAAGATTTATGGTTAAATGAAAAGCTCGCTAACTTTGTCCGTGAGGTGATTCCTGAGCGTCGAATGCATGCCAAAGGTTCTGGTGCTTTTGGTACATTTACCGTCACTCATGACATCACGCAGTACACACGCGCTAAAATATTTTCACATATTGGTAAAAAAACAGAAATGTTTGCCCGTTTCACCACGGTTGCAGGTGAACGCGGTGCAGCAGATGCAGAACGAGATATTCGTGGTTTTGCATTAAAGTTCTACACTGAAGAAGGCAACTGGGATCTTGTTGGAAATAACACTCCTGTATTTTTCATGCGTGATCCGCGTAAATTCCCTGACTTAAATAAAGCGGTAAAACGTGATCCAAAAACCAACCTCCGCAGTGCAACCAACAACTGGGATTTTTGGACCTTACTGCCAGAAGCACTACACCAGGTTACGATTGTGATGTCTGACCGTGGGATTCCAAAAAGTTTCCGTCATATGCATGGTTTTGGCAGTCATACTTATAGCTTCATCAATGCTAACAATGAACGCTTTTGGGTGAAATTTCATTTCCGTACACAACAGGGTATTGAAAATCTAACTGATGCCGAAGCTGAAGCAGTCGTGGCAAAAGACCGTGAAAGTAATCAACGTGATCTATTCGATTCGATTGAAAATGGCAACTTTCCAAAATGGAAACTTCAAGTTCAAATCATGCCAGAAACAGATGCAGAGAAAGTTCCATATCATCCATTTGACCTGACTAAAGTGTGGCCTCACGCAGATTATCCATTGATTGATGTCGGTGAATTTGAGCTCAACAAAAATCCTGAAAACTTCTTTTTGGATGTTGAGCAATCAGCATTTGCACCAAGTAATTTAGTCCCAGGAATCAGCGTTTCACCTGACCGTATGTTACAGGCACGACTTTTTAACTATGCAGACGCGCAACGTTATCGTCTTGGTGTGAACTATCAACAAATCCCGGTCAATGCCGCACGTTGCCCTGTTCACTCCAATCATCGTGATGGTCAAGGTCGTGTAGATGCCAACTATGGCGGCTTACCGCACTATGAACCGAATAGTTTTGGTCAATGGCAAGAACAAGCCGAGTTTAAAGAGCCACCGTTGAAAATCAGTGGTGATGCCGATTATTGGGATTTCCGTCAGGATGATGCAGACTATTTTAGCCAACCTCGTGCCTTGTTCAATTTAATGAATGAAACACAAAAACAAGCATTGTTTGATAATACAGCGGGTGCGATGGGCGATGCCTTAGACTTCATCAAGTATCGTCATATCCGTAACTGTTATGCTTGTGACCCTGCATATGGCGAAGGTGTTGCAAAAGCATTGGGGCTCACCGTTGCTGATGCGCAAGCTGCTAGAGACAGTGACCCAGCCAAAGGACATCCTGGTTTCCTATAATTGACCGAAACATGAAAAACCACCTGTCGGGTGGTTTTTTATTGTCTATAAATCAACTATATTGAAAGAAACTCCAATCGAGAGTGAAAGCATGCAACTGAAAATTGAAGATATCATTCAACAATATGACATGGTCTTATTTGATGAAGTTTGTGTGCTGTGCAATGCTTGGGCAAAGTTTTTAATTCAGTACGATACTCAAGCAAGATTTAAATTGGCTTCCGTTCAATCTCCGCTGGGTCAAGCCATCTTAAAATATTATCAAATGCCGACTGAACACTTTGACACCATGTTGGTGATTAAAAATGGACAGGCAATCAGCGAGTCTACAGCATTTTTAAAAGTCATCGAAGAATTAGGGCTTCCATTTTCTGGTTTAAAAATTGGTTATCTAATTCCAAAGTTTATCCGAGACTTTATGTATCGCCAAATTGCTTTCAATCGCTATCGTCTATTCGGTACAACAGATCAATGTCAATTCATTTCTTCACATCATCAACATCATTTTTTGGAACATGTTGTTTATGAATCCACTTCAAATAATTAATCGCGCCTTATTGAGTATCCACATCACTTTAGCTGTATTGTGGATCTATCAAGGTCTGGTGCCTAAAGTCATTTTTAAGGGTATTGAAGAACAGCAGTTTTGGCAATTTACAGGGATTCAATTTCTATCGATTCCAAGATTGATCGAACTCTCTGGAATTGGCGAAATCATCTTTGGTGTACTCTTTCTAATTTTTAGGCAATCAAAGATACTCCATTATTTAAATATCGTGGCAATGCTGTTCTTTATCGTCGTGGTTGCAGTTGTCTATCCTCACTACTTTGTCCAAGGTTTTAATCCTTTCATAATGAATACAGCCATGACTGCGCTGTCCATCGTTGCATTACAGCTTTTGAATATCCCTAAAGATTTATAGATTTACATACGAGCATTATTGCGACCAAACTCTTGTTTCCACCCCTGCGTTTCACGTGCAATCTGTTTCGCTAATTGTGTTTTGACTTCCTTGATCAGCAATGTTCGCTCTTGCCCATGTACAAAACGCCCCCGATATTGGGTCTGCATGGTCTGGATATAATCATTCAAGGTACGTTGCTGTTGTCTGTTTTCGGGAGAGCGATGTAAAAATTGCAGATATTCTTCATCGGGATTTGTACTGAGTGGATCGCCGATAACATCCTCAACATAAAGCACAGCATCTATCAATTTAACATTCCCCTGTGCATCCACAACATAGGTCTGCTTACGTACACCATAGGGATAAGTCCATATCCCCTGTCGATCTGCGGCAGCCCAGTAACTATAAAAAATGAGCTGATTATCTTTAACTGCATAATCCCCCAGTTCAATTTGAGTAATACTACAGTCGCCAGATGCTGCATCCAAGGTATGTGTTAGAAGTTTTTTGCCTTTTCGATAGAGTTCAATATCATTGCGTATATAGCCATCATCATCTTGATTTGATACGCTTTTCAATTCAAATGCAGTTTGATTAATCTTGATATTTTGGTTCTCTGCAAAAGCAGTACCAGATAATGCCAGTGACAGCACGAAACCTTGAATTCTATTCATTATTCAACTCCCTCATTTTTAATCAGGAATAAATATTATTTTAATCTACAAACATAACTTTTCTAAAACTGGAAGTAATTCACCTGCCTGATCAAAAGACTGTATTTGACGGTAATGCACTACTCTCTTAGCCCGTTTATAATCCTGATCATCTCGACTTTTAAATTGTTCAAGTCGGGTGAATGTCCGATCCTTACATAATAGTTGATAATAATTAATTGTATATTGTTTTTTTGGATTCACACTTTTCACCCATGCTTGGATCAGTTGATTACCATCGGATATGGTGGTGATACTTTCAAAAAACTGAGTATCTGCATGCTGGTGAATCAATTTCCATTCATCCCCTGTATCCAAATCATATTTTTCATGAAGAGGCTTGATCCGTTCAGCGTCATTCGATGATGAACCGGCTTCAGATGTTGCCATCGTCAACGGCTCCGCAACAGCACACAGCTCATCTGAAACACAATCTGTTGCGTCAGTTGCTGCTAGTTTTACAGGTTTGGCCGCAACTGAAGTGAACATTAGGCTCAGCACGATTGTACTTAAAACTATTTTTATCATTTTTATCTCAATCATAGGTATAGACTAGACGACCAATTTCCGCCCTTCACGAATACAGTAGAAGGGATTAACCATTTTTGATGAATTCTTCATGGCTTTTTGTAAATCAAGTTCGGGCTGATCACGATGCTCATCAGTCAATTGAAAAGTACGGTAATGAATCGCCAAAGAACGTTTGGCTTGCAAATCCAAATGCGCCTGAAATGCATCTTGAGGGTTCATATGCATATATTTCATCAGCGCACGTGGCTCGTAAGCGCCAATTGGCAATAATGCAATACGTGGTGCACCTAAACGTTTCTGAATTTCTTTAAAATGTGGTCCATAGCCAGTATCCCCTGCAAAGAACAAATGCCCATGTTCAGACAGCACTGAGAATCCCCCCCACAAGGCAATGTTCTGATCGCGTAAACCACGACCAGAACCATGTTGTGCTGGTGTATAAACGATTTTTAAGTTTTTAAATAGTGCAGACTGCCACCAATCCATTTCAATCACATGGAATTCTTTAGGTAAATAACACGCATTGCCTAAACCCGTGTAAATCGGCATTGCAAATTTATTATGCAACCATCTTAATGTTGCTAAATCCATATGGTCATAGTGGTTATGACTTAACAAAACAGCATGGATTTCAGGTAGTTGTTCTAAAGCAATCCCAGCAGGAATAACGCGTTTTGGACCACGTCCATGTTTTGGACTGACATAATCTGCCCAGACAGGATCCGTCAGGAAATTATAAGGACCTATTTGTACCAGTACCGTGGCATGACTCACAAACCAGACTTGCCAATCGTGATCATCGACTTCTGGTCGATTCTGTGGAAGCAGGCGCTTAGTTGCATAAAATTCTGTGGCTTCTTTTTGAGTGTCTACATTCCAGGTATAGGATTTACGTGTCCCCAGCCATTTCATAAGATCCCAACGGCTACGTCCTTGTGGTTTACGTATTTCATTAAAGAACCGTTCACCATTGTGCTGCTTAGAACCAATTACACTAAACACGGGTTTATACCAGGTATGTGACAAACAATTTTCAGTATCAATTCGATAATGCAATTGCTCTATATGCTCAGATTGAATTGTCTTCTCTTGCATTGTATGGTCTTGTACCGTTTTATCGTCCAAACGGATAATTGGCTCTTGTTTCGACATGATTACTCTAAACGCCCTTTCATTCTTTCAAGCCAAACTTGTTGTGTTTGTGGCTTGATAAATAATGCCACGATTTCGGGATGAATACTTTTAATCTTTACTTCAATTCGGTTGACACAGGCTTCAATCTCATCTGAGGTTAAATCATCTTTAAACTCTAGGCTTAATGATGCAATCACCTGATGAGCCCCCATCTGTTCAGTCAATACACCATTTGCTGAATAGACTGCTGGGTCTTGCTGAGCAACTTCCAATATATTATGACGTAGTTTTGGATCAGCAGTTTCACCCATCAGTAGTCCTTTAGTCTCTCTGGCTAAAAGTAAAGCAGAGATTGCAAGAACCACACCGATCAATACTGAAGCAACACCATCCAATATGGGTAAATTGAACTGTTGCGCGCAGAATATGCCAATAAAGGCAATGATCAATCCAATCAATGCTGCGGAATCCTCAAAAAGCACCGTAAATGTAGTGGGATCTTTACTACGCCGAAAACTTTCAAAATAGCCCATTTTCCCTTTCATTTTCTTAAAACTTTTTAAGGCAATAAACCACGAAGTACCTTCACACAACATTGCAAATCCGAGTACAACATAATTCACCAACGGTGATTCTATAACTTCTGGATGACGAATATGTTGAATACCCTGATAAATTGAAACCATTGCACCTAACGCAAACACCAGCAAAGCAACAATAAATGCCCAAAAATATAACTCTCGACCATAGCCAAAAGGATGCTTGTAGTTGGCAGGTTGCTGAGATTTCTTTAAGCCATACAATAATAGAATTTCATTGAGTGTATCGACGACAGAATGAACAGCCTCACTCAACATGGCCGAACTATTGGTGATATAAGCAGCTATGAACTTTACCAAAGCAATTGCTAAATTGCCCAAAAGTGCTGCATATACAACAATTTTGTTGGAATCTGACATTTATTGTCCTGCTTTTTATCATCAAATACATCAATTTGATTTTTATATCTATCTTGCCTCATATTAACCAAACAACTTGTGATTTATTTTTATTTTTTGTTGCTTTTCACAATTGAGTGAATCTTTTTATGCAATCTGATTTAAACCCTATTCTAATGACGCATTCAAAGCACTATCCACAATTATTAGAAATTTGGGAGGCATCTGTACGTGCAACGCATGACTTTTTAAATGAACAACATATTCTACAAATCAAAGCATTAATCATTCAGCACCATTACTTTGATCATGTAAAATTGTTTCATGTGGAACGCGAACAGCAAATAGCAGGTTTTATGGGGCTTGCTTATCAAAAAATTGAAATGTTATTTGTGAACCCTATTTTTTTTGATCAAGGTATTGGCTCACTGTTGATTCAAAAAGCTTTTGAATTAGGTGCAGATGAAGTGGATGTCAATGAACAAAATACTCGAGCCTTAGACTTTTATCTTAAGCATAATTTTCAACAGGTGGCGCGCTCTGAACTCGATGCGGAAGGTAATCCCTTTCCAATTTTACATTTGAAACTGCGAAAGTAATCCATTCAACCGCGTAGCCAAACAATGAAGATGACGTTGAACAGAACCCACGTCATCTTCATTGTTTTTTCGAACATCACCATTTAGAAGCTTTGTTGAATTAAGCTACCAGCTTTTTCAAATCCTGCGTTAAATCGAGATGATTGGTCGTAGAAAACAGTGTTTTTTTCGCAATCATTTTTTTCAAATGGCGCATTTCTTTAGCTGCATTGACCGTAATACCTGCCACGATTTTGCCCTCGTTCACGCCAAACACTACAAAACAGTGATCTGCGGTTTTATGTTGATTCATTTCACCACGAATATGCCACTCAGTTGCGGTCATATCACCGGCAAATTGAAAATTAATGTTGAACTGATCGGTCCAAAACCATGCAGGACTCGGTACCGGATGTTCAATGCCCATGATATGGCGCGCAAAGATTCCCGCTTGTATATTGGCATTTTCCCAAGTCTCAATGCGCTGATATGTTCCATTGGCACGCAGTTGAGTCGCAACATCTCCGGCTGCATAAATATCAGGCTGCGAGCTTTGACAATGTTCATTGACTTGAATTGCAGAATCAACCTGTAAACCCGCATCAATTGCCAATTGGGCATTTGGTACAATTCCAATACCATAAATCACAGCATCAGCGCGCAGCTCTTGACCATTTTCAAGATTTACCACGACTTCTTCACCATCCACTGTGCGTTCAAGCCGACAGTCCATAATTTGAGTTTCAAGCTGTACATCTACACCATTTTGACGATGCTGGGACAATAAAAATTCGCTCAATATTTGAGGCGAACAGCGTCCCATAACCATCGGCCCCATTTCTATCACTGTCACTTGGCAGTCTTTAGAACGAGCTGATGACGCTAACTCCAATCCAATAACCCCCCCGCCAATCAGAATAATACGGCGTCCAGGTTGCAGTACAGGAACCAAAGCTTGAGAATCTTCGAGATTACGTAAGGTGTAGACATGTTGTCCCAATGCATCAAAATTAGGTAAACGACGTGCAGCCCCCCCTGTTGCAAGTAACAGTTTGTCATATGAGATCACATCACCATTTTTTAACGCTACGGTATGTGCTTCAGGGTGAATTTTAACGACGCCATTTCCTCGAATGATCTCGACGTTCAGTGCTGCCAATTTTTCTTCGGAAAGGATTTCAATCTTGGTTTGTTCAGGCTTCAGAATAACATCTTTAGATAAAGGAGGACGTTCATAAGGCAAATGGGGTTCATCTCCAATCAGAATAATTCTACCCTGATATTGGTGAGCTCGAAGTTCAAGGACAGCATTTGCACCTGCCTGGCCAGCTCCGACAATAACCACTGTCTGAACAGACTCATGATTCATAGGTTTTTCCTTATTACTTGATTAATTCTGCTGAAACAATACCGAATCCAGCAATCCACTCACTGATCGGTTCATAACAGTCAATACACATGTCATATCGTCCAAATTCAGAAAGTGCTGCAAATGCGGCAATCCATGATCGAATTTCCTGACCTCCACGTCCTCCCTGCTGACGAATATCTGCTTCAGTCATTTTTTCTATTGCTTCAAAATCAGCATTTTTAAATAACTCAAGCAAATGCATATCCCATTCAGGATTTAAAGGAACAGAGATTGATTGATCACCTGCTGCCAGCCGCTGTCCTACTGAAATGATTTTCGCCTGACGTGCATCGCGGGCTGCTTGAGTTGGATAACGCCCACAAATCAAAAACTCTTCAACCTCAGCGGATACAGATCCCATTTGTGGTGTCGGTGGATCATGTGAAAGCCCACCTGTACCTAAGATGAGTACACGTTCATTTTCAAGATTTAACGATTGAATAAATTTCCCTACTGCACGCCCTAATGCGAGCGTTCGTTGGGTTGTTGGCATAGGTGCTGCTGCACCATTGACAAAGATGGGGATCGTGGGGTAACGATCCAGTTGCCCTTGACAGAGAAAATGCAAAGGCTGTGTGACCCCATGGTCTGCCTGCATACGATAAGAATATGCAATGTCTACCCCCTCATCCAATACTTTTCGCACTAACTCAACTGCCGTATGTTCAGGTACATTCAGTTTGAGATTGCCTTTACCATAATCCCAATCACCCGCAGCAGTCGCACGAATTCCAACACAAAAAGAAGGCATCAGATCATAGAAAAAACCGTTAAAGTGATCAGGCCCAAAACTAATGATCAATGTGGGCTGATAGGCTTCTACATCCTGAGCCAACTTTTCAAAAGTTGATCGAACAGCATCCTCTTGGCGCTTGTCGGCAGGTGATGCAAACTCCATAAGTGGACTATGCGAAGCACAAATAAGTTTAACGCTCATGTTTAACTCCGAAACAGAAGGCTGTACTGAAATGCCAGTTGCCCTTTTCATCCTTTAAATCAGTGGTCAAAAAAACCTGCGCGAGGTTGACGTAACCCACGAATTCCCAGACCACATTCAGCATTGATTAACACCCCCGTCAATGGACGATTATTGGAGCGTGAGGCGAGCAGTACATAACTTCCCGTCATGTCTTCAGGTTCAGGCAAGAAATTTAAAGGCATGCCTCGTGCAATTTTTTCTGGATCACGTGCGTCCAAGAGTCCTAAATTTTCTTGTCCTAAGGATGCAGCACCTTTGATATTTACATTCATACCTGAAGGTGCAACTGCGTTGACTCGGATTTTGGGCGCAAGTTCATAAGCCAATTCTTTCATTACGCCCACCCCTGCATGTTTGGAAGCGGTATAAATCGGACCACCACCAGCCGAATAGAGGGCTGAATTTGATAAGGTAAAGATGATCGAACCCTCGGATTTGACCAGTTCATCTAAAGCAGCTTTAGCCCCTAAAATCAGCGATTTGGTGTTAATTCCCATAATTTCATCAAAAGCAGTTTCTAGCTGTTCACCACTCATATGCACGATATCTGCATAATGATCCCAGATGCCCGCATTCCCAATGAAACAATCCAATTTACCAAAACGCGCCACTGTGGCTTCAACTGCACGAACATTATCTGCAAACTGCGCAACATCGCCCACAATCGTTTCAACCTGATCACCGAAGCGCTGCTTTAAAATATCTACTTTTGCTTGGGAACGTTGGAGTACCGCAACTTTTGCACCTTCCGCCAAAAAGCGCTCAACCAATGCTAAGCCCAAACCAGAACCTCCACCCGTGATCAGGGCGACTTCACCTTCAAGCCATCCCATATCTAAGCTCCAGCCATCTCTACATATACTGCACCGTCTTCAATCACTACGGGAAAAACTTGAATCGCATCAGTTGCAGGCAAACACAAGGCTTGACCTGTTTTTAAACAGAATCGAGCTGAATGCAATGGACATTCCACGGTTCCATCATCTTCTAAATAGCCTTCTGACATTGAGGCATTGCCATGTGAACAACGGTCATTCATGGCAAAAAACTCCCCTCCATTATTGAAGACTGCCAGCGCCTCGATTCCATTGACATGGCAAGCGACTTTAAGCGCTTCACCCTCATCCAATTCATCAATTTGGCATACAAAAATCTTGTTCATTAGAAAAATACACTCAAGTTGTGAGAGTTATAAGTCACTTGGTCTAAGGTGATCTTGCGATTAAAAATTTGAAATCCCAAACCACTGGAAACCTTCCGAAGCTTGTCATGCCGCTTGCCACAATAGATCGTCACATCTTTTTCTTTCTGAGTACGATAGAGTAGATATGTCACGTATACGTCATATTCATCAACAACCTCTGTGGGCTCAACAATAATATTGGAAACCATATGGGTAGTTCTTGATGGAGGTTCCTCAGCCCAAGCCATACCGGTTTCAAGCCGTGCTATGCGACGCTCCAATAAATGTTTATTGTCATTGAAAACCCAAGTGGTTGGCGGTTCGACTGAACGGCGACGATCACGGGTTTGTGCGTTCGGTGTGGTTCTTAAGGTATAAGAAACATCTTCGGCAAAAATTGCCAACCAATCCCTAAATTTCCAATCATCAAGTAATTTGGCTTCACGATATAAAAATTGGCTGATTTGATGTTGAAGCTCCAAGCTCACTAGACTCATTTGATAAGCTCCTGTTCATAAGCATCTGCAGCAGCTTCAACGTCTTCCCATTTTTCATGAATCAGTAAATCTGCCCAACGTCGATACATTCCACGTGCTGCGGTTTCTGAAAAAATATAATTGGTGATGCCTGGAATACCATCTTCTCGGACTTTTTCATTGCCGAGTCCCATTTCCATGATCAAACGGTTGTTACGCGCTTTATAACCGCGCAATACTTTTTGAATCTCAATCCAGTTTTCAGAGTCATCCTGTTCCAGAAAACCTGCTGGACCAAACGCCCGTGTTGCAGAACGTTCAAATGCTTCTTTGACTTCTTGTGAAGCCTCCGCATCAGCAATACAAAATGCCCAAACTTCAGTTTTATTCGGTCCTCTTGGATGCCATACACGAAGTGTCGCGGTTCCGTTTAACCAAGACATGGTTGGAAACATGGTATTGTGACCCGCCAGACGTAAAGCTCGAACCTCGCCTAAACGTGCTTTAACTTCTTCAAAGGTTTCACGAAAATAGTTCGCTACTTCGCCATCGACCCATACGTTTGCATCGGGCTTTTCAGTAAAGAAGAATCCTGAACCATGTCCTCTTGAGCCATATTGAATCGCATCTTTTGCGGTTTCCCAGACTGGACGAGCCGTTTGCGCAGTCCCCAATTGCTTAGATGCATCATCATCTGGTTTTGCTCCAAGAACTTGGATTGCAGAAGCATGAGAAAACAATGCGTGGTATTGATCAGATGCAAACTGTTCTGCGGCAAATTTCCAGTTACATTCGATTTCCCATTTGTGTACGCCACCGATGATTTCTGTTCCCCCTGGACGACGATCAATCACGCCATCCAAATACCAGGCAATATCCCCCATGTAATCAATTAAATCGGGAGTAGATTCATCCCAGCAGCCAAAAATCAAGCCTTTGTAGGATTCAACACGATTTACTTCAATCAACCCCCAATGTTCCTTACAGGCGCCTTGAGGAAAAGCACGGTCTTCTAAAGGAATATCTTTAAGTGAACCGTCTACCCCGTAAGACCAACCATGATAAGGACAAGTAAATGCACGTGTGTTACCACAGTCAGCGAAGCTAACGCGCATTGAACGATGACGGCATTGATTCAAAAGAGCTTTGATTGAGCCATCTTTTTGACGGACGACAATAATCGGGTCTTCACCCATGTAAGTATTAAAAAAATCGCCTGCTTTAGGAATTTGGCTTTCATGGCAAAGGAATAACCAAGTACGACCGAATATTCGTTCAAGTTCGAGTTCGTATAGTTCTGGATCTGTATAGATCGATGGCGAGATACGTCCATTTTGTGCATCGACTAAAGCGTCGATTTCACGCACATCAATTTTTCCACTCATGAAAGCTCTCCTGCGACAAACGTGGGGTCATACATAAATTGACTCAACTTTGCGCAAATCATCGCTGTTGAAATGAGCTTTAGGGAAATATTTATTTTGTTTTAATTAATATGTTTTATGAATTATTCCTCAGATGATTTTCTATATTAAAATAGCAATGGGTTTGAATAGTTCATTTATTTTCTAAATACTACAATCATCTTCACCTCATCATTGTTTATAGATTATACTCTTGCGAAATCTTAGTAAGACATTTTTTGGATTATTCTTTGGACGAGTTATATGGAATTACGACACCTAAGATATTTCATTACTGTGGCTGAAGAACTCAACTTCAGTAAAGCAGCATTGAGACTTTATACCGCACAACCCTCACTCAGTCAGCAGATCAAAGATCTTGAAGAAGATGTGGGGGTAAAGCTTTTACATCGGACAAAAAGAAAAGTTGAATTGACTGAAGAAGGTGCTGTTTTTCTTGAGCAAGCGCGGCTGACTTTGGCACAAGCAGACAAAGCTGTTGCTATGGCAAGACAAGTATCCAAGGCGAAACAACAGTTATTGCGTATCGGCTTTGTTCCCGTTGCTGAGATGAAAGTTTTTCCTTATGTTTTACCCAATTTAAGGGTGCAAAATCCTGACTTAAAAATTGAGTTGTTGAGTTTAAATAATCTTGAACAGATGCGCGCTATTAAAAAGGGTGAGTTAGATATCAGTTTTACCCGTCATAACTTTCATAATGATGAAATTGAAAGCAAGTTCGTATTACGTGAACCTCTGATTTTTATTTTACCTAAAGACCACCCATTGGCAAAATATGAACGCATTCCAGTGAAAGCTTTAAATGGGATTGATTTTATTATCCCGGCAGAAGAACAGTCAGGTACTTTACATAATACGATTCTGGATTTTGCCAAACAGCATCATATTGAATTCAACATTGTTCAAAAAGCAGATAATATTCTATTTAATATCAACTCGATTGGAATGGGATTAGGCTGTACCATTCTGCCAGGCTATATCGCCCCCTTAACCATGAGTAACACCATCATTCGACCTTTAGATGTTGAACTCCCCTATTTGGACTTGTATGTCAGTTATAGAAAAAACGGCAGTGCTGTAGCAGTACAAAAATTTATCGCCTTACTCACCAAAGTGTTTTATCTCGACATTAACCGTTCGGATGCTTAAGCCTTAATTAAATCCGCTGTTTTTAAGCCGGCTGTAAATGATCTTTGCCACACCATTATTTCTTCCCCGAATAATGGTGGCGAATCTAAAATCCAGATCCTGACCCAGTTATCCGATACAGTCCTTTTACCCTCATTTTAAACGCTAAGAGAGTGCTTGGGAAAAGCCTCTTTGGCTGTTGATCATGCTACAGTCAGATAGCCAGACTACAACTTAAGTCTAATCATCTGATCAGGTTTCAGTTAAGATACTGCTGAATATCACAACAATACTCCTAGAGGCTGAATACTGTGGCTCTATCAACATTTCACCATATTCGTTCTGGTATTCGATCTCGCCCCTACTTCTTTATCGCTTTTCTCTTCACCATGATGTTGTATGTTGTATTTGGTTTTATTACAGATTGGTCTTGGTCAACACGACTGTTATCCAGTTGGAACATTGCCGTCATGATCTATCTGTTGCTTACCCTGAAAACACTGTGGTCGACCTCTCAAGCACATATTCTCAAACGAGCACAGCAACAAGATGCCAGTAAGTGGATCATTTTACTTTTAGTTATTTTTGCTTTGGTGATGTGTTTTATTGCCATCGTGATTGAACTTACCCATATGCCACATCATACTTTATCTAAATTTGGGCATTTGGTTTTGGCAATCTTAACCATTATTTCTGCGTGGTTGTTTATGCACACAGTTTTTGCAATTCATTATGCCCATGACTATTATTTAGCAGTAGCAAAACATCAACAAGGTGGGTTGGACTTTCCCCAAACTCCTGAACCAACTTATCCTGATTTTTTATATTTTAGCTATGTGATTGGTACTTCTGCACAAACTGCAGATGTGTCGATTACATCTCGCCCAATGCGTGTTTTAAATATTTTACACATCCTGCTGGCATATGGATTCAATACCACCATTTTAGCCATCTGTATCAATGTTGCTGCAAGTTTGATTTAATTGTTCATGGACGAGGATCCAGCATTTCCATATAAAACGCCCGATGTATGTCATCAGGCGTTTTAAGAAAATCACACTTTACATTTTTTAGGCGAATACAATAACTGTAGATTAAATACTACAATTGGTCAGATTACTTGATGCCGCGTGCAGCCAAATAATCTTTAATGACTGTATTGAACTCTTCTGCTTTTTCAACTTGTGACCAATGTCCACACTGACTAAAAATGTGCGCATCTGCATGGGGAACCGTGTTTAAAATATCCCAGGAACGTGATACTGGAATCACCACATCCTGTACCCCATGTATCAATAACACAGGCACAGTAATGTCTTTCATTTTTTCAAAGTCCAAAGGAAATTCAAAACGATCACGGTCACGTGCAGCCACCACATCCATTAAGCGAGCAGAAGCATAATCATTTTTTGCTGCTTCAAAACGAACCTTTACCAGCTCATCAGTGATTAATGATTTATCCACCACGAACATCGACAACGTATTTTTGATCCCTTCTTCACTCAGAACTGGATTGGCATGGGCCTTCAATGCGGCAGTCTGTTGAGCTCCACCTGTCCCCATTGAAACAATTCCAAGCACACGTTCTGGATAATCCAAGACCATTTGAAAAGCCAACCATCCCCCCAAAGAGTTTCCAACCAACCATGTTTTTTCAATGCCCAATGCATCTAGAGTACGTATCGCATGATCTACCCAAGC
The DNA here is from genome assembly GCF_026344175.1 of Acinetobacter nematophilus. NCBI lineage: Bacteria > Pseudomonadati > Pseudomonadota > Gammaproteobacteria > Moraxellales > Moraxellaceae > Acinetobacter > Acinetobacter nematophilus. The sequence goes on from NZ_JAPKMY010000005.1 coordinate 99,981, forward strand.
GCGAATACCATAGGCTGTATTGGGCGCAACAACGGTCTGTCCGTATCCAATGGAGTCAATGGCAATACAACGTGCCTGTTCACCAATCTGAGGAAGGTTCAACCACCAATTGGCTGCGGCTGAAACACCTGTACCTGAACCATGTAAAAAAAGTATCGGTGTTCCCTTACCCACTTCATGATAATGAGTTAATTCACCATCGGCTGTTTCAATCCATTTATCCTCTAAACCAAAAAATGTATCTGTTTGATAATTCGGGATTTGTACAGTGCTCATCACTACTTCCTCATACAACCTAATCTATGGGCTGAATCCATCTAAAAACGCATCTATACAGATTCAAAAGTTTGCTCTAAAACTTAATCTTACCTGTCTATGAAACTAAAATTGATACTTAATAACGATGACAATCAATAAAAAAACGATAATTTAAATATTTGTTTTTAAATAATTTATTTAAAATACATCAAGCTAAAGGAGTGCTACTTATGCAACCCTCCTTTACACTGGAGATCATTAAAAACGATAGCTATAACTGGTTGCTACACGATGCTCCTGCAAATCGACAAATCCAAGAACATTGGCATAATTCACATTGATGTACATCCATTGAAAACCCAAACCTTTCAGTTTTCCCTCAGGAATTACATAATTTACAATAAGATTATCTTCCTGCTCTTTGCCTCGGGTTCCATTGTTATTTTTAATGTTTGAACCATCATAGTGGCGAGCAGTCACAGTTAAACCTTGAGCAATGGTGTCTTTAAAATCATAGGTATACCCGAGACTCCAAGAACGTTCATCTTTGCGGATAAAACTGGCAACTGACCAATTGACCAAATAAGGTTGTGGCACCCAGCCGGAAAGGGTCGGAAACATTGCATTCACATTACCCGTCTCGCCAAAGATTTGTTGATAGCCGACATCAACACTGTGCTGATCAAATGTCCAAGCGCCTTTGAGTGAAAGTGCCTGATTATCGATTGCACCATAAATCGCATCCCCTGAGTCTTGGTGATCAAAATAGCGGACATGTGCTGCAAGTTTATGCTGTTCATTGATCTGTTTATTTACAGCAATGCCGAGATAATGCTGGCGATAAATATTCTCCACATCAGCATAGAAATAACTTGCAGTGAGATCAGGGCGAAATTGATAATCAATCCCTGCAATCCACATTCCGTCACTTGTACCTGAATGCACTTTGCCTTGATCGGTGTTCAACTCATTTGGCCATAAACCAAAGTCATGCACCTGATTTTCATAGCGTGCATTGACACCATTTAAATAGGCTAAAGTTAGTTTGCTGTTTTTAAGCTCTTTTGATTCCAACCAAGCCCCTTCAAATGTGGTGAGTAACTGACGGGATGGATCAAAATGTACAACAGGAGACACAGGCAGTATTTCACCTATCTTTAATTCAGTTTGGCTGATTTTGGCTTTCAGTGTTGCCCCAAACTTAGCATTGTCGCGTGCTTGATGCTTATCATTGTAATCAAATGGCATGACATAATCGTTATCACCTCGATCTCCACTCAAACGGAGTGCATATTGAGCTAAAACATCAACCCCAACTTTTAAAGGTCCTAGCTCTGAATAACCCGATTTAGCATCAAGTGTGACCGCTTGCGACCAACTGCCAAAGTCCTGTGGTTTGCTACTATTGGACTGATCTAATTGACGATCCAAAAAGAAATTTCGAAATTTAAGCTGAACTTGACGATCATCAATAAAGTCTGCATAAGCTACAGACGTCCCTAATACTGTTGTTACAGTACATATTGCTATCCATAATGATTGACGACGCATGATTGTTTTCCATTCAAACAAAATTCATTCCGCCATCTTGCGCAACTCCATGTATAGAAAAAATCAGACTACAGTATGATGAATTCGACATTTAACCATCAGTTGCGGGTTTAATTATTTTCAGGCACTTTTTTTAATACTTTTTAGCAATAAGCAAGCTGAAGATCATATTGCATTTAATGATTTTAAACTAAAAATAATCGTTAATTTGCCGTTAAAATCCAGACATATTCTTAAAATATAAAATTCATTAGTGTTTTTATGTTTAACACGAATTTTAAAATACTCGCTTTCATCTACTTATTTATAAGAAATAGCGTTTATATTAAATAAATAAACGATATTTAAAACAGCAAACCAATCACGTCAGACAAGCATTATTTTAATCTTATTATTCCTTTCACTACATCATCAAAAAGTTTTGCTGATGATTGACAATAAAAAACGCCCAGATCGGGCGTTTTTTATTGTCCAAAGAGGCTTATGCACTGGCATATTTTGCTTTTGACATGGTTAATGCCAAATCTTCGATCATATCTTCTTGACCACCGACTGTACCACGGCGACCGAGTTCCAATAAGATTTCTCGAGCCGACACGCCATATTTTGCTTCAGCACGTTTTGCAAATAACAAGAACGATGAATATACCCCTGCATATCCTAAAGTAGCTGCGTCACGATCTGCACGAATCGGCTGAAGCATCATCGGAATAACCAACTCTTCAGCAATATCCTGTACTTTAAATAAATCTACACCTGTCTCCAGCCCCATACGATTGGCAACAGCCACAAATAACTCCAATGGCGTATTTCCAGCACCAGCGCCTAAACCTGCTGCAGCCAAATCTACACGGATTGCGCCAGCATCCACTGCGGCGACTGTATTGGCAACCCCCATGCCTAAGTTATGATGACCATGAAAGCCCAGTTCGATTTCAGCAGCTAAGTTGGCACGCAAAAGCCCTACTCGATCTGTGACATCTTGAGGCAGCATATAACCAGCAGAGTCAGTCACATAAATACAATTTGCACCATAAGACACCATTTTTTGCGCTTCTTCGAGCAATTTCTCTGGAGATGCCATGTGTGCCATCATCAGAAAGCCAACCGTATCCAAGCCTAATTTACGTGCCGCGGTTATATGTTGCTCTGATACATCTGCTTCTGTGGAATGGGTTGCCACACGGATTGTAGAAACACCAACATCATGTGCCATTTTTAAATGATCAACAGTACCGATCCCAGGAAGTAAAAGTGCTGAAACTTTTGCTTGTTTTAACTGTGGAATCACAGCTTTTAAATAGGCTTCATCAGTTGCTGCTGCAAAGCCATAATTCACTGAATTGCCTCCCAAACCATCGCCATGGGTTACCTCAATTAAAGGGACACCTGCCTCATCCAATGCGGTTGATATGGCAATCATTTGTTCAATCGAGGTTTGATGGCGCATTGGATGCATACCATCACGTAGGGTCATATCGTGAATCATCAACTTAGACATGGTTGCACTCCTTATGCTTCGAGGGTAGGGATATTTTTTGCAAGAATTCTTTCTGCAAACATTTCTGCTGTACGTGCAGCAGCTGCCGTCATGATATCCAAGTTACCTGCATACTTAGGCAGGTAATCTCCCAAACCTTGAACCTCCAAGAATATAGATACACGCTGACCATCAAAAACAGGACCATTGACTAAAGTATAACCAGGCACATACTTTTGTACGTCCTTGATCATTGCATGCACAGATGCGGTAATTGCTGCCTGATCTGGCTCGCCCTCAACCAAACAGTGAATCGTATCTCGCATCATCAATGGAGGTTCAGCAGGATTGATGATTATGATCGCTTTGCCTGCTTGAGCACCGCCTACTTTTTCAATTGCGCCTGCTGTGGTTCGGGTAAACTCGTCAATATTTTTACGTGTTCCTGGTCCTACAGACTTGGTGGAGACTGTAGCAATGATTTCACCATACTGAACGGGCTGCACACGTGAAATGGCAGCCACCATCGGAATTGTTGCCTGACCACCACACGTCACCATATTGACATTGGGTACCGCGCCAGCATCTAACAACACATCAAGATTGACAGGTGGCACACAGAAAGGACCGATTGCCGCTGGAGTCAAGTCAATCATCAATACCCCAAGTTCGTTTAACTTACGGCTATTTTCCGCATGTACATAGGCGGAAGTCGCATCAAAAGCAATTTTAATCTCATCATCAATCACATGAGGCAGTAATCCATCCACTCCTTCTGCGGTGGTTTTTATGCCCATTTTTGCAGCACGTGCCAACCCCTCTGATGCAGGATCAATTCCCACCATCCATACAGGCTCCAGAAATTCACTACGCTGTAATTTATAAAGCAGATCCGTACCGATATTGCCCGGACCAATCAATGCACATTTAATCTTTTTCATACACTCATTCTCTTTAAAACGCGCTTAAGCACTTTATTCAGCAGCGAAAACGACAGTGACTGAACCGAAGCCTTCAATTTCAACATGAAACGCATCACCCGGGTGGGCAACCACCATCGGACCCAATGCACCCGTTAAAATAATGTCTCCGGCCAATAATGGACGACCACGTCGAACCATTTCATCCGCAAGCCAGACTGCTGCATTCAGTGGATTGGCTAAACAGGCTTTGCCTTGTCCTTGAGACACCACTTCATCCGCCCGTGTCATGGTCATTTTGCAGTTGACTAAATCTAAATTATCGAGTGGAACGGGGCGTGAACCTAGAACATAAGCGGCAGAAGAGGCATTGTCTGCGACAGTATCGATTAATGAGATTTTCCAATTTTCGATTCGGCTATCAACCACTTCAATCGCAGGTAAGGCATATCGTGTTGCACTGATAATATCTGCATAGGTATGTTTTTCTTGAGTCAGATCTCGATCAATAATCAAGGCGATTTCAGCTTCAACCTTGGGTTGGATCAAACGGCCAGCAGGAATAGCCTCACCATCACCATACGCCATATCCGCAAATAGCATTCCAAAATCAGGTTGATCTACACCTAATTGAGCCTGCACAACTTTTGAGGTCAGGCCTATCTTCCGTCCCACCAAACGGCGTCCTTCTTTGAGCGCCCGTTGTGTATTTACTTCCTGTACAGCGTATGCAATATCGACATCAGCACTTTGGTCGCCTAATTGAGGAAGCACGGGTGCAATTGCTACCTTGAGCAACTCCGCTTCTCTTAAAGCCAAAGCAACAGATTCAATGCACGTTTCAACAGCGTTCGACATCATGTTTCCTTAAACTGCAAAATTGGACTTCATACCGTTTTAGAGGACTAAATCTCACATCCAATCAATTGGAGATTGTGCTTTTAATGAGCCAGATCAATCGGTGCAGTTTTACTGCATCTGGTCACTACTCTTTTTAAAACGTGTACTTTTTTAAACAGTTTAAGCATCAGGGAAAATGGCATTGCGATGCCAATACTTATTTTATTTATGACAATAGCTACAACCTATAAATGTTTCTTCTTTTTTTAAATTTAAGATCATGACAATCAATGAACACTTCAGATTACTCTCCTGTAAATCAAAGATAAAAGCAGCAAACCCAGCATGATTCCACACTGAGTTTGGCTCTTGTAAGCATCAATCCACAAAAAGCGCTTGCGGGTTTCTCAAGTTTTTCCGATTTTTGACTGTATCAATATATTGTTCAATGACAGGGTGACTTTCAATCAACGCCATTTTCAATTGCCAAAACAACATGGAACCGACAAAGACATCTGCCACGGTAAATTGCTCACCACACAAATAAGGCTGAGCCTGTTCCAAGCCTTGAATTAAAGCCGTATACGTGTCCTGAAAATTTCCATAGCCAATATGCATTTTTTGTTCATCACCAATCTCAATGTTGAATACGCGATCGGTATTCGCAGCATCCCATGGGCCAGCAGCAAAAAACAACCAACGGAAATATAAACCACGCTTCGGATCATCCAATGCAGGCGCAAGTCCTTGATCAAAAAATTTATCTGCCAAATAAGCACAAATTGCAGCCATTTCATAAATCACGACATCCCCATCAACCAAAGTAGGTACTTTGCCAAATGGATTAATTTTCAGATAAGATTCTGATTTCATCTCAGTATGAAAAGCCAACTCAATTTTTTCAAATTCAGCACCGAGTTCTATCAATAGCCACTCAACAACAAGACCTCTAGACTGTGCGTTGCTATATAGTTTTAAGCTCATTTTTTTCCATTCCTTTATTGTGGTTCTTGTAATATAGGCGTGGGCATTGTCAGTTTTTGTCAGGAGCTTTTCATCATTGATTGCTTTTGTAATTCTTTTTGCCACCAAACGTGAAAAAGATGGCGCTTAAACTCAGGATAAATAGTGTCAGTCACTTTCATTTCCTGTATGCGGTCTAAACGAAAATTACGAAAATCTTCCCGTAACTCACACCATGCAGCCAACAACATTTTGTCGTTAAAATATCCCAACACAAATGGCCAAACTACTCGCGTAGAAATTTTGTGTTTTTCATCGAGATAGTTCACTTCAATTTTGACCTGATATCGGATTGCCAAGCGTACCTGTTCAACAATTTTCTCATCGACTTCAAGCCAATAGCTCACTGAACGCAGCATGGTTTCATTCATCAATTCTTGTTTATTTTTCGGCAGTACTGCATTGAGTTTAGTTAAAACCGAGTGTGAGGCATTTTTTAATGCGGGATCAGGAACGGATTTTAACCAATGCAAGGCCAAAAACACGGCTTCAACCTCTGTTTCATCCAGACTCATCGGAGGAAGCAAAAAGTTTTCTTTGAGCTGAAATCCTAATCCAGCACTGCCCTCGATATGGACCCCTTGATCTCGTAAACTTTCAATATCCCGATACACACTTCTCACGCTAATATCTAAATGTGCGGACAAGTGTTGTGCAGTAATCGGGTAACGCTGTTCACGTAAAAGCTGTAACAGTGTCAATAATCGAATAGAACGGCTCATAGGACATTTTCTTGTTATATACGTTTTAAATAAGCTGACGTTGTTTGCCAACAGCAAACAACGTATATCGCCAGCTAGGCAACTTCTGAAGTATTGATTTGTGTCTTTAAAAATTGATGTAAAACTGTCACATTGTTGGCAATCATCAATGGATTAAATGCCTTGAGCACATCAATGCGATGTACGCCATAACTCACGCCCACACGCGGCATTGCAATTCTTTGTGCCATTTCCAAATCATATGAGGTATCTCCCACCATAATCGCTTGCTCAGCATGAATTCCCGTGTAATTTAAAATTTCAGTCAACATCAAAGGATCTGGTTTAGATTTAGTCTCATTGGCTGCACGTGTGACTTCAAATAATTCAAGGCTTTGTGTTTGAGCCAAGACCCGATCCAGACCACGACGGCTTTTTCCTGTTGCCACAGCCAATTTGATATTCTGATTTTTTAAATCGTACAGCATCTCGGAAACACCAGCGAACCACTGATCATCTTTAGAGTGTTCAACATAATGATCGCCATAGCACTTCAAAATATCTTCATGTAAGGCTGGAACTTGAGGAAACAGCACTTGAGCCACTTCAGGCAAGCCTAAACCAATAATGCTTTTAGCCGCCTCAGGTGTTAAGGGCTGATCATAAACTTTCGCAGCAAACATTAAACTTTCAACAATTTGCCCAACTGAATCAAATAATGTTCCATCCCAGTCAAAGATAATCAGTTCTACAGGCTTTTGCATGAATTACTTCCAATATGTGTTGCGTTGATTCGGGGGTTTAAGTCTTCCCGATAGAGATTACCGTATCACAGACCATGAGAGGTGATATTGATTTATTTTCATCCTTGCTTGTTAACGTCATCACTCATGTCAAGCATGTGGAAATTTCGACCATCAGATCTCCACATGCTAAAAATTGAAAGAACAGGGTTCAATTAGTCTTTCTTTTGTGCTCTTAATTGAGCCACCAAACTTTGCATATCTTCCGGTAAAGGTGCTTCAATCACAGGATAGCCTGGAATTTCCAAACGCATGGCATGTAAACACAATCGACGCGGATTCGGTCCCCGATATTCTGTTTCATGACCATATTTTTCATCCCCAACCAAAGGGTGACCGATACTTAAACCATGCACACGAATCTGATGGGTACGTCCTGAAAGCGGCGAAGCATAGACCAAGGTGGCATGCATAAAACGTTCAGCAACATTCCATTGTGTCTTGGATTCTTTACCTTCTTTTGACACACGTACGCGGCGTTCGCCATTGGATAGCTCATAACGTAACAATGGTTGGTCAATAAGCTGACGATCAAGACTGACCTGCCCTTTCACGATTGCGGCATAAGTTTTTTGGATTTTATGTTCACGTAATAAATCTTGCAGCGTTTTCAAAGTACTGCGTTTTTTACTCACCATCACCAAGCCTGAAGTATCACGGTCAATACGGTGAATCAGCTCTAAATATTTTTTGCCTGTTGCTGCACGCAAGCCTTCGATCAAACCATATGCGACGCCACTCCCGCCATGTACAGCAATTCCAGAAGGCTTATTGACCACCATCAGCCCTTCATCTTCATAAATCACTCGGCTGAGTAAACTCTGGGCGACTTTATCAGACACAGGAGCATCGGTTTCGTCTTTCTGTTCAAATCGAATAGGCGCAACACGGATTTGATCACCAATAGCCAACTTGGTTTCAGCCTTGATGCGTTTTTTATTGACGCGTACCTGTCCTTCACGAATTAAGCGATAGATCCGACTTTTTGGCACACCTTTAAGACGCGTAAACAAGAAATTATCTATGCGTTGACCTTCTTGATGTTCGTCCACTTCAAACCAAGTGACACTTTGCCATTGTTGCGTAGAATTCATACAGTTACGTGATCCAATAAAAAACTAAAATTTGATTAAAAACTGATCATTTAGACTATACATTTCATACAAAATAAGTGTATAGCCCATAGGCAGATGATTCAAGGTTTGCTATAGTCAGCGCACGGATACCACCGTAAGTGAAGTTTATGATGTTCCTTTCACCCATTGAAAATGGAATATAAAAGGTAAACTTCACGACAGATACGGAAAGGTCCCAAAAGAATATGCCGACGCCGAAGGCTTTATTATATCGGCAAAAAGACAAACTGTTGCGTTTAATTGTACTTTAAGTACAGAAATCGGTTTGTTTAAAAATATATGTCGCCAACTCAGACGTTGGTTTTTAAACATAAACTGATACACATCAGACAAGTCGCTTTAGAGTGTTTTTCAGGACATAAGTGTTTGAGGCATTGGAACTGCACAATTTGTAAAGATACGATGATCATTCCGTATCAAGACGCTCTCACCAAAGTTGAGATGCTCTTCGAGCAATGTGACAGTGAAAGACGAAACAAATCAGTCATCCAATGCACCACTTTCAGTACCAGTGAAAGCCTCAAAAACTTTAATTGTGCAAAGATTAAAGAAGTATTGCAGCATCAATACAGGTATCAAAAGCCCAAGCTTGCTCAAAACAAGTGGGTTCATTACTGAAATCATATAGATGTACTGATGGTTTGAGTTTTGATCCAATATTCAGATGTTCGCTTCACTTAAACAGATAGCGAGTTGTTGGTGTGAATCACTATTAGGTGTTACACCCATGAAACGTATGTTGATTAATGCAACACATGCAGAAGAAGTTCGCGTTGCACTCATCACTGGTCACCGTCTTTATGATTTCGACTTAGAAAATCGTACCCGTGAGCAAAAGAAAGCCAATATTTATAAAGGGCATGTCACTCGCGTAGAACCCTCTTTAGAAGCTGTATTTGTAGAATATGGTGCAGGTCGTCAAGGTTTCTTGTCGATGCGCGAAATTGCAAATAGTTACTACAAGGCAGATCCTCGCCAAACTTCAAATATCCGTGAGTTGATTACAGAAGGCACTGAACTTTTAGTGCAAGTTGAAAAAGAAGAACGTGGCAATAAAGGTGCCGCACTTTCAACTTATATTTCTCTGGCGGGTCGTTATTTGGTGCTTATGCCAAACAATCCAAAAGGTGGCGGTATCAGTCGTCAAATTTCTGGATCAGTTCGTGAAGAATTGAAAGAGATGTTGGCTTCATTAAACACACCACGTGGCATGAGTGTCATTGTTCGTACCGCGGGGATTGGTCGTTCACAAGAAGAACTACAACTCGACTTACAGCATTTATTGGATCTTTGGGCTCAAATCCAAAACTCGGCCAACTCAGGTCCATCACCAATGCTTGTCCATCAAGAAGCAGGTGTGGTTACCCGCGCCATTCGTGATTACTTACGTGATGATGTAGCAGAAATTTTAATTGATTCAGAGCAAGCATATAACGAAGCCTACAACTTTGTTAAAGCGGTGATGCCAAATCAATTGGATAAACTCAAAACCTATACTTTAAATGAACCATTGTTTGCTCACTTTGGTATTGAAAGCCAAATTCAAACGGCTTATGAACGTGAAGTCAAGCTTCCTTCAGGTGGTTCGATTGTCATTGACCAAACTGAAGCTTTGGTTTCAATTGATATCAACTCAGCAAAATCAACGCGTGGTCACGACGTAGAAGAAACTGCGTTAAGCACCAACTTAGAAGCTGCAGAAGAAATTGCTCGCCAATTACGTTTACGTGATATCGGTGGTCTAGTTGTGATCGACTTCATCGATATGACCAAAGAACGTAACCAACGTATGGTCGAAGCCAAACTTCGTGAAGCAACACAAAGTGATCGTGCACGTATCCAGTTTGGTCAATTGTCACGTTTTGGTTTAATGGAAATGAGCCGCCAGCGTTTACGTCCATCACTGGAAGAAGCAACAGGTTATGTATGCCCGCGCTGTCATGGTACAGGTATGGTTCGTGACTTACGCTCACTTTCTCTTTCAATCATGCGTAAGGTTGAAGAAATCGCGCTTCGTGAACGTCATGGTGAAGTTCAAGTTGAAGTCCCTGTTGAAATCGCGGCATTCTTATTGAATGAGAAACGCCACAGCCTAGTTTACTTAGAGCAGACCTCAAATGTGCGCGTGACTGTACTGCCTCACCCGCATTTAGAAACACCGCATTACGAAATTTCATATAATCCGGAAGGTTTTGCGCCAACAAGCTATGAGCGTACAGAAGCAACACGTTCAAGTGAAAAAGAACTGGGTTATCAATCTTCTGAATGGCATTTGGAAGAAGAACAGACTCTGCAAAATACTGCACCTGCCCAAGCACAAAACAATAAACAAAATAGAAAGCAGCAACCTGCTCAAGCTCAAAAAGCGGTTCAGGCTCAAATTGCTCAAACATCATCAAGTCCATGCGCATGGTTAGAAAACTTGTTTGTACAAAAACAAGCCGCAACCATTGACCAATCACGTACTGCAAACAATGCAGCAGCAGCGATTGAACAAATGATTAATGGCGGTGCTGTCAGCCGTGGTCAGTTTGGTCAAATCAATCAGCATGCTTCAACAACAGCAATTGAAGCTCAGATTGTTCCTGAAACCAATGCTTATCTTTCACATACACCAGTTCAAAAATCAGAACCGCGTGAATATGAAAAGCATGTTGAGAAAGAAGAAAAATCTCAACGTAATAATAAAAACAAAAATCGCAACAAGCACAAAGAGTCTCGTGAACAGGCGAATGATCAACATCAAGTGATCGAAGAAGTGGTTCAGGTGACTCGTCAAGAGCAACGCCAAGAACAGCGTCAGGAGCAACGTGATCAACGTCGTCAACAAAAGCAGCAACGCCCACAGCATGATCAACATGCAGAGGCAAATAATGAACAAGCTGTTCCGCGCCGTGATCGCAATCATCAACAGCGTCCAAATCGTCCAAATCGTCACCGCGACAACAGCGTATTTAATGATGAGCAACAAGCTGCATCTCACAACGCGTCTGTAGAGTTAGCTCAACCGCAAGACAAACAACCCAAAGTTGAAGTTATTGATGCACCTCAACATGCATCGATGACCACTGCATTGGTGGTTAATCTGGATCAGGTCCAAAGTGAAATTGTTGCATTGACACCGCAACAAGCCACAGTACCTGCGAAAGCGAAGAAACATGATCGTCATGAAAAAGGCGAAACTGTAGCAAAAGCACCTCGCTCTGCTGAAACTCAACCTGTGGCTATACCTGCTGAAGAAAATCAGAGCGTACAGGCTGAGCCACAACTCAGCGTGGAGACAACTGAAGTACAGCAGCCTGTTCAACGTGCGAGCAATGATCCTCGTCAAAAACGCCGTCAACAGCGTGAAGCAGCACAAGCAAAAGCTGCCGCACCTAAGATCAGACCTTCTCAAGTACCGATGTTAAATCAGTACTCTGTGGGTTCTTTGATTCGCCATGTCTATGGTGATGATTGCGCGGTACTGATTGAACAATTTGGTTTAATTCCAACATTCAATCGTGCGTTGCTTAAATTCACAGAAGAGTATTCTGCAACCTTAACAGTTCAAGAAACTGTTGAACCAGCGAAACAACCTGTGACACGTGATGTTGCTGTTACAAAAGCAGCGCCAGAAGCACAACCCGCAGAAGTGTTAGATTTAACACCGCCAAAACCTGAAAATGACCGCCGTGTAGCAAATGATCCTCGTGAACGTCGTCGTTTAGCCAAACAGGCTGCGGTGCAGGCAAAGCAAGCACATCAGGCTGAACTTGAGCAAAATCAAGAACAAGCAAAACCTGCAGCGCCAGCGGAAGCTAAAGCAGAAGAGACAGTAACGGGAGATGTTTCTGCACCGGAAACTGTTGAAGAAAAAGCCCAGACAGAAAACACTGTGGAAACCACAGTGGCGTCTGTTGCTGCTAAATCAACTACAGCAACTGAAACCGTAGCGGCAAAACCGTCAAAAAGTGCAACAGCTGCAACGGAAAAAGCGCAAAAAGCACAGCAAGCTTTGGCTTTAGATACAGCAGCAGCTTCTGATGAGACAGCAACATCCAAGACAGACGCTGCTGCGACAGAAGATAAGCCTGCTCGCCCCCGTCGCCCTCGTGGACGTCCGCCAAAAAAAGCGACACCGCCAGCTGCTGAGTAATCAAGTAAATTTGCTTAAAATGTAGCGATTAAAGAAAACCTAGTCATTTCGATGGCTAGGTTTTTTTGCTATTTTGAATAGATTTTAAAGACATTTGTCAGATTAGGTTGATTGCACTAGTCTTAAACGATTAAAAAGACAAATGTCTAAACGATAAGGTGATTTTTATTTCCGCTCTAATGCTTACATCTGGAACTAAAAATAGTATCTACTGATCATTTATACATGTTTACTTCAACACAGACATGACATGAAATTTGATACGTACCTTATGCAGCTCAATGACACGCTAAGAAATTGTATTGGATTACGAAAAAAAAATAGGATTGATATGAGTCAAACAACACAGACCGATCTCATCGGATTTGCTGATGTAGCCGAGCGCTTACCACAGCTCATCAATAAGCTTCCAAATATCCTGACTGGACTTAAACAAGCTTATATCAGAACGCCCAATACCCCTGCCGGGCTAGGTCTGGCTTTTGAACGAGCGGTCAAGCGTAATCCATATGGAGATGCGTTATTATTTGAAAATCAACGCTACAGCTATAAAGAGCTGAATGCTTGGGCAAATCAAATTGCACATTTCTATCTTTCTCTTGGTATAAAAAAAGGCGATGTGATCACTGTAATGATCGAAAATCGTCCAGAGTTGATTGCAACAGTGATTGCTTTAGCAAAAATTGGTGTGACATCTGCACTGGTGAATACCTCACAAACAGGCAAAGTACTCACACACAGTGTCAACCTCGTTAATCCTGTTGCAATTGTGGTTGGAGAGGAATGTCGTGCTGCGGTGGATGAAGTTCGTCAAGATTTAAATATCGCTTCAGATCGCCTACACTGGTTTGCAGATCAAGATACCCTGAAAGAATCTGGTAGCGCACCGCAGGGCTATATCAATCTTGCACAAGAAATTGATGCATTTCCTAAATTCAATCCTGCAACAACACACAATGTTAAAGGCAAAGATGGATTATTTTACATCTATACCTCTGGAACAACGGGGTTGCCTAAAGCTGTTGTATTTACCAATAGTCGTTGGACGCTTGCCTATGGCACATATGGTCACATCTTAAACTTAGGTGAAGATGACGTAATGTACTGTACTTTACCGCTTTATCATGCAACAGGTATGGTGGTGTGTTGGTGCGGTGTCATTGCAGGTGGCTCGGCTTTGGCTATCCGCCGTAAATTTTCAACCTCTGCATTTTGGTCAGATGTTAAAAAGTTCAACGCATCTGCAATTGGATACGTGGGGGAACTCTGTCGCTATCTCATGGATGCAGCACCAACCGAACTTGATCATTCACACCGTGTCACCAAAATGATCGGTAATGGCATGCGTCCAAATATCTGGAACAAGTTTAAACAGCGCTTTGGTATTGAAGAAATACTTGAATTGTACGCCTCAAGTGAAGGCAATGTGGGTTTCAGCAATATCTTCAACTTTGATAATACTGTTGGTTTTTCCCCTACCCCTTATGCCATTGTACAGTTTGATAAAGAAAGTAATGAAGCAGTACGTGATGCAGATGGCTACTGCCAAAAAGTCAAAAAAGGCGAAGTGGGCTTATTGATTGGTAAAATTACCAAGCGTTCTCCTTTTGATGGCTATACAGACCCAGAAAAAAACAAATCAGTGATCATGAAGGATGTCTTTAAACAAGGCGATGCTTATTTTATCACTGGCGATTTGGTCCGTGATATCGGTTTCCGTCATGCTCAGTTTGTTGATCGTCTGGGAGATACTTTCCGTTGGAAAGGTGAAAATGTATCTACCACTGAAGTTGAGAATATCTGTAGCGACTATCCTAAGATTACAGAAGCAGTGGTTTACGGCGTTGAAATTCCCAATACCAATGGTCGTGCAGGTATGGCGGCCATTACCTTACATGAAGGTGAACAACTGACAGAACAAGATTTGAGCCAAATGGTTGCTGATTTTAAAAAGAACCTTCCCGCTTATGCTGTTCCAGTTTTTTTACGGGTTCAAGAGATTGTAGAAACGACTGGAACATTTAAATATCAGAAGAACAAACTGAAAGAACAGGCCTTTAATCCTGAAAAAACCTCTGATCGCTTGCTGGTACTTTTACCGAGTGCGACAGCATATTGTGATGTCACCCCAGAAGTTTACGCCAATATTGAAGCTTATAAATACCGTTTCTAGAAATAAAAGCCCTGTTTTCAGGGCTTTTTTAATTGATTTTGTGTTATTTATAACCGAACGTTGCAAACTTTCTTAATTTTTACTTGCGCTCTATCAATATCTTGCTAAAATACGCTCCATCAAAACAAAAGGGTCGTTAGCTCAGCTGGTAGAGCAGCGGACTTTTAATCCGTTGGTCCCGCGTTCGAATCGCGGACGACCCACCACTTATTGTTTTGACCTGTATGGATAACGAATGAAAATTACTGGTTTTCATATCGTTTTAAGTAAAGTTTCACTTTACATCCTAACTCAGGGTCGTTAGCTCAGCTGGTAGAGCAGCGGACTTTTAATCCGTTGGTCCCGCGTTCGAATCGCGGACGACCCACCATCTTTATGTTTCAATCTGAACATGGATACCGAATGAAAATTTAGATTTTCATTGATTCGGATAAAGTTATACTTTATACATCCTGACTCAGGGTCGTTAGCTCAGCTGGTAGAGCAGCGGACTTTTAATCCGTTGGTCCCGCGTTCGAATCGCGGACGACCCACCATTCTTTCTTAGGGCTTCTTTCTGTACTCCTTAGGGACTATACTAGAAACGAAACCTGCAAATATTCCGACCTAGACCAAACATCATCTTTTTTGATGCTTCGCCGTTCTCGAAAATTTTGCTTCATCTTTTGTTGTTGTGTCTAATATACTTGTTTTAGACAAATACAGGGTTGTTAGCTCAGTTGGCAGAGCAGTAGACTCTTAATCTATTGGTCGTGGGTTCGAACCCCACACAACCCACCAGATTTAAAAACGATTTATTCACTTTAATTATCAAATCTTTTTAATACATACGCTTTTGTTGGTGCTGTGGGATGTTGACTAAAATACAAACGATTCTCTTCGGTTCCATTGAGAATTCTGTCAATGTCCATAATCAAGTTGTTATGCACATCTACTTTATAAAAAAACTGAATCCCCTCTATTCTATTCACAATGATTTCATGCTGAGCTTCATCATAAATCCATGTATTCTTTTGATAGCTTCGATTGGATTTTACATCACTATTTTCATAGCTTATTTTACCCATATATACAAAAGTACGGTGCGCTGTTCCATCTGCCAGTAAGTTGATAATAAACTCTGCACTGCCCTGATCACACTTCGCAAATGGATCATCACAGCTGATTTGAACATGATAACGCCCAACAAAGGCTTCTGCTTTGGATGATAAACTTTGACGCTGTGGTGAAAAGCCTTTTACCTCACTCATTGCGGGTAAGGTTGCCTGACCTGCAACTTCACTCAGTTTTTTACCGTCATTTGCAGGTACGGCTTGTGTTGCTTCTTGCAGTGCAATCTCACTAGATGAATTCTGTGTATCAGAAGAACTCTGTTGTTTATTGTTCGATTTTGAAGAATCACAAGCACTCAATAAGCTACAGATACCTATACCTAAAATTCCAAGAAAGCTTGTTTTATGAACCATCAAATGCATAAATTCCAATAACCCAAATATACTGAGTAAAAACATGCCAAACATTCATCTGCATGCGCATATAGTATTGCGTTGTACCACTTCTCGAAATCGTCACGGTATTTTTTTTACAAAAGTATAAAAAACACTTTTTTTTCAACTCGTCAGCACGCGCATTACGTCCGCTTTTTTACAGTATTTTGAATAATTTAAGAAACATTGTTACACAGTATTAACAATTTTTATCGGCACTTTACTTGAAGAATTGTGCCGTAACTCCATTATTAAAAGTACAGTGATTGTTTTTACATTGCTAAATCAAGACCTGTGACTGATAACTTTCTAAGGAGATTTAAATGACCAATTCTGGTTTATATCGTTCAAGCCGACATAATATGATCGCCGGTGTTATGGGCGGTATTGCTGAACGTTTTGGTTGGAATGTGACTTTGCTGCGTATCATTTTCGTGATTGTTTCATGTATGAGTGCTGCATTTCCAGGTATTCTGGTCTATCTGATTCTTTGGTTACTGATGCCTAAACAGAATTTACGCTTGAATGATCATCAGGCCTATCAGCGTCCTGTACGTACCATTTATGAAGAAAAAACCCATTAACAAAATTCTTTCAAACATTTTCCCTTTTCTGCTACAACAGTTCCCCCAAACTGTTGTAGCTTTTTTTATTTAGCATGAATTTACTCTGAATTATTCAACTGTTGTTGTAATGCCGCAATCATGTCTGCTCGACTAATGATTCCCACCAACTTTTGATTTTCAATCACAGGGATATAGTTAAAAGAACGCTCCACAAAATAAGGAACTAAATCTTGAATGGGCTGTGTGGGTTGTACTGTCACGACCTGTCGATTCATAATTTGTTTGACGAAGTGTTCCCATGAAGCTCGTGGATCAGCTGCTCTTTTAAACCACTCTACAATTTCATACAACGCCAAGGTACCTACCAACTCATATCCGGCATTGACTACGGGTAAACTCATTAAATTTACTCGTTTGAATTTATCCAAGGCTTGGTGGATATCATCCTGCTCATCTAAGCTAATCACGTCTTTACTCATAATATCCTGACAAAGAAATTCATGAACTGCGCGTGCATTGGCTTTCTCTTGCGCTTCTAAAATTATTTTTTGCAAATCATATTCACTGATGTCTAAAAGCTGAGTTTGATGCTCCAAGACCTCTTGAATATCTTGCGGTTGGATGGTGACTTTTTGTGTTGGCGTTGGGTCTTTAGATCGAACATTGATTTGTGCAGCTTGAGGATATTGTTTACCTAACATCCGATTAAAAATAATCGCAATCACCAGCAAAAATACAGAGTTAATCAACACGGGATAGAAAATAAAATGATAACCCAGTTGATGTATCGAATCGCCGCCCAATACCGCAGTAATCGCCACTGCACCGCTCGGTGGATGTAGAGAGTCCGTACTCATCATCAAGAAAATCGACAAAGCAACGGCAATACTGAATGCTTCTGTCGGATTGGAAATCAATAGTGCACATGTCACGCCAATCAAACCTGCAATGGTATTTCCAACCACCATATTCCAAGGCTGTGCCAAAGGACTTGCAGGCACTGCGAATAGCAATACCGAGGATGCTCCCATCGGTGCGATATACCATGCGTTAAAGCCGCCTAATACATACCAACAGATCAGTGAGGATATTGCCAAACCCAAAAGTGCACCCAAGCCGCAAAGTAAACGATCTTTTAGGGGTAACACTTTAAAATTGGGTTTTAAGGTATTTAACCATTCAAGTTGCGTATGAAACACGGCAATCCTTCACTTTTGCGCTGTTGAAGTGCGAATTATACGTTGTTGTGATTATAAGGTGTATTTATTATCCATCTTAGATGTATAAATATTTCTACTATATTTCTCATAGAATGATTTTTCATCGTACATATTCAGTTAACTGCTCTAACCTTTTGCCATATTCTTGCATGGGGCAAAACTCGTACATGGGCGAACCTATATATCGCCCAGCGTTTTGACACTCCTGATCAACATAAGCTTTCCACAAACGTTGTGATTTCAGCACGTCTGTATAACGTTCTTGTTGATTGTCTTGCTGGCTTTGTTTTTTTATATCGTCTAATACTTTGACAATTTCTTTTTCATAGAATGCTTTGCCTTGGTGGCTACATACTTCTACAACAGCATTATTAATATTTCCCAATCCGAGCTCTTCAATTGTTTGATCAACACATTTGTTGTATATATCCATTTTGATCTCGTGATTTTCTGCGTAGACCCAAGTGGAAAAAATCACAGTAGAAGAAATAATCATTTTTAGGCATGCTTTCATTATTAAATCTCATTTGTTGTTTTGATCATGGCTCAATATAGCAATAAATCTATTTTAAAAGCTTTATTTTTAGCGCCGAGCATGAGTTTAGTCGTGTTGGGCACTTTTTTTCTTTTCATGAATCATCAATATGATGTGCAGTCCTTACTTACAGTGTTTGGTATCAGTTTAATGATTTATTTGATTTACTGTGTGATTGTCATTCCAATTGCATATGCACTTTCATTATGGCTTGCACACAAATATTGGCTAAATTTTTTCAGTATTTTCTTTGGCTCGATATTGATGTGGCTGATTGTTAGCATCATTGGCTATTTGATTTTTACTGGCTCACTGCCAACTCCCATCTGGACATTATTCAATGACTGGTTTTTCTATGCAATTTCAATTTTTTCAGGCTGCTGTTATTGGGGGTTTTTAAAGTTATTTTCTTCTCAACCTAAACTTGATCAGAATAACTTAGCAAAAACAGATACATAAAGACTGATCGTCAATGTAAAGATTTTCTCGATCAAAATTCGATATTCGCGCTTGCTCAGGTTAGTGAGCCACTAATCTGAGCAAGCGTCTGATTTAATACATTCGTTGCATTAATCTTAATTCTGAAGGTTTTGGAATTTTACCAGTTTGCCCTAACGCACGATATTTTTGAGTTAAGTCTTCGCGAACAATCTTGGCTTTCATCGGATTTTTAGTAATACCTTTAGCTCCATTCTCTAAACGATCCAAAAAATATATTCCGACCAAAATATTGTCTTGTTCATAATATTTTTGATATAACTCCATCGCCTTTTGGGGATCAGCTTTAATTAAATTTCCCTGTTCATAATAGAGTGGTAAGTTCAACTGCGCGCGCTCATGTCCGGCTTCAGCTGCTTTTTCCAACCACGTCATTGCCAGTTGAGGATTATAAATTTTTGACTGTTTCTGTGCATACAATTCTGACAAATTAAAATAAGCGGATTTTGGATCTTGATCATGTTTTGCATTTTCAGTTTCTTCAAATATCTCTATTTCATAGGTCAGATCTTCAAACTTTTTATCGGTTTTTAATAATCTTAGAATTGCCTGCTGTGCAGGAAGATTATGTTCATTTGCTCGGGTCGCAATTTTGTAATAATTCATAGCTTCACCCAAATGTGATTTTAAATAAGGTTTCTGCTCTGCCATTTGCCCCATCATGAAACCGATAAAACCATCGGCATCAAATTGTAAAGAATAGATGCGCCAAGCTTTTTTCCAATATTTGAGTGCCTTTTGCTCATCCAATTCAGCACCAATACCATAGGCATATGCATAACTTAAATATGCCCATATTGGCGTTGGATAATCATCTTGGTCACCCATGTGCTTTTCAATCGAATGAAATATAGAAACTGCAGATTCTTTCCTTGCAGGATCAGCACAATGTTGATTCAGTACAGGATAAAAAATATAGGCATCGGCACTTCCCTTTTTAACAGCATCTAGCAACACCTCAAAAGCCTGAGCTTGGTCAATTTCAACCTGATCACCATAATACAACTTTTGCGCGTTCACCATTAAGTTATAAATTTCCAACCCGTCGGGATCTACTTCGGATGCCTGTTTTGGTGTTGGCTGCATCTGTTGTTTTTGTTCCTCAGAAAGTCCCAGTTGACGAAATAAAATATTTAAAGCTTGATGCATTGCTTTGGTATTTGAGTCTTCATCAGTGGGTGATTGTACATAATGATCCCACAATAACTTTTGATTATATCCTTTATTTAATTCATAAAATTCTTTAAAAATAGGTGCTGTCTGTGGAGCAAAACAAGGAGCTTTCTCAATATTTTCTGCATAAGTTGCTGATACGACACCCAAAGTTGTAATATAGACTAAATAATTGAATTTTTTCATAAAAGCTTTCTCATTTTGATATCAATATTAAATTTAAAAAATTTTTAAATTATATATCAATAATTCAACTATTTAATTTTATTTAAAGTTTAATTTTTCAACAGTTCTCAAATACCGCCATAATAAAAGCCAATCTACGAAAATTTATGTATAAGGCAAACTAGTATCAGCATTTAATAATATGAACGAATTTTTCAAACTAGACTCCTGCTATTTTGCATCATTTGGCCCATGAAAATCTTAATCATGATTTCTAAATAATTCATTTATTTAACGTGAAATAAAGCCTCATAACATCATCCTGATCCGTGCTTAATATCTAACTTTCAAAATACAACTCACCACCAGAAAGTTCATGTATTCATTTTTTTTATGTTAATATCAAATATATAATTTAACTTCTTAATTATTAATGATGAACAAAACACCTCTTTTAATTACTTTAATTTCTTGCGCTTTGCTTACCGCCTGCTTCTCTTCAAACGAACCTGTGATCCTAGAAACCCAGCAGATTGAAATTGCAAATACGCCTTCCAGCGTACTTGAACTCACACTGATCAAAAAAGGTAAAATCTGCCTATTAAAGACGAAAACAAGTGCAAAAAATACCCCGCCTATTGAAAAAGAGTGGGCTTTTTTTAGAGATGATCTCATCTTAATCTCTGAGAATTCCACCTCTGAACCCGCCATCAACCCAGACTCCCCAGATGCAGAAACCGAAGCGCATATTCAAGAAATGAAAATAACAAAAGAGGCCCATCAAATGAAAAGTTTTATCTCGAAAGAAAATCTAAAAAAATGTACCTGAGCTGTTCTGCGATCGGTATCAATATTTATAGACTAACCTTTGCCACACCTCTGCAAAATCCTTATACTTAGAACCAATTTTTTCTAATACTTATAGTGGATGCTGCATGAGTCGCGCCATATCGCATATTGATACATTCCAAGGCTTAATTCTTGCCTTACAAAACTACTGGGCTGAACAAGGTTGTGTAGTGTTACAACCTTACGATATGGAAATGGGTGCAGGGACATTCCACACTGCAACATTCTTACGCGCACTTGGTCCTGAAACATGGAACGCAGCCTATGTTCAGCCATCACGTCGTCCGAAAGACGGTCGTTATGGCGAAAACCCAAACCGTTTACAGCACTATTATCAATTCCAAGTGGTGCTTAAACCAAACCCTGACAATATTCAACAGCTTTACTTAGATTCTTTAAAAGCAATTGGTATTGATACTTTGACCCATGACATTCGTTTTGTAGAGGATAATTGGGAATCTCCAACATTAGGTGCTTGGGGCTTAGGTTGGGAAGTTTGGTTAAATGGTATGGAAGTTACTCAATTTACCTACTTCCAACAAGTTGGCGGTGTTGAATGCTATCCAGTTACAGGTGAAATCACCTATGGACTAGAGCGTTTGGCAATGTATCTACAAGGCGTAGATTCTGTTTACGATTTGGTGTGGACCAAAGGTCAATTCGGTACTGTAACCTATGGTGATGTTTTCCACCAAAACGAAGTTGAGCAATCGACCTATAACTTTGAATATGCCAACGTTGAAAAAATGTTTGAGCTGTTTGACTTTTATGAGGCCGAAGCCACACGTTTAATGGAAGCCGAGCTTCCACTTCCTGCATATGAACAAGTCATCAAAGCATCACACAGTTTTAACCTGCTTGATGCCCGTGGTGCAATTTCTGTGACTGAGCGTCAGCGTTACATCTTACGTGTCCGTACTTTGGCACGCTCTATTGCACAAAGCTATGTGGCTGCCCGTGCGAAATTAGGATTCCCAATGGCTGAACCGCATTTACGTGATGAAGTATTGGCACAGTTGAAGGCGCAAGTTGAAGCAGAAGCAAAAGCTGAGGAGAATAAATAATGTCTAAACATACTGTTTTATTCGAACTTGGCTGTGAAGAATTACCTCCTAAAAGCTTAAAAACTTTACGTGATGCCTTAAAAGCTGAAACAGAAAAAGGGCTAAACGAAGCGGGTTTGGCATTTGAAGTTATTGAAGCTTATGCTGCACCACGTCGTTTGGCGCTCAAAATCATCAATGTGGATGGTGCTCAAGCTGACTCTCAAAAACGTTTCGATGGTCCTGCTGTTCAAGCAGCTTATGATGCAGAAGGAAAACCAACCAAAGCTTTAGAAGGCTTCATGCGTGGTCAAGGCATTACGGCAGATCAAGTATCAACATTCCAAGCGGGTAAAGTTGAAAAAGTTTGCTACTTAAAAGATGTCAAGGGTCAAAGCCTTGACGTTTTACTGCCACAGATTTTACAAACAGCATTGGATAACCTGCCAATTGCTAAACGCATGCGTTCTGCAGCAAGCCGTACTGAATTTGTTCGCCCTGTAAAATGGGTGGTATTGTTGAAAGATAACGCTGTAATTGACGCTACCATTCAAGATCACACAACAGGCAATGTGACTTATGGTCATCGTTTTCATGCACCTGAAGCCATTGTATTGGCAAATGCAGATGCATATTTAGATGCACTACGTAAAGCCTATGTTGTTGCTGACTTTGCAGAACGCCAAGCGATCATTGATCAACAAGTCAAAGCTTTAGCAGATGAAGTAAATGCGACTGCGATTGTACCTGCAGATCTTCGTGATGAAGTGACTGCATTGGTCGAGTGGCCAGTTGCGCTTCGTGCCAGTTTTGAAGAGCGTTTCCTTGCTGTCCCTCAAGAAGCTTTGATCACGACCATGCAAGACAACCAAAAGTATTTCTGTTTGGTCAATGCTGAAAACAAACTACAACCTTATTTCATTACGGTTTCAAATATTGAGTCTAAAGATCCAACTCAAATTATTGAAGGAAATGAAAAAGTTGTACGTCCGCGTTTGTCAGATGCTGAATTCTTTTTCTTGCAAGATCAAAAACAGCCACTCGCATCTCGTAAAGACAAATTGGCCAATATGGTATTCCAGGCACAGTTAGGGACTCTTTGGAATAAGTCTGAACGTATTGCTAAATTGGCTGTGGCATTATCTGCAATCACAGGTGCAAAACCTGCGGATGCTGAAAAAGCCGCACTACTTGCTAAATGCGACTTAACTTCTGAATTAGTCGGTGAGTTCCCTGAACTACAAGGGATTGCAGGCACTTATTATGCTCGCATTGAAGGCGAGAATGATGAAGTTGCTGAAGCTTTAGGTGAACAATACCTGCCTAAATTTGCGGGTGATGTGCTACCAAAAACCAAAACCGGTACAACACTTGCGCTTGCTGATCGTTTAGATACGCTGACTGGTATTTTCGGTATTGGTCAAGCCCCAACAGGTTCGAAAGATCCATTTGCTTTACGTCGTTCTGCAATTGGTATCTTACGCTTAGTGACTGAAAATAATCTTGATGTTTCGATTGAAGAATTAATCAAGCTGGCTTTAGCTGCATATGGCGATGTATTGAAAGACCACGAAAAAACTTTGGCGGATGCAGTGGCATTCCTTGAAGGTCGTTATCGTGCTAAATACGAAGACCAAGGTGTTGCCGTTGATGTGATTCAGGCTGTTCAAGCACTTTCACCAAAATCACCTTTAGATTTTGATAAGCGAGTTACCGCAGTGAATCATTTCCGTGATTTGCCAGAAGCTGCTGCACTTGCTGCTGCAAATAAACGTGTTGCAAATATCTTGGCGAAAGAAGCTGCACCTACAGGTGAGATTGTTGAAGCGAAATTGGTTGAAGATGCTGAAAAAGCACTTTATACAGAGATTCAAACTATTCTTCCTGTTGTTCAGCCGCTTCTGGATGCAAAAGACTATACCACTGCACTTTCCAAGTTGGCAGCACTACGTGCACCAATTGATGCTTTCTTTGAAGGCGTTATGGTTATGGCGGATGATGTCGAGTTAAAAGCAAACCGCTTACGTTTACTTGCACAGTTACGTGATTTATTTACAAGTGTTGCAGATATTTCAGTGTTACAGCACTAATTACGGCTATTTATAGTCATTCACCAATGACTATTGCTATCCTCAAGCTCTTTCAAGAGCTTGAGGATTACATAACAAAAAATAATCAGAATTTATCTCATGGTGCTGTTGCAACATTCAGTGATGTAAAACCAGTTGCTGAAGCTTTACTGTATTCAAAGTTTTTACCGTCTATAACAAGTAATCTAAGTGCAGTTGAAACATGCCATGATCATCAAGGGCATATGTAAATTTTTTCTGCTCTTTCCTCATTTAATCTTAGAAGAATACATTCTCTGGGAATCAGGAATTCAGTATTGGGAGCAATTTTTTACCTTTACAGTGGCCTGACTGGTTTACAAGTGTTGTGAATATTTCTGTTCTACAATATTAAGAAGTTGCATCATTGAAAAATAAAATATAGACAAAGAATGTAATTTTTTAAAATAGTCTTTAACAATCAATAACTAAATAAATCCTAATCTGCTCAATGATTTGTATAAACTGAATATGACTTTTTCTATCTGAGCTTAAAAGTAATGGCTAATAAAATCATATTTTGTGCAATATTCACCACACTCGCCCTCACCGCCTGCTCAACAACACCCACCAATCCAAACGCGCCAACTGTTCTA
Organism: Acinetobacter nematophilus; assembly: GCF_026344175.1. Lineage (NCBI taxonomy): Bacteria > Pseudomonadati > Pseudomonadota > Gammaproteobacteria > Moraxellales > Moraxellaceae > Acinetobacter > Acinetobacter nematophilus. The sequence goes on from NZ_JAPKMY010000005.1 coordinate 125,244, forward strand.
GAACAACACAAGAATATCTCGGCACAACCCAATACCAAACACAACCTCGCCCGTCTTATTCGACAAACAGATAACTGCGTGATTGAATTTACAGGGAACTTTGAAACAGGAAAAGCAACTGAGCATTGGATTTTTAAAGGTGAACAATTGATCTCAGCATTTTCAAATGTAGATGCGGATATTGAACAAAAACAGACTGTTTTTGATCCTACAGATGCTGAAACACTAAAAAACTTCAATTCACTCAAAAACAACTTTAGAGCATCAAATCTGGAAAAATGCAATTAATCTCGGTACTTCACTTTGCTATGTTGGTAGAGCTAAATACAAAATCATTTAGCTCTTTTAGCCACATACATCACGGGATAGAACCAAAAAATCACACCAATCAATCCAATCGCTGCAAAAATTAAGCTATTCGGGAGGTAAGTCGCAATCCAATCATAAATTGGATTTAAACCCAATTTAAAAGAATTCATCATCGCGTATAGTAGGGCAAACATTAACATATGAGGAAAAATGAGGGGTAGAATAGATAGCTGATATCTCTTAAAATATTTTGCAAAATAAAAACTTGGAACTAAATAGAGTAAAAATATGATCGCCGTTGTAATCCAACCCATCATTTGATGACTGAGAGGAATTTCTTCTCCACAAGCACAGGCAAAACTCGGTCTAAAAGTTAATAATATACTTAACAACACCAGGATTTTTATATTGTTCATTATAGGAATTAGATAGGGACTGATGCCAAAGCTTATGTGTTTTCTGTTTCAATGACAAGCTAGGAGTGCCAATAGAACATAGTTTTAGAATAGTGGTTTTTGGTTTATAAGTATCAGAATTTTAAATTTAAAAATTTATAAATTTCCCCCAAAAATAGAACTTAATATTTATTCACAATTTTTACATTAGTGTTAAAACTGTGTAGATATGCTGTTGCTGTTTTATCTCAAAGACGATTTCCATCCATATTTCACATTATGATAGGCAACACTCAAACTTGAAATCATTCAGGTATAGGATAAAACGAATTATGAAGAAAATGCTTAAAACAACAGTGATCGCTACAGCCCTTTTAGCTAGCTCTCCTCTTCTTTTTGCCAACACAAATGTTAGCGCGAATGCTTCTGCAGAAGTCAATGCGAATGGTGGAGGTTTACTCAGCAATATTGGTCAAGGTATCCATAATACAGCAGACAAAGTCGGGAATGGCATTGAAAAGGGTGTCGATAAAACCCGTGAAGTCTCTAAAGATGCTTGGGATGGTACAAAAAATACTGCTGTTAAAGTCGGTGATGGTATCGAAAAAGGTGTTGATAAAACCCGTGATGTGTCCAAAGATGCTTGGGATGGCACCAAGAATGTTGCGGGTAAAGTAGGTACGGGTGTTGAAAAAGGTGTCGACAAAACCCGTGAAGTATCTAAAGATGCGTGGGATGGCACAAAACACACTGCTGACAAAGTCGGTACAAGTGTTGAAACCGGTATTGATAAAGGTAAAGTTGCAAGCAAAGGTGCTTGGGAAAATACCAAAAAACTCAGTTCAGAAGCAGGTCACAATACTAAAGAAGCAGCGGTAAAAGCGAAAGACAAAACCAAATCTGCGACCAGTAAAACATGGCAAAAAACCAAAGACTTGGTTAAGCCAAAATCAAGCAATACGGGTGCGAAAGTAAATTCACATACGCAAGTGAAAACCCCAGTAGGTAGCGCAAAGGTTGGCGTATCAACCGAAGCAAATATCGCAGCTAAATAATTGAATCGGATTGGATTTAATACAATATCAAGATGAAAAGCCCACATCCGTGGGCTTTTCTTTCCAATGCCCAGTAATAATCTCCAACTTGTATTGTTATATTTTGCTGTTGTGGATTTATTACCATTTCAGCTTGTTATTGAATGAAACAGTATGATTACCCAATATGATTCGCAGCGTTAATAAAGTCATCATAAAGGAATGAAAAACATGGTGAAGATAAAAAGTTTATGTATGGTTACTGCAATTTGTGCAACATCATCACTGTATGCTCAAACAGGCACTCAAACCCAACCTTATGGTGATAATCCCAATATATTTAGAGTCCTCGCCCATAAGACAGGTGAAGCAGTACAAAATACGGCTGAAAAAGTAGGAGATGCAACCGAAAAAGGAATTCAAAAAATCAAACCGTCCTTTGATGAAACCATTGAGAATACGAAAAAATATACCAGTGAACAAGCCACGATTGCTCGAGACAATACGCGTCAAGGCATAGACACCGCAGTCAAAAAGGTTGAACAGACAAAAGATCGTGTGATGGGCAACAACAGCTATAACGTGCCAATAGAACAAGGCAGCTTGAGTCAATCATCAACTACTGCAAACTCAGCGAATCCCCATACCGTAGCCAATGTTCCAAACATTTCTAACCAAATTATTGCAAATCCATCAACGCAAGAATCAGTTGCGCCATCAGCACTCAAAACACAAGCTTCTCAAAATATTCAATCAGATCAACAAGAGCTTGAAATCAAAAAACAAAGCTTGCCTATAGAGAACCAGAGCAACATGCCGAGTCCATCATCAACAGACTCAACCCGAAATGATGATACCAATATACCCGCAGATGATGAGGCAGGTGTACCAAGATAGCCCCTCACTCAGATCGTTAAAGCTTAGATCCAGGGAAGACGTGATTGAAAGAGCAATAATGCAGTTATAATTTTATTTATAACATGATGTCTGTTTAAAATTTTAGTGATTCACCTGACGGATCACTTTCCCCTGTTGAAATGCCTCAAAATTTTCCACCATTTGATTGACGATACGTTGCCGAGCATCAACACTTCCCCAGGCACTGTGCGGGGTGATAATCAGGTTTGGAATATCCTCTGCAAGCAACACATTTCCTTGTTTCGGAGGTTCAACAGAAAGTACATCTGTCGCTGCGCCTGCAATCTTGCCTTGTCTTAATGCATCCGCCAAAGCCTGTTCGTCCACGATGCCTCCACGGGAACAATTGATTAAAAATGCAGATTTTTTCATTGCGTCCAGTGCTTGTGCATCTATCAAGTCCCGTGTTTCATCTGTTAAAGGACAATGTAAAGAAAGAAAATCGACTTGTGGAAGTAGATCAGCAAAAGGAATTCGTGCTTGATGCTGTGGGCGGCTTGGCAGTGCCCCGACCAGAACCTGCATACCAAAAGCTTCAGCTAATTTGGCAACCGCTTGTCCCAATGCTCCATAACCAATAATTCCTAAGGTTTTCCCTGACAGTTCTACCACAGGAAAATCCAATAAACAGAAAATTGGTGATTTATTCCATTCCCCCTCCTTAACGGCACGATCATATTTGAGCAAAGAAGTTGCTAAAGCCAGCATCAATGTCAGGGTATGCTGTGCAACCGCTGATGTACCATAACCCTGACAGTTGCATACCACGATGCCTTTAGATTTGGCTGCATCTAAATCGACATTGTTGGTACCCGTTGCCGAAATTAATATGAGCTTTAATTGCTTCGATTGAGCAATTGTTTCTGCATTGATCAATACTTTATTACTGATGATCACATCGGCATGCTCTACACGCGCCAATACCTGCTCAGTCGTGGTCGAGGGATAAAGGATAAGTTCGTCAAAAGCTGCGTTTAACTGACTAAAATCCAAATCATTTTTGTCTAAAGATTCATAATCTAAAAATACAGTCTTCATTGCTTCGCTTTTACCTTATTGTTCCAATCATTTGCACTAGCTTGTTTATAGGATGAAATTTTCACAGATTTTCATACAAGCCTTTATCATCTCTTAAACATATAACACCATTCATTCAACATTGAAAATCCATCCTGTCCAATCAAATGAATTTAGGATTGTGATGATGCTTGCGGAAAGCCAAAAGTATTATTTTTAAGCGCCAATAGATATGCATTGGTCATACGGTAAGCTTCTTGAATAATGGCTTCAGAAATATAACTTTCATTGTAATAGCCATGTTTCATACAGGTAAAAACCAATTCCATCAAAATCGTTAAAGTATCAGGTTGTTGAGGAACATAATTATCGACCTGAATCATTTCCAATGCTTTACGTACACCCTCACTGACTTTTTTCAACTCAATTTGGTACTCAAGATATGCTTGCCGCGTAAAAGGACCGCTGAGAATAAGCAGGCTGGCAATTTCAGATTCATTGAAAAATTTAGCCGTGGTCCGGATCATACTTTCTGAAAGGAGTTGCCCGTAGAGTTCGATGCTTGCTTTAGGGTTGTCTGTTAATACTCGGACAGCCGCTTTCCCCAATTGTTTGACCAAATCATTCAAGTGTGCGAGTGCTATATGACGCAGAATATCGTATTTCGTCGGAAAAAACTGATAAATGCTGGTACGTGGAACACCCGAAGCATTGGCAATTTCAGGAATGGAAATCTTTTCAATTCCAATGGATAACAATAACTCTTGTGTAGTTGCCAGCATTTTTTCCATTCTTTTTTGCGAGCGTTCTTGTTTTGGCTGACTCACTTTTTTGGTCATTTTCTTTAAAACTGACGTTGACGTTATTTTGATCATCAGATAACCTCTTAAAAAAATCCAACAAATGTTGGTTTTAAAACTTCCTTGTTTTCATAAAAAATATAGAGGAAAACGGAAATGAATTTACCCCTTTCCGATGTACATGTATCCAAGCTGAACAAAACCAAGAACTTTGCTGATGCTGAAGATGAGCAACGCAGTCATCGAATTCGTAAAGCGATTTTGGAAGCAGGGAATCAGTTACGAGAACGCCATCCTTGGCTGGTTCAATATCAGGATCAAATCGGTTTGGGTATTCTGGGTATTGCCGTTACGGGGGTTATTTTCAATATAACACAATACGCTCGTGGGAAAATGGCTTGGTATGTGGCAATTCCCCTTTCTGCATTTTGGATGTCAATTTTGCATGAACTAGAACACGATTTGATTCATCAAATGTATTATCGCAAGGATAAAAAAATAAATGATGCCATGCTGGCTGCGGTATATGCCTTCCGTCCAAGTACAGTCAATCCTTGGATACGTCGTGAAGTACATCTCCATCATCATAAATCCTCGGGAACAAAAACAGATTTGGAAGAACGCGGTATTAACAATGGAGATACATGGGGTTTAAAACGCTTGATCATGACAGGTGACAATATATTGGCTGTTTATCTCCGCCCCATCACCATGATGAAAACCACCAAGCGTTTTATCCATGCTCAGAAGAACTTATCAAAAGTTGAAAAACTTAAATTAAAGGCGAAACTTTCTGCAGCTTATGCACCATTTGGGCACCTTCATTATGCCCTCTGGCATAGTTTTCTATTGATCAGTGTTGCCAAATTGGCAATGAAAACTCTGGGTATTTCGCAATCTCAAAATCGCGTATGGAAATTTGCTGACAAAGCGACAGCATTCTATGCTGTGAGTGTTGCTGCACCTAATTTCCTACGCACCCTCAGTTTGCACTTTACCAGTTCGAATATGCATTATTACGGTGATATCGAAGATGGCAATGTTGTCCAACAATGCCAAGTATGGACGGACTGGCGTATGAAGCCTCTACAAGCTTTCTGTTTCAACTTTGCTGGTACTCATGCAATTCATCACTTTGTTGTTCGTGATCCATTTTATATTCGGCAAGCCATTGCACAAGATTGCTATCCAGTCATGAAAGAAAATGGTGTCCGTTTTAATGACTTTGGTACATTTAAACGTGCAAATCGCAGATTTTAGAGGGCTATATTTTTATAACTGAGAAAATAATTAATTCAGTTTAGGGAGATTTTTGGCATAGGATCTACTTTTTAATTTTAAAAAACACGATTGGGATTTATAGTGACTCCAACAAGCAATAAAAGATATCCAAATGAAAAAATCAATCTATAAATCACTCATATTATTCTTTATTTTCTGGATCTCCTCCTTAAACCAAATCATCGCAAAAGACCATGTTTTACAGTCGATTCAAAATTTAGATGAAGCTGGATTTAGAAGTTCTGAAGGAAACTATTTTAAGCTGATTAAATTGGATCAAGGCTGTCGTATAGAAGCCCGATATTATTTAGAAATGGAAAATCAATTGTTTAGCTATAAATTTATTGATCAAAGACTTCTGCATGCCTCGCGAAAAACCTTCCGCTATCATTATAAAGAAGGTCAGGAAGGCTCGCTCATGGCAGTCACTGGTGTATATCAATATTCTAGCGAAACTTATGGACTGCCTGATTTAAAAGTTCAAAATGAATTCAGAAAACATCAAGCATTGTTTCCAACACACGATTTAAAGCAATGTATTTAAACAAAGCATTTGTTAACGCACTTTCAGCAATCAACAAAGCTTCTGGTCGTCAACCATATTGCTATTGTTCCCGCTTTGTCCTTTTGGGACAAGGCGAGGACAAAAGACTATTTTATTCACTGATGTTGCTAAAAAGGTCTAAGCGAAAATCTATTTTAGTCGTACGACTAAAAAGTCTAAGTTATGCAATCTTAAAATGACAAAACTCATTTAAACTTTCGTCATCAAAACTGACCTGTCCCTGAATATCACAGCTCATATAGAAGTTTTTATAGCTCAACACATAAAAGTCTGGCGTTTTCTTGATTACAATTGGATTCATATCCAATGACAACGCTTCATCATGTTTAAATAGCTTGGTCACACGACGATCATTCATGCAAATCAAATAAGTCTGTTTTTTAATCTCGACTTGCGCTAGACCATTGCTTTCAACATTCAATGGGATGATATATTTGCCATTAACATCAATGACCTGTTGATCATAGCTTTCCAGTTTTTGGGTAATGACATTAAATACCAAGATATTGCCAAAGCTATCTTGTAGTTGGGTTTTATCCTCAAATGAAAAATTGACCTGAATCCCAAGTTTTTGCAAATCTTGCTCATCAACGCGTTTATTGGTCAATAAAATACGGGTAATGGTCTGCTTTAAACTGGCATCAAAGAAGGTACTGTCCAGTTGAATATCAGTTCCTTTGAGAATTTTACCTAACGCCTCATTGTGCGTTCCCAACAAGCGTGCAATCACACTGCGATAGTAAAACTTACTGTTCTTCTTGACCTCACGGATCTGCTTATAGAAATAAGTCTGGTCGTATGGGCGCTCTATAAAATCATGCAATAACGCAGAGTTCGCCAAAACAGCAATTGCATCATGTCCTGTATAGGGTAAATGAAGCGTATGTAGTTGAGGAATCAGCGGCTTAATTTTTAAATAATGTTCTTTATCGTTTTCAAAATAAGGATCATAGACAATAATGTATTCGCAATCGGTCACGATATCCTGTGCTTGAATACGCATATTTGCATTTAGATCAGGATCATAGAAATCAGTATAACGTTTATCTTCAACTTCAGTGGGGTCTATTGAATATTGTGGAACCATGGCAACTACACGATTCATATTTAAATCTTTGGCATATTTGATTGCTGCATAGCCCCCCATTGATCCACCATAACCTACAATATTCTTGAATTGACTTAGGATCGGCTGGAGATGTTGTAAAAGTGCCGTCATACTTGATGCAGGAAACCAAGACTTCTGCTTAGGCATAATACCGACAATGGCATAGTTATATTTCATCAAAGACTTTTCAGCATTAATTGAAAGCCCTTTGGCGCGAGTGATCAAATCTCCAAATGACAGAACTAAAGTGTCAGACTCACCTGCTAAATAGATTGCTCTGATATGATCATCTTCAAAAATTATTTGTTTATCCATTCGCACACCGAGCATCCGCTCTTTTCTTAGCTGAAATTAAATCAATCGGCACTTGCCTATTGATTGCTTCAAATGTCATATTTTATAGAGTCTAGTCAGATAAAAAAGCGCAAAATATGACACATTCTTTACATCCTGCTGCTCAAAAAGGCTTCAGCACCGCTGCTGAACTTTATCAACAGGCCAGACCCAATTATCCTCAGGATGTGGTTCAATGGCTCATCGAAGATTTGGCACTTACCCCAGATTCAAAAGTGGTTGACTTAGGCGCAGGTACAGGAAAATTTCTTCCCTATCTGAAACAGGCAACGCCCAACATCATTGCAGTTGAGCCTGTTTCTGAAATGTTGGAACAGTTGAAAATAGTACATCCTGATGTGCAAACGCTTCAAGCGAAGAGTGATCAAATTCCGTTAGAATCTGAAAGTATTGATGCTGTATTGTGCGCTCAGTCCTTTCATTGGTTTGCCAATATCGAAACATTGAACGAAATTCATCATGTTTTAAAACCTGAAGGTCATTTGGGTTTGATTTGGAATCAACGAGACGAGAATATAGATTGGGTAAAAGCATTGGCAGATTTGCTCGCAACCCTTGAAGGAGATACCCCACGCTTCCACAGTGCGCAATGGAAACAGGTATTTGAAAATCAGTTTTTATTCCAACTTGAAACAGCAAAAGTATTTTCACAACTCCACACAGGTACAGTAGAGAATGTGGTCAGTAAACGCTTACTTTCCACCAGTTTCATTGCCGCGATGCCAGAACAAGAACAACTCAAATTGAAACACAAATTCGAACAGATTGTATCGGAATATACGGGCAAACACGCTCAAGATGAAATAGACTTCCCCTATGTCACCTATGTTTATAACTTTAGGAAACTACGCTAATCAATACGCTTTAATGAGGAATGTTTATCATGCATTTAATACTTCGCCCTTTGCTTCTTTCAGGTTTACTGACATCAATCGTATTCATAGCAGCATGTTCTCCTAAAGACGGTCAACAAAACAATTCATCTGAGCCGAAAGATGCATCTCAAGAAGTTATGGATCAATTGAAAACCAAACCGATTAAGGCCTTTCCGAGTACGCCAAATGATGCTCACGATATTGCTTTGCTTGACGAATATGATCAGAAATTTACTGAAAATAATAATGCTTTGGAAGCTGATCTTAAAAAACGTGCGAGTGAAGGCAGCCTCACGGAAGAAATTGATCACCAACTTAAACGAGACAATATTGAGTCGGCGCTGAATATGTTGAAAGACTTGGACCTTAAAACAGAGCAAGGGCGCTATATTCAAGGTTTACGTTATCAATATTGGGAAAATCAAGCCAAAGTCTATGATGAGAAAAAGCAATCTGCTGATGGTGAGCTGAAAAATCCAAGTGATGCAGTCAAAGGCATGGGAGAAATGTTCACTGCCGATGAACAGCTTGATCATTGGAAGCAAACAACTGAAGGTAAATAATCTTCTGATCAACGGATTGTGCCATCAAAATGAACCACAGCGCACATAGGTGTTCGAATGTAAAGCGACATGGATGTTGCTACTCTGATATTTATGTGCGTATCAGCATGCTTCACTACACTTGATGCTTTGAAAAGACAAGGGGATGATAATTAGAATGCTTTGCTCTTAAGAAACCCGAATACGGCAACGCCATTGTTGATCCGGCTGTTTTGAAGATTCCCAGGCACGAATATGAACCAACTCAATATAATCTTGTCCTGGTTTCTCAGCTGTAAAACGGAAAGTTTTGGTCCCGCCCACGCCTACCGCACCTTCCTCACTGTCATTCTGTAAATAGGTTTCTTCAGTTTTAAATATTTTAAGCGGCTGTAATAACTTCCATTGATAACCTGTGCTTGGATTTTCAGGCGCATTGAACAGCAACACCTCTCCCACTTTCATATCCATGAGTGTCGGGCACTTTTGTTTGATGGTGTATTCATGTGTTTTACCCACGCTAGGATTCGGACTTTGACAAGCAACCAACCCCAAGCTGAAAATCAACAAGGTAAAACACGCTAAACCTTTCATTTATCAAACTCTTTATTTTTCAATTGACCTAAAATTATACATATCACCATAACATTTTGTCTCATTTTGCTCAATTGAATTTAGATATTTTGCTTTTCTAGCCATTGAATCGAATTGACTCGAATCAGTTTACAAGCACCATCTCCCACACCATTCCAATCTAAAGCCGATTTCCAGACCAAATCTTTATCATTCACCTGAACCAAATCTCCCGTTAAACGAACCAAGTCACCACGTTTAACTTGCTTGATTTGTTTGGCAATTTCAGGATTGGCAGGAATAATGTGCATATTACTAACCAATTGAGTTGCCAACTGAGCTGGAATCGGCGGTCGAGCCATTTTCCAATTAAGGAATCGATCATATTGATTGATTGAAATTTGGCGGGCAATTTCAGGTTCAGTAAATAAACCCCGTGTCACAGCATAGTCAATCGGTGAGAATTTTGCTTGTGCATCATCATAGTATTCTTTTGAACCTAAAATTCGAAACTCACCACGGAATGGCTCAAGAACAGAGATTTTCTGATTACGATCAATCGGAGCCAAACCATTGGCAATATTAAAGGCGGGATTTGATAGCTGCGCCTTTGACACAGCGGTAGAGTGAAAAGCATTGGCTTGAAAAGCACTCAGTGCCATCAACGCTGCACAGACTAACTTTTTATTCATAACATGCTCCTCAAACGCAGTACTCAACCAACAAAAATATCTAATCTCAGTATTAATAGATAAACTTAAAATAAAAATCGAGTTTCGGTAACAAAATACAGAAATTTCGTCCTATTTTTGTCTTATATTCAAAATTCACATTGGGTAGAATCATGATCATACACTTAAAATGATCACATCATGATTTATAAATATTATCAACAGCGTATTTTTCCTCACCTGCTCAATCAAGTGATGCAAACCCCCAGCATGATGGAAAGTCGTGCGGAACTGATTAAAAAAATCCGTGGTGAAGTATTAGAAATTGGCTTTGGTACAGGGCTTAATTTACCTTTTTATCAAGCAGTTGATCAGCTCTATGCGCTTGAGCCAAACCCTGATGTTTATCGTCTTGCACAAAAACGAATCTTTGACACCCCCTTTCATATTCAGCATATTCAAGCCAGTGCCGAAAAATTACCTTTTGCAGACCATTCCATTGAAAATATCGTAAGTACTTGGACCATGTGCAGTATTGCAGACTTAGCTCAAGCTCTCCACGAAATTCATCGAGTATTGAAGCCTGAAGGTAATTTACACTTGATTGAACATGTTCAGTATCATGACAATTCAACATTGAAAAAATTGCAGGACATTTTAACCCCGATCCAAAAAGTCCTTGCTGATGGCTGTCATCTGAACCGCAATATCGAGCTTGAGTTATTAAATACTGGTTTTAAATTTTCGGAAAAATATTATTTCGATGCGGAAGGCTTACCTAAAGTGGGAAGACGCATGTTTATGGCAAGAGCACAAAAAATTTAATCGGCAAAATCAATATGGATGGTTTCAAAGCGTACCCGTCCTTCACGGATGGCTTGTGCAATGGCTTGCTGTCCTTTGGTCAGACGCGCGCCACCACTCTTAATATCAATCAATACAACTTCGATATCCTCAGCCAAGCCTTCACCATCTCGAAAGTCGGTATAGCCATCAAAAATCACATAATCAATAGGATCACCCAAAAACTTGGCGTCACTTGGCAAATATTGGAATTCAGGCATGATCGGTGCAAGTTGTTCTGCCATCTTCCCTTTTAGGACAGCACGACTGGTATTCACACTGCGTTTTTGCGCATGTGCAAGTGCCTGTTGATGCTCCAGTTCAAGTTCAGTGATGTATTGTTCATACTCTGCTTTAATCTTGCCATTTCGTGTACTCGATAACACGATTGTGGTCAAAACGATGCCAATGCACGCACCTATCAACATCGCCATCCAAATCGACATGCTCTTTCCTTTCTGTAAATCCTTGGCACAATGTAAACAACTACTAAAGTTTTGTCATGTGTAACCTATATGCTTAAAATTAATGCTAAAGTAGACAAGGGCTAGCGGACAGATATTATTGATATACGATGAAAACAATACTTGTTGCAAATTTAAAAGGCGGTTGTGGAAAAACAATTACAGCAATTACTTTAGCTACAGCATTGGCACAAAAAGGTTATAAAGTGGCATTAGCGGATGCTGATGGGCAAAAGTCAGCACTACAATGGTTAAAACAGCGCCCAGAACATGCAGCGAAAATTCAGAGCCTCGATTGGCGTCATGAGAAATCAATAGGAGATGCACCTAAAAATCTCGATTATTTGGTTATCGATGCGCCTGGTGCTTTAACTGGTGAACACGCAGAACAGTTAATCAGTGAAAGCCATGCTGTGGTCACACCACTCCAGCCCTCATTTTTTGACATCGACAGTACCCGACGTTTTCTCAAACATATACAAGATATTAAAAAGATTCGTAAAGGAAAAGTCGCGGTACATTTGATTGCCAATCGCATGAAAACCAATAGTGCGAGTTCAAAAGATATTCAACAGTTTTTTGAAAAGATTGATCAACAACCGGTTGCATGGATTTCAGAACGTACTGCATATGGTCAATTGGCTATGCAGGGCTTAAATATTTTTGATAAGACCCAAAAGAATTTTTTAACCATTCAAGAACAATGGCAACCACTGCTTGATGCTTTAATAGATGATCCAAGTGATTGGTTCTAAAACCAATCTAAAGCAGGTCGGATAAAGCAAGCTTAAAATTTGCCACATTTGATTTTTCAGTTAATATTGAGTGAATCACTCAGCAATTTTTAGAGTAGTTAGTGCAAGACTTCACTTCAAACTTACAACGTATCTTATTGTTTGGGTTATTGTTTATCCTGATTTTCTTGGGCTACGATATTCTCAAGTATTTCATTGTCCCTGTATTATGGGCGTGCATCATCGCCTATATGACATGGCCAATGTACAAGCGCATATTAAGAATGTTTGGTCCGAATCGACCGACATTGAGTGCGTCAGTGATGATTACGCTGGTGATTTTAGTGGTTGGAATCCCGCTCACCTTTGCGATTTTTATTCTGCAACATGAAGGTCGAAATTTGTACTTTGACCTGCAACGTCAATTGTCATCGGGTCATTTGACTGTTCCTGATTTTATTCGCGAACTGCCTATTATCGGTAAGGAAGTCAGTCGGACTGTTCGGGAAATAAATGCGGATCCCACCAGTCTTTCACAGACCATTGGTCTTTGGATTCAAGGGCATATGAATTATGGTAAGTTCGTACTTAACGAGATCACCAAAAATCTAGTGAAACTGGGTTTTGCCGTCATGTCTCTGTTCTTTTTCTATCGAGATGGTCAAACCATTTTGGAGCAAGTCAGCAAGGCATTACAGATGCTGATTGGACCACGTATCCATCATTATCTAGATACCATTTCTGAAACCACTCGTGCAGTGGTGTATGGGGTAGGTTTAACAGCGGTTGCGCAATCTATTCTTGCAGGGATCAGTTATTTTGTTGCAGGCGTACCCAATCCAATGGTACTGACGATTGTCACTTTCCTGATGGCACTCATTCCATTTGGTCCTCCTGTGGCTTATGGTGCTGTATCATTATGGCTGTTTTCCCAAGGTCAAACGGTAGAAGCGATCGGCGTAATGGCTTGGGGGGTCTGTATTGTCAGCACGGCAGATAATGTCATTCGTCCATTGGTCATTTCAGGTGCGACAAAAATCCCATTCTTATTGATTATGTTTGGTGTGTTAGGCGGATTGGCGAGTTTTGGATTGGTTGGACTGTTTATTGGTCCTGTTATTTTGGCAATTTTATTGGCAATTTGGCGCGAATGGCTACATGAAACGACAGAGCATGGTATTTTAATGCCAGATGCCACAATGGCATACGAAATCGAAGAAAATGACCCGAAAAAGCCAGATTAACTCAGTCTGCTTCTACATGATTCGCCAAGTATTTTATTTGGCGGATTATTTTAATCCCTTCCTGCTAGACCCAGCATAATCAATGCCAATTTACTGTTTATTTAATAAATTTATACAATCAGATATTTAATTCACATTGTTTATCCATAGATGCTTTGTTTGAATGGTCTTTAAATCATGATCAAAGATATTGGATGCAAATAATGACATCTACTTTTTTTAAAACATCAATATTTTGTACCTGCATCGCGCTTTTTACAGCGGCATGTAGCACCACACCGCATACGTCCAAACCTAAAACACCTCAAAAAACGATTGATGTTCATGCTGTTTCAGCACAAGGCATTGGCGCAAAGATCGGTACGATTAGCTTTCAAGACTCGCCAAACGGTTTAAATATTTCAACTCAACTCAGCCAACTTCCTTCAGGTTTTCACGGTTTTCATATTCATGAAAAAGGCTCTTGTGCGCCTGCTGAAAAAGATGGAAAAATAGGGGCGGCCTTAGCTGCAGGAGGACATTACAATCCTCACCAGACTGGACATGGCACACCGAATGATGGGCATATGGGCGATTTACCTGTATTGAATGTTGATTCAAATGGTAATGCTAAAACCACTTTGATCGCACCACGATTAAAACTTGCTGATATACAAGGCTTAGCCATTATGATCCATGCAGGTGGCGATAATTATTCCGACCATCCAAAACCATTGGGTGGTGGTGGAGATCGCATTGCTTGTGGTGTGATCCAGTAATTTAATCATTATTCAATTAAGGCCTTGGATGTGGATAAACCTATAGTTATCCACAGATGTCTTTTATTTTTGATGTGCAAGTGCATAACGGCGGCAGTGATCCAGATAACCAGCCTCATGTACACTGATCAATTCCACAATACTGCGCCATAACCAGAATGGCGCATCTATGGTTTTAGATTGGTTTCTTTGCAGCTCTTTGAGCCAACTGTTTCGAGTTGAATCATCCATTTGTCGAACATGTGCTCGTCCCACTACAAAAGCCAAATAAAATGCCAAATTTCTCGCCCCCACGGGGTTCATGCCCTTGATTTCTAGTTTTAAATCCTGCGGTAATAACTCACGAATAAAGAGCGATCGCTCCAAAAATTTGGTTGCTCGCATTCGCTCACCCAGATAAGGAGATAAATGTCTTGCCCCTTCCACAATTCGCATTGCATTGTCTTTCGGCATAGATGCATTTGAATAACGAGGTGCTAAAGCTGTGATGGCTTCTTTTAAATCCATTAAACACAAGCCTTTACCATCTCTAACAATATGATTGGATGAATCCATTAACACGATATAACGCAATAAGCCTAAAGAACTGCAGCCTTTCACCCAGTATGCTGAATCAATCACTTTGAGCTGTGCTGATGCATCACGCTGCCCAATCATTTTGACTAAATCGTCTATATCCGGTTGCGCAAAAACATTGTGTATTTCCAACTGTTCTTTTTTTAATAACGGCCAAAACCGTTTACCCAAGGTAATTTGAGGCTTTAAATCTTCTAAACGTTCTTTTGCTAAACTTTTCCAAGATCGCTTCACCGCTTTTTCCATCACACTGTGTACTAATGCAGGACGCTGTAACTGATCACTTGTACGACCATTACGTTCTAGCGCATAGATATAGCCTGCATACAATGCTTCAATCATTTGTGCAGTCACCACACCCGGTAAGTCTGAACTACGCACTGCTGTTGCCAATGATAAACCTAAACGAATCAGGTCATTGGCTGGATTGCCAATCACAGTCTGATCCAAGTCTCTAATTTCAATGTCGATCTTACCTTCTGCATTGGCGATAGGACCCAAGTTTCCAGTATGACAATCGCCACAAATCCAAATTGCTGGACCTTGAGGAATAGAGCTAATTTCAGCTTGTTTCAGCCAATCATAATATTTAGCAGTATTGCCACGTACATAGGCATGGATTGAACGTGCCATTTTTAAATTACGGCGTTCGGTCAACTCGGCACTACGATAACGCGGGAGCTTAATTGCGGTATTTTGTTTTTTTGACATTGTCAGTATTTTTTAAGCATTCAGTGATTTATTGTGGATTTTTTTAATGCTCAGGGTAAGAGTGAATCTGTATATAAAATGTTGAATTTTACGCATTAATTTTTACATTTTCACAGCGAATAAGACATCTGATTGTGTCATAAAAGAGTAAAATATACCGATTCCCCATCTGCGAAACGATATTGTGAATAGCATTCATCAAATCTTTCAAAATATAAAGTCAAACTCAACCTTTATTTATTGCTTACAGATTCTGATTGTTTTGACGGGAACAACGCTTGGGCTTTATTTTCTAGGTTATGACCGGTTGATCGTTCCCTTAACGCTTGGAGCAATTGCAACAGCATTGACGGACTTTGATGACCGGCTCAGTATCCGTTTAAGAAATCTCGGACTGGTTTGTATTCTTTTTTTTAGTGTCAGCAGTATTCTCGATTTTTTACATCCCTATAAACTTTTATTCTTAATTTATTTATCGCTTTCAAGCGCTGTTTTCATATTAATGGGGGCACTGGGGCAACGCTATGCCACCATTTCTTTTGGTACAGTGCTACTCTCTATTTATACCATGTTCGGCCTAGGTGAATATTCTGAGTGGTATCAACAGCCGAGTTATTTTGTTATGGGGGCACTCTGGTATGGTTTAACCTCAATTATTTTTTATCTACTTAAACCAACACAAGCCGTTCAAGACAATTTATCAAACAGCTTCAATACGCTTTGCGATTTACTCATGGCAAAAGCCAAATTGTTTGATCCTGATAATCAAGACAATGTTGAACAACTTTTATATGATCTTTCATTAAAAAATAGTGTTGTGGTGCAAAACTTAAACACCACTAAAGCATCATTATTGACTCGTTTAAAAGCTTCACGTGCCAATAAAAATACAATTTACTGGCTGAATTTATATTTTCTCGCCCAAGACATCCATGAACAGGCTACATCCAATTATCTTCATTACGAAAAAATCCAGCAGAACTTTAGCCGCACCGATTTAATCTATCGAATTCAAAAAAATGTACGCATTCAGGCACAGCATTGTCATGTACTGGCTGAAGCTATTTTAAAAGGCGATAGTTTTATCGTCCGTGCAGACCATAACACCGCCTTAATCTATTTAGAAAGTTCAATGCATGAGTGGATTCAACATAATCCATATAATATAGAAGTTAAGAATCTGCTTTTGGTCTTAAGAAATTTAAAAAATGTCCAAGACCAGTTTACCAACCTCAGTATTGAACAAGCCAACTATCAACAAAGTTACAGCCAACATCGAGATAATTTAAATTTATTGGATGACGATATCCACGGCATACAAGACCTTTGGCTCAAGATCAAACAACATCTAAGCCCAAAATCTGCCCTGTTTCGTCATGCTGTCCGTATCGGCTTTGTGTTTGCTGTGGGCTATGCCATTTCTTTATTGCCTTTTGCCAAGAATGGCTATTGGATTTTACTGACCAGCTTGTTTGTCTGCCAGATCAGTTATTTCGCCACTAAAAGCCGTTTAAAAATGCGAACCTTAGGCACTGTTTTAGGTGTCATTCTAGGAATTCCAATCTTATATTTTGTCCCCAGTATTGAAGGTCAGTTAGTCCTTACCATTATTTTCGGAGTCTATTTTTTCTATTTGCGCTCGAAAAAATATGCCATGGCGACCTTAATGGCGACTCTGATGGTCTTGTTGATTTTTAATCTTAAAGGTGCAGGCTATACCATCATTTTGCCTCGTATTTTTGATACACTTTTAGGCTGTTTAATTGCATGGTTTGCTGTGAACTTTATTTGGCCGGATTGGAATTTCCGGAATATTTCCAACAATATTCTCAAGAGCAGTAAAGCAACCCTAGATTATTTCGATGCTGTGGTAGAACAATATCAACAGGGTCGAACAAACAGTATTGAGTATCGTAAAGCGCGTCGTGCGGCACACAACGCACAAATTGAATTATCAGCCATGATTTCGAGCCTCAGTGCAGAGCCCAATCCCCATCAGGATTTAATTCATCATGCATTTAGATACTTGGTCTATAGCCATAGTCAACTCAGTTATGTATCAGCACTTGGCAGCCATCGTGAACACGTACATGATCAGCAAATTCTAGATCTAATGTTATGGTGTAAACACACCTTGAATGATGTTCTACTCAATCAAGTTCCTTTAGATGAAGCTGTAATTGAACAAAAATTGACAGAAATACAAACTTTAAGCGATCAAGACAATTTATCAGATGGTTTACTATTAGCATTGAAACAAATCAGTTTATTATTGGAAACCTTACCTGAGTTGTTAAAATTAAAAACAACTTTACTTCGCTTAGAAATTAAATAGAAATGATGACAAGATCTGAGAGGGTTCAAGTGAAACTTAAACGCCATTTACAATTGTTTGCTGCTTTAATCACGCTAAGTGCCATGACATCTAGTTATGCAGACGCAAAATTTAATCAAAACTTAGAACAATTTTTAGAATGTAAGAAAACGCTCAGTGATTATTATGCTCTAGGTTTTGAGTTTGAAGATAACTTGAAAAAGAACGGTTGGCTGAAACAAGGGGAAGATTATTCTTATGTCAGTCAAACTCCAATCAAAGTTTTTGGTCAATCCAGTCATGAAATTAGTTTAGTTGCTGGTGGTATGCTGGCTGTATTCAAAAATGCCAATACCAAAGAACTTGCTGAAAAATTTAAAATTTCTCAAAACCCATTTTTTAAAAATATGCCCTATTTCTCTGGCGAAAAAATTGTAAAAACGGATCCAGCGACCAAAGACTCGGAAAAGTCCGTTCGAAAACTGACCCTCGCTGAGTCCAATCCTGTTATCAATGCAGGAGAAAATAAAACTTATCTGGGTTGTGTTTATCTCTCCGAGTTTGAACAACAGCAACAGGAAGCTGCACTTGAAGCCGCACAGTAATCAATAAACATCGAAATCGAGAATGATTAAAGATTGAATGCAATGCCAATTCCGCATACTTTTCAATAAATCATAAAAAACTGATGTGTAATGATGACTTTTGATTGTGATAATTTAACAACATGATCAAGGTCATTTTCTCACATAGAACAAGATCAATGGATGAACTACAAAGGGTGATAAATATATTCAACTTTTAAACACAATTCGGTTAGACTCAAGATTCATTCTCATTTGACTAAGTGACCATGAATATCAAAACTTTACGTCTTGTTGGTTTTCTTGAAGGGATTTCCTTTCTTCTCCTGCTGTTTATTGCAATGCCGCTCAAATATATTTGGGATAATCCGATCTATGTGAAATACCTTGGTATGGGACATGGCTTACTCTTTATCGCCTTTCTTGCTGTTCTGTTGATCGTTTGTCAAAAGCAAAAATGGTCGATTAAAATGTTTATTTTAGGCTTGATCGCTTCAATTTTACCTTTTGGCCCCTTTGTGTTCGATCATAAACTCAAGCAAGAACAATCTTATTAACTCTCCTTTGAATACAGCTGTAAAGCTCCCTTTCCTTTTGGAGAGAGAGCTTTTTTAATTTTAGAAGATACCCTCTGCCTGACGTTGTTTCATGATTGATTTTAATAAGCCACGTGGAACAGTGAACCACAAAGCAATTAAAACAAAACACGACAATGCATAAGCCCAGAGATGGAAATGCTCATATAAAACCCGAATCAGCTCAATGACAAAGAAGAAGGTAAACATCATGAGGACTGAAACAGCTGCTGCTACAGTACCCTTAGAAACTTCTGAAGACATCAATGCAAAACGATACAGTACAGAGAAACTAATCCCCTCACCAAAGCTCACCAATGTCATACCTGCAATGACGCAATATAAAAAATATTCGCGCCAAATGACACCTGCAAATACGATGACTGTACCTAAAAGCATTAACGGTAAGCCAATTAAGACTGTTTTCCCAAGCGTTAAACGATCAATCACTCGAATCAAAACGATATTTCCTAAAATCAGCCCTCCCAATACAGGAAATTGTGCTAACCCATACTGCAGACTACTCAGCCCCAGTTCTTCAACCAACATGACCGGCGATAAAGCAATCCAAAGCATTAAAGGCATCGCCACCATAGGAAGCCCTAAAGTCATCCCCATAAACGTTTTATTTTTAAAGACTTTTCTATAGTCATCCCAAATATAACTCAGAGGTTGTTTGGGAATACTGGTTTGACGTGATGGCATTTTTGCCTTTAAACCAAACCAACTGAGAAAGGCTAAAAAAGCAATCGCAATAAAGCCCCAGTGCCACGATACATGATCGATCAGGAAAGCACCTACGACAGGTCCGATTAACGGTGCCAGTAAAGAAATGTTTGCCATGAGCGCCATGACTTTTATTGCATCACGTTCTTCAAAAGTTTCCTGAATTGCAGCATAACCGACAGCTGCAATCACGGATAAACCAAAGCCTTGTAAAAATCTCAAAGCAAGAAAACTTTCAATATGATGTGTCAGTAAAATCAATAAGCAGGTGATCACAAAAAATGCCACACCCGCCAATAAGACTTTTTTACGTCCTAATCGGTCTGATAATGGTCCTAATAATCCTGCGACACATGCACCGCCAAGCAGATAAAAGGACATGGATGATGGTGCCCATGTGCTGCTCACACCAAATTCTTTGGTAATCGCGAGCATGGCAGGCTGCACCAAATCATTTCCGATATATACTGAAAACTCAAAAAGCACCAACGCCAATGGAAACATGAGCGTAGCACGACTCAAACTTGCAGTTTGTTCTTGTTGCACTGAATTTTGCATTGTTTTCTACATATCATTATAGGCTTGCTGGAGTGACACTATTTTTCTAAAGATAAGCGTCATCCCAATGACAAGCACTGAAATTTAAATATTAAGTTGTGGAATTTACGTTGAATAAGGAGTCAACACCGCATTCACAAGGTGTCTAATTCAATAGGTAAAAAAAGTCATGCTTGCAGCAAATTTGTGAGATTTATAACTGAACCCTTCTATAAAAAAGTTTATAGAAAGTACACACAGGGTTGAGTTTTTGTAGTGTAACACAGACATTTTTCGAGAGGAAGTTGAACATTTAATATTCTTAAGATACTCTAAATGTCACATGAATCGATATGAATAAATTAAATGAAAAATAAAAATCCGGTTTCCTTAATCATCATTGGCATTATTTTACTTCTGGTCGGTGGTGGGCTTTATTTAATGAGTTCAGGACCAAATATCAGTGCCTCTGATCAAGCCCGCTGTGAACAGTTGGTTGAAAAAAAATATGGTGAAAACTCTGGCTCAATAATCTCAAGTTGCAAAACGGATACGGGTTTTGTTGCCATGATGGACGCTCAAGCCAATTCTACAGGCTCAGCAGAAGATACAGCGAAAGCAATTAGCTCAGCCAATCAAAAAGAACTCGGCTTAGGTATATTCGGTAAATTCCTTATGGGGTTATGTGTGGGAATCGGAATTGCATTGCTGATTAAAGGTCTTATTGGACTAAAAAACAAACCGCAAACGGGTATTTAGTCCTTCACGGCAGCTTATACATTGAGCTTGCTGTCATTCAGCATCTAACACTTTAAATTTGATGAAAGTACCCTTTTTAATATCATCATATGCTTCAAGAATTTGATCATAGCTGTTCATCACAAATGGACCATGACCATTGATTGGTTCTTGAAGCGGTTTACCTGTCAGCAACAATAACTTGCAATGCTCTAAAGCGGTAATCTCAATATCCTGCCCTAAACTCGACATCACGGCTAAGCCCTGTACATCTAACATGTCATCTTCAGGCTGAAATTGAACTTTACCACGTCTTAAATAAATCATTGCCGTGTCTCCAGCATTCGCCGGTAGCACTACGCGATGTCCTGTCTGGATTTCTATGTCTAAAACTTGGAGAGGCGAATGCGTTTTGGCTGGTCCTTGGGCATTTCCATAATGCCCAGCAATGACCCTGACACTTCCTGCGGAATGCTTGAGTCCAATCACGGGAATATCCGCTTTGCGCAAACTTTGATAACGGGGTGGATTCATTTTATCTTTGGCAGGCAAATTCACCCACAACTGTACCATTTCAAAATAGCCCCCTGTTTTTGCGAAAGCCTCACTAAACACTTCTTTATGTTGGACACCTGAAGCAGCCGTCATCCATTGCACATCGCCTGCAGAAACGATCCCTCCACCACCGGATGAATCCCGATGTTCGAGTTCTCCTGCAAAAATCAGTGTGACCGTTTCAAAACCCCGATGTGGATGTTCACTCACGCCTTTGCGCAATTGGGTGGGTTTTAAAACACCAGGTCCCAAGTGATCAAGCAATAGAAATGGCGAAACGGTGTTGCCAAGTTCATAATGCGAGAACACGGACAGTACAGGATAAAAATCTCCAATCGCAAAGCGCGTATCATTACGATGGATAAAGGCAAGGGTTTTCATACTGTCGATCTACTCTGATTGGCAATAATATTATCCATAAAAATATTGTTTTAAATTAAAGCTATATGCTGTGAGATATTGCTTTAATTTTTCAAGATCATTGGTGGGTTCTATAGCTCTACGATTTAAAGCTTCAATCTTATCTTCCAATAATTTTAAGATCTGCGCTTGTTCACTCTCAGGTAATTGCGCTTTTTCTTTCTGCTGTTTTTTGATTTCCAAATAATCCTCTGCCCAATGGCGGAGTGGATCTTTGGCATCAATTTGATCAAATAACTGCGTGATCAAAAGTTCAGGCATAACTTGTTGTGTTGCCAACTCTGCGGACATCAATCCCCGAATGGAATAAAACACTTTCTTATAAGTAAAATTATCCGCAGTTTGCATGACTTGCATTCCCCCTTTTGCCAAGGATAAGTAATGGTAATACAAGGCTTTATAATCTATTCGTTGCAGCAAGCCTGCTCTAAAGTTTTCCCATTCAGGAAATTGATTAAAATAGACAATATGCGCACGTACCCACTCAATAACCGTAGGATTGCTTTTTGCCAAAAGTCCGAACATTTTATTCAAATCAAATGAAACAAAGTCAAAATCACCCTCCATGATTTCGATTAAGTCACGATGTTGACGATAATCATAATATTGTGCTTTAGAAGGTAAATGAAAACCACGCACATCATAGTCACTGTCTGGACTTGCCATGCCCCATAATCGACTACCACTTTCGATATAAAATAGCGGATGTTCATCCCTGTTTTGGAATAATTTTTGAATTTCTTGTTGGATGTCCATGGTATTCACATTTTTGGTAAATCTATAAGTTTTATATCATTAATTTCAATATTTTTTGAATTTTATTTAGTTTTTGAATACCTGTTTTTATCGAATTGATTAAGCACGCTGAAGCCTGATTTGACTGAAACGCTCACTCGGACAAGGGAGCAAAAATCCACTCTGGTTAATTGATTCTATTGATCTCCTAAAAACGCATCATATCTGATACGTTTTCAAGCAAATGTCTTATCCTTTCTTCAATAAAACATATGAATAGCGAAAACAGCTATCTTTTAGACACTAATTTTGGATTTCTTAATAAATTTTCATGACGCTCTAATGCCAATTCTATGAGTTGGGTAATTAATTCAGAATAAGTGATCCCACTTGCTTCCCAAAGCTTTGGATACATACTGTTATTGGTAAACCCCGGCAAAGTATTTACTTCATTCAGAAAAATATCGCCATTTTCAGTCAAGAAAAAATCGACACGTGCAAGTCCCAAACAACCCAAAACTTTAAAAGCTTTAATCGAAATTTCACGGATCTTATTACTTTGCTCATGTGAAATTGGAGCAGGAATTACGACTGAAGAAGATTGATTATCTATATATTTTGCTTCATAAGAATAAAAACTAGATTTTACAACAACTTCACCACAAACACTGGCTCTTGGATAATAATTTCCCAAAACCCCGCACTCGATTTCACGACCTTTGATAAATTTTTCGATCAATACTTTGCTGTCATATTGAAATGCATTTTCTAAAGCAGCAATAAATTCCTGTTCATTTTCAACTTTACTCACCCCAACGGAAGAACCCTGATTTGCAGGTTTTACGAATACTGGAAGACCTAAAGTAGTTTGAACCTCATCGAAACCCACTTCGTCTAGGTCATAAGCATGAATCGTTAAAAATGGTGCAACAGCAATACCAGAACCTTGTAATAAACGCTTGGTGACATCTTTATCCATACAAATTGCAGAACTTAAAACATCTGAACCCACAAATGGTAGATCTAAAATTTTAAGCATGCCCTGTAATGCACCATCTTCACCTAAGGTTCCATGAATAATTGGAAAAATAACATCAAGGGGCGCTAATCCTTGTGCATTTTCAATTTCAAAAATTTGAGATGATTTAGACTGCAAATGATCTTGCTGTTCACGTGGGGCAAGAGAAATTAATTTAGGATCGTGACCATCTTCTAAATAATGTGCAGCATCTAAAATACGCCAAGTACCCTCTTGATCTATCCCAATCAAACTCAGATCAAACTTTTGCCGATCTATTGCATCCACGATGTTTTGTGCTGACTGTAGTGACACGCGATGCTCTGATGATTTTCCACCAAAAATTATTCCAACTCTCGTTTTTGCCATTTTGTTGTTCTCTGTTTTTAATTTTTCAAAGCTTTAATTCCTAGTAAATCATTGATCAAGGGCATTTGGCTTTTTGGAATGTCTTGGTATTTTTACCACGTAAACACTGATATTCCTTTTGTACGTCTATGCGTTTCCACTGACCATCTACATTTTTAAAGGTGTAAACTGTACGAATTGAACGAACTGAATCATCCATCAAACCTGTTTCAGTCAATTTCACTTCAGCGACCGTTGGCGACTCAACACGGTTAAAATATTGACGTAATTCAACTGTCGCTAAATCTTTGCGTAAATCAGAACGCTCATTTAAAACCTGGCTCAGTGGCGTTTCAGCCCCCCCAACTTTATTCATTAAATTTTGTGTGGTTGCACAACCTGACAAAGTCACTAAACAAAATACTGAAATCAAACTCAAACGGTTCATTCTGGATATCCTTAAAACTCGAAGCACCACTACATGATGCTATGCACATTCAACTTACACTATTTAAAAACTGTGACTTTATGATTCATCTGCAATATGATCAATATCGAGCGCAATGATTTGTTGATCATGATCATCAAACATCAATGCTTGATCACCTAAGTCCAGCATATAGAAATGCCCTTGATCAGTGAGAAAATGCCAAGCAACGATCTCTTGTCCACTATATTCATGTGATGGATCGCCAATAGTAATACGATCCAGCTCTTGACCCACCTGTTGGCATAATTCTTCAATAATTTTAAAATAACGCGGTCGATCTTCTGCTGCCTGTTGCTTGCGTTGTTCCAAATTCGGAATCTTGGCTGCGACTTGCTCAATGATGGCTAATATTTCATCTTCATCCACTGCGTGTAACTTTGGATGCTGCCTTAACCATAGACTATTGATTTCAATCAGGTCTTCACTTTGTTTTAGCGCAAAGAACTGATCGTCAAAACTATTTAGAAGATCTCGTTGCTGATTGTCACCAAAATATTCACCCTCTAAAAACTGTTCGAACTGCTCCTCTGAAAATTGCGCTATCAAATTGGCACTTTGTTCAAATAATGCTGAATGTTGTATCGCATTCATGGCTTTTAAACCCTCACGAACATGTTTCACCATGAACGCATCCCACCCCGTGTTATACACAAATTGTGAGAATCCACCATTATTGACTTGGGCAAGATAATAATCTACAAAATAGCTATGCAATGCTTCAGCCGACACTTCATCGTATTCGACATAGTGTTCGAATAATTCATTTAATGTATCGATATTGGACATGATCACATCATAATGATCATCACTTTCTAAACTTTGTTTAGAAATTAAAATATTATCAATCAGCATCATTTTCAGTTTCTTATCAATATTTAAGCGCTACAAACATAACAAACTTTTAACGACAAATGACCACAAGACTGTAAATTTATTTTTGTGTGTCCATAAAAAACGCTCCCTGAGGAGCGTTTTTGGTTCAATCTTTTAAAGATCAAAGAGTTTACCTGGATTCATAATACCGTTTGGATCAAATACTTGCTTTAAAGCCTTCATGTATTCAATTTCTTCAGCAGTTCGGGTGTAATCAAGATAAGGCTTTTTGGTCATGCCCACACCATGCTCAGCAGAAATCGAACCATCATATTTCTTCACGGTTTCAAACACATGTTTATTGACAACCTGACACTTCGCAAAGAATTCATCCTTCGACAAATCTGCAGGCTTTAAAATATTCAAATGCAGATTGCCGTCACCAATATGCCCGAACCAGCAGATTTCAAAGTCGGGATAATTCTCCGCTACAATCGTATCAATTTCCTTAATAAACGCAGGAACATGCGTAATCAGTACAGAAATATCATTTTTATACGGTGTAAATGGCGCAATGGTTTCTGAAATATCCTCACGTAAACGCCATAAGCTTTGCACTTGTTCAAGGCTTTGACTCATTACGCCATCAAGTACCCAACCCTGCTCCATACAGTGTTCAAAAATTTCCATCGCCGCATCCATAATCGGCTCATATGGGGCTTCGAACTCCAGTAAAACATAGAACGGGCATTCAGTTTCAAATGGACGTTGTACATGACCACGATCCAATACTTTTTGCATTGCAAGTTCGCCAAAAAACTCAAATGCCGTCAGATCAATTTTATTTTGAAAAGCATGCAATACTGGCATGATCGCATCAAAATCAGGCACACCCAGTACCATCACTTGTAGATCATGTGGCTGACGCTCAAGTTTAATTTCAGCTTCAGTCACTAAACCTAAAGTACCTTCACCGCCAATGAATAAGTGCTGCATTGCATAACCTGTGGCATTTTTAATCATGCCTTTGTTTAAACGCAATACATCACCTTTTCCAGTTACAACAGTCAAACCAAGTACCCAATTACGTGTCATGCCGTACTTGATGACTTTAATGCCACCGGCATTGGTTCCGATATTGCCGCCCAACTGAGACGAGCCTGCCGAAGCAAAATCAACTGGATAATACATACCCTGTTCTTCAGCGTAATTCTGCAACTGCTCAGTCACGACACCTGCCTGGATACGCACCATCCGATCAGCAGGATAAAATTCTAAAATCTGGTTCATTTTGTCGAAACTCACGACAATTTCACCATTCGCTGCAACAGCCCCAGCTGATAAGCCCGTACGTCCACCAGATGGTGTGATCGCAACATTAAATTGATTGGCCAATTGAACAATGGCTTGCACTTGCGCTGTGCTAGATGGAAAAACGATGATCGAAGGTTTTGGATCAAAATGCTTAGTATGGTCTTTACCCCAGTTTTCTAAACTGTCCGCATCGGTTTTAATCCGATTTTCACCGACAATTTGCGTCAATTGGGTCAATAATTCTGGTGCTATCGTTACTGGAGCATTCATCGTTTTGCGGACCTAGCAAGAAGTAAAAAAAGGGCGTCGTATATAACATTCTAAATTTTAAATCAGTTAGTGAAAATTTTTCAGCATTTTTTGATACTTTAAATTTCCATTTTCACCAATTTCAACACTATTTTACCTAGATGGCTGCTGAGGATAAAGCACAGATTTGATTCACATTATCTACACTTTGTATATAACGCCATCAGTAAGCAGTATAAAAATCAATGTATTAGCTTGTCATTTGATTTTTGAATAATGCTTATCAGAAATCGTAGATAAAATATCCACTGTAGTGTCACAATCAAAATATCTATAGAACAAGGTCTATGGTATCATATTGCGACTAAATTTGGCCTTTGTAGCGGAGCCGTAATGAGCCAACATCTTTCACTACCTAAAGATAAAATTCGTTTCTTGTTGTTAGAAGGCGTTCACCAAAACGCGATCGACACATTAAATGCTGCTGGATATACCAATATCGATTACCGTAAAACTGCGCTTGAGGGTGAAGCGTTGAAAGAAGCGGTAAAAGATGCTCACTTCATCGGTATTCGTTCCCGTACACAATTAACTGAAGAAATCTTTGAAGCTGCGAATAAATTGATCGCAGTGGGTTGTTTCTGTATTGGAACAAACCAAGTGAATTTAAATGCAGCCATGATTCGTGGTATTCCTGTATTTAACGCACCATACTCAAATACTCGTTCAGTTGCAGAACTTGTTCTTGCAGAATCGATTCTTTTACTTCGCGGTGTACCTGCTAAATCAGCATCTACACACCGTGGCGGTTGGAACAAGTCAGCTGTAGGCTCGTTTGAAACACGTGGAAAAACTTTAGGTATCGTGGGTTACGGCTCAATTGGTTCACAACTTTCAGTATTGGCTGAAAGCATGGGTATGCATGTGATTTATTATGATGCCGTGACCAAACTTCCAATGGGTAACGCGCGTCAAGTTGGTTCTTTAGACGAATTACTTGCCAATGCTGATGTGGTTACTCTACATGTTCCAGATGTTCCTTCAACACGCAACTTCTTTGCAAAAGAACAATTTGCAAAAATGAAAGAAGGGGCAATCTTCCTCAATGCAGCACGTGGTACATGTGTTGTGATCGAAGATTTGGCTGATGCCATCAAATCTGGCCATATTGCCGGCGCAGCTGTTGACGTATTCCCGAAAGAGCCGAAAGCCAATGGTGAAGAATTTGTTTCTCCACTTCGTGGTTTAGACAATGTGATCCTGACTCCTCACGTGGGTGGTTCAACGATGGAAGCTCAAGCCAATATCGGTTTGGAGGTTGCAGAGAAATTTGTGGCTTATTCAGATAAAGGTATGACCTTATCTGCAGTAAACTTCCCTGAAATTGCACTTCCATTGACTGAAGGTAAACACCGTTTACTTCATATCCATAAAAACGTGCCAGGTGTTCTTTCTAAGATCAATAACCTATTTGCTGAACATGGGATCAATATCTCTGGTCAATCTTTAATGACCAAAGGCGATGTGGGTTACTTGGTCATGGATGTCGATGCAACTGCATCCCAAGAAGCACTGGATACGCTTCAGGAAGTTGAAGGTACAATTCGCGTACGTGTATTGTTCTAAGCTTACTGGAAGCAAAAAAACCACAGGAACATCCCTGTGGTTTTTTTATTGGTCATTACTTCAGATCAAAGGTACAATCATTTCTAAGACTGCAGTTCGCTAAAATTCAAATTCTTAATACAGATCATCCTTATTCCAAGTTTATCAAAGCATGTCAAATTTAAAAAATGCGCCACACCTACAGGCTTTAGTTTTATTACTTTTTGCAATGATCAGTATGCAAAGCAGTGGTGCTCTTGCCAAAACACTGTTTGATCATTTCCCGGTTTTAGCAATTTCTGCCATGCGTTTGCTCTTGGGGGGATTGATCTTGGCGGTCATTTTTAAAATCTGGCAAGCCAATTTAAAACAAATCAAGTGGTCATCAATTATCTGCTATGGCTCAGCACTTGCAGGAATGAATGCCTTATTCTATTTATCGATCCATCGTATCCCACTGGGCATTGCTGTCGCTTTTGAATTTATTGGTCCTTTGAGTGTCGCACTGTTTCATGCCCGACAAAAATTCGACTTTATATGGGTTGGACTGGCCATCATTGGACTGATTTTATTATTCCCCTTTGATCAAGCTCAACACAACCTTGATCCAGTAGGTATTGTGTTAGCCTTGGCTGCGGGTGCATGTTGGGCATTATATATTGTTGCAGGACAACGCCCTTCAGGGGTCTCAGGAAATCATACCGTATGTTTAGGCATGTTGGTCGGAACACTGTGTTTATTACCGATTGCCTTGTTCTCAGGAATGCCTAGTGAGATTTTTCAGCCTTCAAATCTGATTTATTTTATTGTATTAGCGATCTTAGCAAGTGCCTTGCCTTTTTCTTTGGAAATGATTGCTTTAAGAAATTTATCCGCTTTAAGTTTTGGAACACTGATGAGTCTTGAGCCCGCGATTGCTGCATTTTCTGGGTTTATATTCTTAGGCGAACAATTACTATGGACTCAGTGGTTAGCTTTAGCCACCATTATTAGTGCTTCAATTGGTTGTACGGTGACTGTCCAAAAAAGAAAGCAAATCTAAAAACCACCTCGGAAGGTGGTTTTAATGAGTTTCATGTAAAAACTACCAGTCAGGTTCACCCATCAATAGCTTGATCATCGTATTCTGATCTGGCTCTGATTCAAAACCAATTCGCTCCACCCATTCTTGTCCATTGTCTTGTATCAATGCATAAATGCTTAAATAATTGATAGGCCCTGTTCCACTTACATCAAAACCTGAATATTGATTGGGTAATTGAATGAGTAGCGGTTTTCCATAAATTGCTTTATAGCTCAATGTCTCCTCCGTACCTTGAATTGTATATACCGTAATGTCGATCAGACACGATTTTCCAATTAACTCAGGTATAACTTCCCAATTGCCATTCGGTTCAATGGGTCCATTTGAAGAATTGACCAAACTGGTACAAACGGCAGGAAAAGTTAAACCTTGGCTATTGCTATAAACGACTTCACGATCGGTCAAGACAATATTCACATTGCCAGTCAGACCTGTAACTTGTTTGCCTTTATAACGTACCCATTGATGAGTTTCAAAAATTAAAGTGCTTTGTGCTGACCAGTCCAACTGTCCATCTGGAGCTTTGATACCTGTGATCAAGCGACCACCATCTTGCGCTACTGAAAATCCAAACTTTTCATTTATTTTCCCTGAACATGACACTGCTGTACCATTGGGAAGCTCACATTTTATAAAATGATCCGTCGTTGGTTTTCCAAGATCAATGATCACATTACCAGAGGTTGCCGAAGTTTTTTCACCCAACATGGTACCTGTTAAATCTTTAGCAGACCAATAAATTGAACCACTCGAAGGCATATTTACCACGCTTAGACCTTCTTTAGGAACACTATTCGATTTGGTTAAAGCTGAGCCATCATTTAAGGTGATTCTTGCTGTTACATTACACGGAAGTGCTTGTCCACTAGATTGGCATTGAACAAAAACCGAACCTGAATTTTCAAATTTTAAATCCCAATTCCATGTTGAAAAATGATGCACTGTTGCATGTACTGCAAGACCTGTAGATGACTGATGTGACGCAACAACTTGGCCTTTGCCTTCTTCATTCCACAATCCATTGGTTTCGTCGAAATACCACATTGGGATTTCAGTTCCAACTTTCATCTCTTGATTATTGAGACTTTTTACAGGCAAATTCATTTGAATATCTGCTGTCTTACCTGTGGCCAGTTGTAGCTCTTGACCTTGAGAATCTTTAAATGTTGCTGTAATCATACCTGCACTAATTAAATTAACGATATTGCCTTGCGCATCTCTTGCAACACCATTGGCAGGCATCGCATTTAGATCAGCATTGGTAATATCCCAAGGCGTAAATTCGACATTTACCAGACCCGTTGCCAACTCACCATTGTTTTTTACAAAAGCGTTTGCAGGAATCGTAATGCTTGCACCCAAATTTTGAGATTGAATCACTTGAGCCATCGAGATATCAGAAACAGGAACAACCTGTTTAATCGCTAATAAATTTACAGAAAGTGCTTTTAGATTTGCCACCTCATATACAATGGACTGACGAATAAACCCTGATTTTTCGAATGTAGCAATAACTTGCGGCATATTTTGAGGAAGTGTAAGTTTTAAAATTGCACGGCCATTTTGATCTGTATTTACGCTTTGCCCTTGTATTGTAACTTTAGCATGAGAAAGTAAAGTACCATCTGATGTCTGTGCTAAAATTGCCACATCACGGTTTATTGTTGCAGCCCCTTGTTTTACTTTTATTTTTTGTGTTGTTGAGTTGGTTTGACCAGCGAGATCTGTAACATTCAAAGTGACTGTATATTGACCCACTTTTGTATAGGTATGTTCAACTGTAGCACCAGTTCCCTGGGTACCGTCACCAAAATTCCAAGCATAGGTGCGGATTGCATTACCTTCTTTTGCTTTATATACCGTACTTTTCGTTGCATCAAATTTGACAATTTCACCTGTATTGGGTGTAGTGGGACTATATTCAAATTTAGCAGTAGGCTTACATGCAACCAAAAATATGCCAATCATTGCAAAAAGAAACCATTTTATATATTTTTTCATTTTAATCGCCTTTTTTAATATTTTTGTGACACATTTAACAAAATTAAGTTTAATCTGTATTTATTTCCCGCTATAGACATTTTATTTCAAAAATTTGATGTTGTTTCTCTCAATAGACAACTAATCCACAAGGCAAAATAACAATAAATTTCAATCAATAGGGGAATCAAATGATGACTATTACAAAGGATTTGAAAATAAAGTTCATATAAAACAAGCTATAATTTTATTGGATTAAGATTTGATTACACATCGCTGTTTTTCTATAGGAAGCTGGCAATCTATTTCAACAAGTGTTAATTCACGCCCAAAACAAACACCTGTATCGAGAAAATAACAGTTATGTTTCTTGGTTACATAATCAACTACGGTATGTCCTAGAAAAACCTGCTCAACCCCCTTAACATTCGAATAACGCATAAAGCGTTTATTTTTAATTCTACCTCTCCCCCAAAGTGCCAACTCTCTGCTTTTCACCCGTGTCGATAATTTAAAGGCTTCCCAATCATTAAGATCAATATCTGCATGCACAAAACCATATTTTTTGTTTTGATATATGACTTCTAAAAGTACAGGTAATGTTTCCAGCTTCTCAATTACTCGTTTTTGTTGTTGGAAACTTAAAGCATAAAACCACTCACCCCCATGTTGGGCATGCAAATTTTTCATCATGGTATCGACATGGGATAAAATGCACATTTCCTCATGATTACCAAGAATGCTTTTAAACCACGGTTCATCAATCAAATTCAAACATTTCAAACTCTCAGGACCCCGATCGACAAGGTCACCTAGAGCAATTAATACATCAGTTTGAAAGTCAAAGTGCACATCTGCCAACTTTTGCATCAATGCATCATAATGACCATGAATATCCCCCACCACAAATAAGCGACCTGTATGGTGAATATAAGTCTCTACATGCGCAAAAGTGTGTTGTAATAAATCTTTCATCAACGGCTCTTTGATTTAAAACTCAATAGATGCTGCTTCAATATGCTGATTTTCTTTCGCTAAATCTAAATATTTACTGGCTGTTTTCTTATTTTTTCGCACACCGATTCCATCTTTATAAATTTTAAACAGTTCAAAATAAGAATCTATATCGCCATGATCTGCTGCCTGTTTAAATAAATCAGCACTTTGGCTCAAATCAACATCAACACATTTACCTTCTCTATACATTTGAGCCAGTAGAAAAAATGCACGTGGTACTTTAAGTTCTTTCGCCTTGTTTAACCAATCTAGTGCGCCTTGTGCATTATCTTGACGCTGTTCATAAATCGACATACACAGCATCGCCTGAGTATGTCCTTTATCTGCCGCAGTACTTAATAATGGCAGATGATGTTCGTGCTGCAATGGCAACAGCATTGACAGTTCAAATTGTGCATCCGGATGGTTTCGCATTGCTGCACGCTCAAGCCAAGAAACACCTTGATCAGGATTTTTTTCAGTACCTAAACCATAACGTAAACATTGTGCTAGTGAATATTGAGCTGACACATGCCCTGCAACAGCTGCATGTGATAATAATTCAACAGCAAGTGCGGCATAGTCTTGGTGTTTCTGTTCAGTCTTGGCATTTTCAGCATTTTTGAGCAAGTTCACTGCGGCCAAGTAAGCCGATTCAATATGTCCATGTTTGGCAGCTTTGAGTAAAAACTCCTGAGCAAGCGTTGCATCCCCTTGATCACGTTGTTGCTCAACTAAAGCACGAACATAGCAACCAAAAGGATCATTGTGTTGCTGAGCAATTTCAGCATATTTAAAAGCAGCATCTAGATTGTGCTGCGTGAAATAACTGAATGCCAACAAGGCACAGGCGAAATGATCTTTTTCAGCAATCTTGAGCAATTCATTTTGTACCTTGATTGGATCAAATCCTGAAAACTCGACACAAAATTTCAAACTATTTTGGTGCTGATTGTTTAAATAATTGTCTAAAAGTAATTGGTAAGCAGCTTGCGGATCTTGTACAAGTTGTTGCTGTGCATAGACAAAAATTGCCTCTGGATGGTTTAATTGAACAGCTTGTTGCAAATGCAGCAATGCTTGCGCTTGGGTCAACTGATCAGTTGCATGGTTTAATCCAAGATAGGCAAGTTCCAAATGAGCTAAACCATGATTAAGCTTTGCAGCATGTTGAAAAAAAAGAATCGCTGAAGGGATACTCTGATTTAAATAACGTCCCAAGACATGCCATTGACCTAACAAAGTACTCGCCGGCGCAAAGTCTTGATTGGATGCATTGACCAACAAATCCACACGTGTCTGAGCATCTTGTTCAGTTTGAGCAAAACCTTGTTGTTCCAACTTGAGGACTTCGATATACCAAGCTTCTGCTTGTGAATTGTCTGCCGTATTTAACGTCATATTTTCAATATTGTTGGTATGTCCTGACATCTTTTATTCCTAACATATGTGCCATTGCAATTATAATCTCTGTTATCTTACAGAGGACTATCCATAATCTCAAAGAAAAATATTAAAATGAGCGTCTGCTGATCGTTTACAGATGCTGGCGACAGAGGACATTTTTTAGACAGTGCAAGACTGCTCTTTTGAAGCTCGGTCATTCTAAATCAACAAGACCAATTCCCTATTCCTGTCCCGTGGGATTAGGGTAAAACCTCCATTAACGGCATTGTAAAACTTGTACAAGGGGATCGCCATGAGCTACATTTCATAGCGTATTGATGTCTTTTTGACCAATACCGCAATAGATAGCTGAAATGGCAACAGACTCTATTCATATATTACGAAATACTAAAATAAATCTGAGAAAGTGTTAAAATCTGTCCAATCCTTTTTTACACCATAGACATGCCAAATTCTCAACTCACTGCTGTGCTTTTCATGGTTTTATCTATGGTGGCTTATCAGATCAGTGCTTCGTTTGCAAAGCAGCTATTTGAAGTTTTAGATCCCATTACGGTCGTAACGTTAAGATTATGCTTTGCTTCCATTTTAATTATTTTAATGTTTCGTTCTTGGAAGATTATCAAACGCTTGCCGTACCTAAGATGGAAAGAATTACTGTACTATAGTGGTTCTGTGTGTTTGATGAATGTATTGTTCTATGCTTCTTTAGGCAAGCTCCCGCAAGGCATTGCGGTTGGCCTTGAGTTTTTAGGTCCACTGACATTAGCACTTGTCTCGATCAAACAAAAAAGTGATTATCTTTGGGTTTTTCTTGCCATCGTTGGTATCGCATTAATGGTGCCCTGGCAGGATGCCAATGCACATAACTTTTCTTATCTTGGTGCAGCTTTTGCACTTGGAGCGGGGATTTGCTGGGCAAGCTATATTTACTTTGGGCAAAAAGTGGTCCGCCAAAATATTGGTATGCACGCGCTCAGTATTGGGATTGTCCTCTCTGCACTGGTCATGTTGCCAATCAGTGTAGTACATGATTCACAGGCTTTATTACAAACTCAATATTGGGGTAAAGCCTTACTGATTGCGCTTTTGGCCACTGCAATTCCTTATGCTTTAGATTTACTTGCCTTAAAACGACTCAGTAAAATGAGCTATGGAACCTTGTCCAGCTTATCTCCTGCTCTGGCAGCAATTGCAGGAATGGTCTTACTCAATGAACATATCACGACATGGCAAATTATTGCCTTGATTTGTATTATGACCGCTTCCGTAGGAGTAACCCTCCGTTCTGCACGAAACCCATCAGCACTCAATAATGACTGATCTTTTTCAGTCACTTTTTCTAGCATGCCTATTCGATACATGGGGTGCTGGAGTCAAACTAAGCCGATTGATTTTATTAAACTATGATCCAATTAAACTATGATCAAATAGAGTCAATCTGTTCAAAAACTCATACCGTAAAACATAATTGTGCTTGATCAGTAAAATGTCTTATCTGCTCAAACTCAGCTTAATTTCAATCCCGTCTTCGTGTTTGCGTTCAGGTAAAATGAGTTGAATCACCCAACCAAACGCATTATTTCTTTTGCTTTGTACTTTTTATATTCTGACAAATATTTTTTCGCCAAGCTTATTTTCTGATTTTCATCTAAAATTTTCCCTGCTTTCATAAAAAAATTTTGCTCTTTCTGGTCAATGTGTCCTGCAACAGTATCAGATAATCTTTTTGCCAGTACCAACCAACGTGAATGACTAAAATCAGTTTGTTCTAAAGAATCTAAAATCGCCTCCATTTCTTGATATTCAGCAAGTGCCAAACGTGTAATATTTAAACCTGAATCCGTCATCATCAGTGGACTGTAAAAATAACGATCCTCGGCGACTGCATGTGCAAATAGTTCATTTTTCAGTAAATTGAAAATTTTCCGTCGCTCAGGCGTATCGCCTGATGTGTGGATGAGCTGTTCAGACAAATCCTTCTGAATCCTATGGCTTTCTCGTAAAGCCTCGAATATGTTCATCAAAATCCCTCTTTTTTTGATTCTATGTGAGCGGTGATGTTTGTTTTATTGAGTCGATAAATTTCGCTGAATAAGTCATCAATCATAAATAAACCCTCAAAAAAAAGCCCCACAAAATTTAAGAGTTTTTTGTATCAAAAAAACCTAAATTTTGCGGGGTACTTTGAATATGAATCTTAAGCCGTGAACATTTGATAGCCCAAACGGCAAATCAAGATACTGACCAAAATTAAAAATAAAATTCGAATAAAACCGCTTCCATATTTCAACGCCATTTTTACCCCCACCAGAGAGCCACAAATATTGGCGACCGCCATCATCAAGCCCAGTTGAAACAGCACATGCCCCGTAGGAATAAAGAAGCTCAATGCGGCAAAATTGGTCATAAAGTTGCCGATTTTCGAAAGTGCCGAAGCATGTAAAAAATCAACTTTCAGATAACGAATAAAATAGAAAATAAAAAAGCTGCCTGTGCCTGGTCCAAAAATTCCATCATAGAAACCAATCAATAAACCACCAATACCCGCGATCAACAGCATTTTATGGCTAATTTCCTGTTGAAAATGTACTTGTCCAAACTGTTTTTTAAAAAACGTATAGATTGCGATGACAATCAGCATAAACAAGACAAAGGGACGCAAAATTTCCTGGGGTATTAGTGCAACACAAGCGGCACCGCCAAATGAGCTGATGAATGCTGTGATCCCAATAACCGCAAGTAATTTCCATTCAATTTTGACTTGTTTCAAATACGAAAATGCTGCGGATGCCGTTCCACAAATAGACGCTAGTTTGTTGGTCCCAAAAACCGTTGCTGTCGGATAATGAGGTAATGCACCCATTAAAGCAGGAATTTGAATCAGCCCACCACCTCCTACAGCGGCATCAATGGCACCTGCGCAAAAGGCAAAAAACACTAAACTGAGAATAATATCAAATTCCATAACATTCACTTATCTTTAACGGAGCTATATTTGAAGAGCGCTCGTTCTTCAATCCACTGAATTTTTAGGCAATCTTTCCAATTAAAGATTTAAAACACGCTTCGGTACCAAACGCTTCTTATCCGTAATTTCAGCCAACCCTAAACATTTTTCAGCATCGAATACAAGCACTTCTGCGACTGCAGGATGATCAATATTACTTTCCATACCGCGGCAGAAATATTCTGCACGACCGTCAGGTACTTGAATTTTTGGAAAATGATCAATTGGTGCATACACAGGAAGCAACAACTTTTCTCGCGCTTGTTCGGTTAAGCTTTCCAAATA
The DNA here is from genome assembly GCF_026344175.1 of Acinetobacter nematophilus. Lineage (NCBI taxonomy): Bacteria > Pseudomonadati > Pseudomonadota > Gammaproteobacteria > Moraxellales > Moraxellaceae > Acinetobacter > Acinetobacter nematophilus. The sequence goes on from NZ_JAPKMY010000005.1 coordinate 162,799, forward strand.
TTCGATGGTATATTCTGGGATTAAATCAAAGTGACCAGTCTGAATCCGATGTAAATAGGTCAAATGTCCATACGTACCTAATGCTTTGGCAATGTCTTCACCCAACACTCGGATATAAGTCCCTTTAGAACATGTGATATCTAAAGTCAGGCTATGCGATGTAAAATCAATAAGTTCAACAGCGAAAATATGGATAGGACGTGCTTCACGCTCAATCTCAATGCCTTGCCGAGCCAACTCATACAAAGGACGACCTTGTTTCTTTAAAGCTGAATACATCGGGGGAATTTGCTGAATATCACCTGTAAATTGTGCAAGAACCTGCTCAATATGGGTTTGGTCTAATTCAGGAACATGCTTTTCCAGTAACACTTCACCTTCTACATCCCCTGTAGTGGTACTCTGTCCAAGCTGAATCGTTGTTCGATAACGTTTGGTCGAATCTAATAAATAATGCGAAAACTTGGTCGCTTCGCCTAAACAAATCGGCAATAAGCCTGAAGCCAAAGGATCAAGTGCACCTGTATGCCCGGCTTTCTGTGCTCGATACAACCAACGAACTTTTTGCAATGCTGCATTTGAACTAATGCCCAATGGTTTATTCAATAAAAATACACCACTGATGTGACGACGTGGAATCTTCTGGGCTTTTGAGGACATCTTGATCTTTATACATAAGTCGATGGGTTATTTTAACAAAAACCACTCATCTATTTTTACAAATTTTATATTTGAAACTGGCTGTTTTATGGCAAATTATTTTTGAATAAAAATACAAAAAATATAGGACATTAGATGGATTCATCGAGGAAAAAAACGCTTGGGATAGCACTGATTATTTTTTTAGTGGTGATTTTGACAGTCATTTTCTGGCTTAGGCCCAATCATCAAACAGTTGAAGCACAGCAGAGTTCTGGAAATACACTGCATTCCGAAGGACAAATGGCCTTCTCTAAACTTTCAACATCAGAAGCTTCAAGTTTTGCCAGCAAAAGCCAACGAGACACACAAATTAATTGCCAGATTCGAGTAGATGGTTCCAATCGTTTAATTGTCAATGAACAAACCAAAGACTGTTTTGAATATTTCATTACCCAGTACGGTGAAAAAACAATTGAACAAATCAAAACAGATTTTCAGCGTTATATTCAAGCAAGCTACCAAGACCCTGTTCTATCTCAGTTGAGTGATTTATGGACTCGCTACATGGATTACAGAAGTAAATTAGCAGATTTGCAAGCACCCAATGCGGACAAGGAAAGTGCAAAATACTATCAACAGATTGTGGATAATACCAAAAGTTTAAGAAAGAAATTCTTCTCAGATTATGAAATCCAAGGTTTATTTGGTACGCAAGATACCTATGACCAATATACAGTCGATCGCATGGCGGTGATGGATGACTCAGCATTATCTGCAACTGAAAAAGCCAAAAAACTCAAAGCCCTGTTCGATCAGCTTCCCGAAGATTGGAAAGAAAATCTAAAACAACTCAACCAACTTGAAGACCTTCGAAAACTTAGCGCAGAGATTAAAGCACGCGAGGGTTCAGCACAAGAACTGCACCAAATGCGCACGAACCTTGTTGGTCCAGAAGCAACTCAACGGCTAGAAACACTGGATGTTCAAAGAAGTGACTGGAAAAATAAAGTAAACCAATATTTATCTGAGCGAGACACAATTCTCAACAGCAATATGTCTGATTCCGCTAAAAAAAGTGCAATACAGCAACTCAAATCACAACAATTTTCCAATCAGCAAGAACAGCTTAGATTACAAACATTTGAAACAGTACATGACCAAGGAGGTAAATTACCGTTTGCAAATTAGTCAATAATCTTTTGACATTACAGGGAAAGAAAAGAAATGAAAAACAGGACAATAAAAAATCGTTTGGGACGCTGTATATGTTGCGTGTTGGGACTCTGTTTAGTCAGCTTGACACAGGCATCTTCAGGCATTTTGCAAGTCAAAGATATGATCAAGTCTGATTATGCAAAAACGAATTATCCAATTGTTATGACACATGGTTGGCTCGGATGGTCACGTATAGGAAACAGTAGTTTCAATATTGACTATTGGTATCAAATCTTACCCGACATGGCGCGCAACGGCGCCACTGTTTTTGCAGCACAGTTGTCCCCTGCAAACACCACTGAGATACGTGGCGAACAACTGATTACCCAGGTTGAAGAAGTGCTTGCCATTACTGGAAAAGAAAAAGTCAACTTGATTGGGCACAGTCATGGCGGTCCAACTGTACGCTATGTTGCGGCTGTCAAGCCTCAATATGTTGCGTCTATCACTGGCGTAGGTGGAACTTTTCGAGGAACTCGTGTTGCAGATAGTATCCAGAATAATCAAGTGACTAAAACTGTTCTTAATATTTTTGGTCAATATATTATTGGCCCTGTAATTGCTTGGGCTCAAGCAAACCCTAGTTTACCCATTAACTTTGATGCTTCAATGAAGTCGTTAACAGAAACAGGATCTTATACGTTTAATCGCAAATTTCCAACTGCTGCACTCGCCCCAGATTGTAATCAAACAGGGGCGAAAGTTGAAAATGGAATTCATTACTACTCTTGGGGAGGAACCGCACAAACCACAAATTTATTCGATATCGATACCCTATTAATGCAACTTGCCCCCTTAGTGTATGGCAACACTGATAATGATGGTATGGTGCCGCGTTGTAGTACGCATATTGGTCAAGTGATTAGAGATAATTACGATTTAAATCATACGGATTTAGCCAATATGATGTTTGGTTTAAGAGCTTGGTTTTCACAGGATCCTGTTGCCCTATATCGACAACATGCCAACCGTTTGAAGTTACAAGGACTGTAATCTACACCAACTTACAATTCTAGAAATTGTGGGTTATTTATTCAGTTAAAACAAAAAGAGTATTTAAAAATGAAATTAAAGATCAGTTCACTTGGGCTGGGTTTCATCCTCGGACTCAGTGCAATGACAGTCTCAGCATCAGGGCTACAAACTGTCACGCCGAACTATGTAAATTCTGACTATGCAAAAACCAAGTATCCAATCGTATTTAACCACGGCATGTTTGGTTTCACTCGGCTTGGTACATCATCATTTGGCTTAGATTATTTTTATCAGGTCCTCCCCGATCTTGCTCGAAATGGTGCAAGAGTCTATGCAACTCAAGTGTCTCCTTTAGAAACGACCTAAGTTCGAGGTGAACAACTCTTACAGCAAGTGGATGAGGTTTTGGCATTAACGGGATCCGCCAAAGTAAATCTGATTGGACATAGTCATGGTGGACCAACCATCCGTTATATTGAAATCGTTGCGCCCAATAAAGTTGCATCTTTAACAGCTGTTGCAGGAACAATAAAAGGGTCCAAAGTTGCTGATGATCTATTGAATAATCAGGGTTCTAATGCGTTGTTAACTGTTGTCAGCCAATATATTGTGGCACCTGTGATTACGCTTTTGGAAAATAATCCATCACTCCCAAATAGTTTAAATCACTCACTGCAAAGCATCAGTGAAAAGGGTTCTGCTGAATTTAATGCAAAATTTCCAAGTGCAGCGATTCCTCAGGATTGTGGCAATGGTCAGAAAGTGACTGCAAATGGTGTTTACCATTATTCCTGGACAGGCAAAGCACAATTGACCAATGTTCTTGATCTGACTGATGCTGCAATTTCTACTCTTGCACCATTGTCTTATAAAAACTTAGACAATGATGGTTTAGTGAGTCGTTGTAATACTCATTTCGGACAAGTCATTCGAGATAATTACGATCAAACCCACTTGGATGAGGTCAATCAAATTTTAGGATTGCGCGGATTATTTTCACCAAATCCAGTCGATCAATTTCGCCAACAAGCCAACCGTTTGAAACTAGAAGGCTTATAACGTGTCTAAAATATTTACTGTGAGATCAACAACAGTAAATTTTATTTATGTTTGATTAAAAAATCACGTTGCCATCCACTGTTATGGCAACGTGATTTTTATCGAAAAGTAAAATATTAAGTTACAGTTTAGGTTGTTTTTCATCCAAATCTCATCGATTACATCACTTCAGCTTTGCTACGTTAAAAAACGATACATACCAAAAAACCCAATAATAAAACCAATGGAGATTGATGATGAAATATGGACATCTGATCGCAGGTCTATTTCTCGCATGTACCTTATCCACTGTACATGCATCCACAGCACAACCAATCACTGCAACAAAAATAAGTTCTGATTATGCAAAAACCCAATACCCCATTGTATTTGCTCATGGTATGGCAGGATTTATTCGCGTTGGCGATGTTTTAGGTCTCGACTACTGGTATCAAATTTTACCTAATTTGGCGCGTAACGGTGCAAATACATGGGCGACACGTGTATCACCATTTAACTCAACTGAAGTACGCGGTGAACAGCTGGCTCAACAAGTAGAAGAGATTTTAGCCATTACAGGCAGCCAAAAAGTAAATTTAATTGGTCATTCTCATGGTGGTCCAACCAGTCGCTATGTTGCAGGAATCATGCCTAATCACGTTGCATCAGTTACCGCTATCGGTTCACCGCAGAGAGGAAGCCCCGTTGCAGATATCATTCTGAATGCAGAAGGTACAGTTCTTGAAGGACCGGTGGTCAGTCTTGTAAATTTATTCTCGAAGGCGATTGTTTGGGCACAAGGCTTAGATCCCAAAAGCTTTCCGCATGATGCACTTGCCGGAGGAAAAAGCGTAACGACCGAAGGATCTGTTTTATTTAACCGTAAATTTCCAATGGGTGTCGGTACTACAGCATGTAGTGAAGGTGCTTACCGAGAAAAAGGGATTCAATTTTTTTCATTTACAGGTAATACAGCGGTCACCAATCTTTTAGACTTAGATTCAGCACTGCTTGGTACAAGTTTATTGATCAATGCGGGTCATGATAATGATGGTTTAGTTTCACGTTGTAGTGCGAAATTTGGTAGAACTATTCGAGATAACTATCGTTGGAATCATTTGGACGAAATCAATCAAATTTTAGGTTTACGTGCACTCTTTGCACCAGATCCAGTGCAAGTCTATCGTGAACATGCCAACCGCCTGAAATTACAAGGCTTATGATTTTTATTAAAACTCTGAATTAATCTAAATAAGCTTTAAATCAAAAAAAATATATCCATAACATTGACTCTATTCATCAATCCTTTATAAAAAATGCGCCTGATAAGGCGCATTTTTAGCTGTAAAGCAAAGTTTAAATTAACCTTGTTTACGCGCAGGCAATTTCTCACGAATACGTGCAGCTTTACCAGACAATTCGCGTAGGTAATAAAGCTTAGCACGACGAACGTCACCACGACGTTTCACTTCGATTTTAGCAACGATTGGAGAGTGAGTTTGGAATACACGCTCAACACCAACACCGCTAGAAATTTTACGTACTGTGAACGCAGAGTTCAAGCCACGGTTTTTCTTCGCAATCACCACACCTTCGAACGCCTGTAGACGCTCACGGTCACCTTCTTTTACTTTTACTTGAACAACAACTGTGTCACCAGGAGCAAAAGCAGGGATGTCAGTTTTTAACTGTTGGTTTTCAATTGCTTGAACTAAAGGATGTTTACCACTCATTGTGGGAATCTCCGATTTTGCGGAACAGAAGAGGTCTGTACAACCGCTGGGGACAGAGGCTAAATCGCATATCAACCCGTTTATCTTTCCCCTTAATCTCACTCAAGTCAGAGAGAGTTTAAGGAGCCTATAAAAGACATTTAACCAAAGCTAAATATCAATTTGTAGAAGCATTGCTTCTCAATCTTGTGCTTGAACCAAGCATCATTTTGCTTGGTCTTGCTGATCTTTTAGCCATTTCTTTTGCTGCTTGGTCAACTCAACTTTTTCCACCAACTCAGGTCGACGTTCCAAAGTGCGTTGATAACGTTGCAAAAACCGCCATTTTTCAATATTTGCATGATGACCTGATTTTAAAACATCAGGAACATCCAAACCTTCAAAATGGTCTGGCTTGGTATATTGAGGACAGTCGAGTAAACCATCCACAAATGAGTCTTGCACTGCTGACTGTTCATCCGACATGGTATTCGGCAAACGTCGAATCACACTGTCTAATAAAACCATCGCAGGTAGTTCACCACCCGACAATACGTAATCCCCAATCGACCATTCCTGATCTACATATTTTTGGATCAAACGCTCATCGACACCTTCATAGCGTCCACACAGCACAATCAATCCATCATAGTGAATAAATTGCTGTACCGCAGGTTCGTTTAGGGTTTTACCTTGTGGAGACATATACACCACAGGGACATGAACCGCTCCTGCTTGCTTTGCAAGCTGTTTGGCATGGTGTATTGCTTTTGCCAAAGGCTCAGCCATCATTACCATGCCTGGGCCACCACCAAATGGACGTTCATCCACTCTTTTGTAGTTACCCTCGGCAAATTCTCGTGGATTGATACAATGAACTTGTACAATGTCACGTTTTACCGCGCGTCCGCTAATGCCGTACGCTGTAATCGCTTCAAACATTTCAGGAAAAAGCGTAATGACTGCAAAAAACACCGCAGACTCCTCTATTTTCCTGCTGTGCCAATCCTAGGGATTAATAATCTACGCCCCAATTCACGTAGATACGACCAGCTTCGAGATCAACGCGTTGTACCACATCTTTATGCCATGGAATCATTCGCTCTTCACCATCGATGCTCTCTGCTGTTGCACGAACAACCATGACATCATTGGCGCCTGTTTCAAACAGTTCATGGATTTGACCGAGATTTACTTCTTGCTCTTCATCATTTAGACCTAACACCGTTAGACCTTTTAAATCAGACCAATAGTACTCATCCACACCTGGTTGAGGCAGTTGCGACTTTGAAATCCAGATATTAGCGCCAACCAAATTGTCTGCTGCGGTACGATCAATCACACCTTTTAGCGCAACAACAAGGCCTTTGCCATGTGGTTTCCAACGTTTTACATCGACAATTTGCCAACCTGCTTTAGTTTCTATATACCAAGGCAGGTAGTCAAAAATGTTGCTCATAGGTTCAGTATTGGAATAGACCCAGAGCCACCCATTTAATCCATATGCTGAACGTAGCTGTCCAATCTGAATACGATCTTCGGGCACATTCTGTGTTGGTGTCATGGGCTACCTACTGCCGAATAAATTATGCAGCAGTTGCAGCTTTCTTCGCTTGAGCAGCTAAAGAAGCAACACGTTCAGAAGGTTGAGCACCTTGTGAAACCCAGTGAGCAAAACGGTCAGCATCTAAACGAAGTTTTTCTGCTTTACCTTGAGCTGTAGGGTTAAAGAAACCGATACGCTCGATGAAACGACCGTCACGTGCATTACGGCTATCAGTCACAATGATTTGATAGAACGGACGTTTTTTAGCACCACCGCGTGCTAGACGAATTACAACCATGATAGAACCTTATAGTTTTTACGGATTATCCTTGCACCGACCACCGGTACATTTCAAACCCCTTTCATAGAGGGCAGTATTTTACGTTATCTTGAGTGTGAAAGAAAGATCAATTTTTGTTTATCCACAATTTTGAATTTAAATTCTATCTACCGTCCCAGTTTGTGGATGCAGAAGGGGTGCATGTGCTGCCTTTGGTCCAACATTTTTGACCTTGGTTGTTTAGGACTATAGAACCATTTCCATCTTGAGTTGTATTTGTATTTGGAGTTGCTGTTAATGTCCATGTTCCTGCTGAGACATTAGATAAAGTAAGCTTATACAATGACTTACTTCCAGAAGGATATTGATCAGCAACCCCTAATGTGGTTAGATCAATTGGAGTCGCATCCTGTTTTTTTAGAAATGTAGCGTTCAATGTCCTATATTTTTGTAATAAGCCGCCAATCCTAACCATTTCAGACTGCATATCAACACGGTTTGCTTTGATTAAATAGTCTGTATAAATTGGATAAGCAATTCTTGCCAATATTCCCAAAATTGCGACCACAATAAGTAGTTCAATTAAGCTAAAACCCTGTTCTTTTACCATGGTTGGCTTCCTGTTTTTGTTCCATCGTTCCAAGGTTCACATTTAAAATTTACATCACTTGCTAAGCGTGATTTACATTGCAACCCGTTACTACTCATTAAAAAATAATTATTTTTAGGATTATAATTACGATTGTTTAAATCAGTAGGCGGGGCGACTGAAATATACCAGCCGATCCCCTGCACATCATCAGTCAGATTTTTTGAACTGTCTTCCAAATCTGAAATTTTCAATGTATAGCCACCGGGTAACTCTGTAGCCGTTTCAGAAAAATTTCTATAATTAAAATTTCTAGATTTATATCTTTCCAATTGTTCAGCAATTTTTAAAATTTCTTGCTGCACCTTTTTCTCTCTATTTGACTGAATTATATCCTTATAGGTAGGTATGGCTATAGCTGCCATTATTGCAATAATAATGACAACGATAACTAACTCAATAAGGGTAAATCCTTGTATTTTTTTCATGGATTCGTCCTTAACGTTCATACCAACGCTGGGAAATAAACTTAGTTTTACTGGTATAGTTCGTTAAAGATTCAGTTGTAGGAAAGTTTAGAACTAAACCACGGTTTTTGTCCTTACCACCGAAACTGATACCGATATTTCCTTTTCCTAATGAAATTTCATTTGGACGGTTCTTGACGACTACAGTATTTCCACTCAATACAGTACATTGACCGTAAGGTAAGCAGAATTGGTTAGCCTTACTTTCACCACGTACACCACCGTAACAATCAACATCATCAATATCGATATTTGCATTAAATATGCTGACATATAGATCACTGTCAATTGCAATATTATCATTGAGAACACGTTTCTTAGAGCCTAACGGATAGTACCATCCCCCATAACTGAAACTTGTAGCTGTATTACCATCAGTATTTTTAACCAGCTGTTTACTGCCTGTGGTCATTGAATTGATATCGACCGAATTTAATTCACTATCCTTTAGTACCGATAGATTTCGACGTGTTACATCTTTATCGTAGACAACATACAAAGCATCATTTTTATTGGTTTCTGACATAGGTGAACTCAGGTTACCAGAACCAATTGTCAATACCGCAAATAAACTTCCGCCATTATTATGAATGGTAAATGTAGGCGTAGAATAGAATCTAGGTACATCTGATGCATTCGACTGATTTAGAATTCGAGTGACGCGTTTAGCCAAATTGACTGTCTTGCCTGCTTGAGTTGAACTGTCTAAGTCTACACGCCACAATTGACCACCTAAATCACCAAAATATAGGTGATCTACGAGTCCATCACTATTACGGTCAATTGCTTTTATCTGACTCACCACGCTACGTTTCATGTTACTGACGCTAGTCTCTGTGACTTTATCAACTGATGCATTGGCACTTGCCCACCATAAAACTGAGCCAGTTTCAGCATCAAAAATATATACTCCCGCCCCCCTATCAATGCTACTGGATGTTGGTGTACCTATATTTTCATAAATTGGGTCATAACCACCACCAACAATCATCACCAACTTACGTGAACCTTGCCAGTTTATCCAGGCTAGAGTAGGTTTAGACCAACTTTGTCCCATATAGCTAATTGGTGAATATGCTGCGGCATCGTCAGGGCTAATTCTAAATTTTATTTTTGGTTTTCCACTGGTAGAGGTAACATCAGATAAATCTAGAGCATAATAACTGCGCCCTCCCATGCGTAAACCACCATATAACCATTGTTTACCACCGCTCACCGTTACAACAGGCTCTGTTGCATTTGTACCAGACTTGGTGACATATTCAGTATAGGCTGTCCAAGGACCGTCAACTCCATACTCCAGGTTTCTTCCCTGGTTTTCTTGATTTAAAAAACCTTTGCTTTGCTTTTCAATCATTTCGTTAGGAACAAATGTAAATACTTCTTTACCCGCATTACTATCGGTTGCACTATCACCTGCTCGGATGACATGTAATAGCCCTTGAGTTGTTCCAAATACAATTAAGTCATCACGATCCTTGTAACTTAAATCACCTGTTTTAGCATCAAATTGGGTTGTCCCTTTTTGTGTAATTAATAAGGGTCTAGAATGCATTACTGCGCCCATTTGCCGAAGTGTTGCATTGGATTGTGTGAGAAAATTTACAAAGGACGTATTGGCAGCATCACTATTGCTGGTCGTAAGGTTTGATGCCATGGCAGAAGTTACATTGTAACCAAACAAAGCTGCAAGATAACCACGCTTGGTATCTATACTAAAATTATTCGTAGGATTATTGGCTTTTAAATCAGCACTACTTACTTGTAATAAAGCCTTGTCGTTCCCAATACTCGATACAGTGCCATCATTACCAACTTTTCTGTCTGTATAAATAGTTCTTTCAATATTATTGACATTCCCTAACTTAAATTGACTTAAGGCCCCACCAACTCTTACTTCAAATTCTTTTTCAACATCTACGTTATTTTCTTGAACGATTTTAGTAATTGTCTTTTTAATAGAAGTATCTGCCCAATAATCATTTGGATCATCAACACTAATTCCCTTTGCAGCATCAAATACAATCTTGTTATCACGATCTTTAATTATATTATCAACCACTTGGTATTTTTTAAGATTACCAATCCATGTTGTGACTTGAGCATCTGGAGCTGGATCAAATTGTGGGAAGTATCCCCAAGGCTGAATATTTTGAGTATCTAAATTATCTACAGGAATTGTAATTGAGCCTGTCGTGACCGGTGGAATATATTTTTGAAGCTTTTTAAGGAAGGCATTAACACTTGCAACAACATCGGCATCATTATTGCCAGGGTAATATCCTCCTCCACCCAATATTCCCCATTTTTTAGCATCACTAATATCATTGGCTTTATTTGATGTTGGCGTACCGGTCATATCAGATCCAAATCCAACAACTGCTGTCTTGATTGATACACCAGCTGGATTATTTGAACCACCTTTTAATAACCGTTTAGTATATTCACCAATACAAGTCCAGTTGTTTGTATTATTACTACTATTATAATACGGCGTACTGCCACCTAAAGAATCACTTGTACACCTAAAACCAGAGTCATTTAAACTTTCACGCATAATATTCAGAGATGAATTATTTCGCCCATACTCAGGAACACCATCTGTTAGAAAATAAATACCTTGTGTATTGCATTGCTTAGTTGAGGTAATAGTTTCGGGGTTTAAATACTTAGTAGAACCACTAATATTGGTGACATTCGAGATAAATCCGCTGCCACTAGAATTTCGTGTAGATTGTCCCATCAAATACGCAGCAACCTCAGCATAAGCAAACGCTGTAGGAGTACCTCCGCCTGCTGTTAATGCATTCACAGCACGTATCATTTTATTACGGTGAGTATCTTTAGCATTACCCGTATAGGTAGTAACTACTTGTCCAGCAATAGTAGCTGTTTGACTTTTCTTTTGATTCTGACTTTCAGTATTTGTTCTTGTATTGGTTTGTTCGTAACAAGTCCCCCCCCACGAAGAGTCTGTACATGTTACAACATCGTTATATGTTTGATTACTTGAACCAATATTAACCCACCCACCTTGATCAGACCAATTAGGATATCCATATTGATTTTGACTAGTTGAATTTAAACCATTTAAATCAGCTAAGGTTTTTGTTGAATCTGCCCATGTTTTACAACTTGGATCATTGCTGTTATTTATATTATTCCAATCAATACACTCTTGAACAGTTATGGTATTCCCTAGTACTTTATTATCTACGGATTCGCCACTTGCACTCGGATTAGAACCACTCCAACCACTCCAACCACTCCAAGTACTCCAACCACTCCAATTCCCCCAATCACTCCAAGAATACCTTCTTGTTCTGGTTTGTGTACTATATCGCTCTCGACTATTAATTCTCGTTAAGTCTCTAGACAAATTGAATGTCGCCGAAGTAGAAACTCGATAGATTTCCTTAGTCCCAATATCAGTTTCTTGTCCTAAAGCTCGAGCCTCTAAGTCAATACGCCCAGTAGTTCCACTAAACTCAGACAAACCAACTACTAGTTTATCTGGTAATCGTTCTATTCCTTGAGAAGTATCACCCTGAAGCAGTTTTAACATCCCATTTTTTAGGCTTTGGATTCGATTTTCACCATAATCATTAGAGCCCGGGTTCATACTCCCTGAAACATCAAGCATAAACATAATAGTCGTAACTGAAGTTTGAGGTGCTTTATAGAGTTCCGTATCACTTGCATAGCTCGGTAAAGCAGAACAAACTAAGGATGTGATAAAAGCTGTTTGTATCGCAATAACTATTTTTTTATATTTAGTTTTCATAAGATATCCCCTTTACCTTAGCTCTTAGTCGCATAGCTAATCACAGCATAATCCATGACTTGTTGACTATATGGCACACCCAAATCAGCAAAACATTCTGCAACTGTCTTTTGAGCTGCATACTTTGCAGACTTATCATTCAAATGTGTTTTAAAACAATCATTAATTTGACTTGAAAAACTTGACCATCCAGAGCCACTACCACTAGCAGCACCTGGGATAATCGTAGTCACAATAATTTGCACAGGTTGAACCTGATCAAGTTGAACTGTGGATGTATCTGTACCAGTAGGGAAATATTTAAAAGGTACGTCAGTATTACTGCTACTTTTTTTCACAGCAATCTGCGAAATCATAATATCTCGTCCACTGCTATAATCATTTTTTGTATATTGACAATAACCAGCAACTCCCAACTCACTATTATTTACATCTGTATCACTTGTAGGATAAATAACACTGGCCTGTTGAATAGAAAATAATTTGGCTTGGGTTTTCGGTCGATAACAGAAAACAAGCTCTTTGTTTAAAAAACTATCTGACTTTACAATCCCAAATAAGCCTAATGAACTTAAATTTTTCTGTAAAGTTGCTGAATCCTTGTTATCTTTTTCAAGTGCGAAGAATACAGCATCAGCAGTCTGCTGATTCAAACTTTGAATCTGGCTATTCGTCGCAATACTTAATCCTGTTAGACTCTGTTTCACTGCCAAAGTACCAATTAAAACCATTAAAATAAGTACAAATAGCACAGCAATAATTGTGACACCTCGTTGATGGACCCGCATTTATAAATCCTCCATGAGGCCATAGCCATTTCGTAATGCAACAGTCTGACTGATGACATCACGAATATACTTAGGATCTGAATCTGATGTACTTAAGGTCACCGCTTGATCTAAAACAGTATAATCACTTGGTAATTTATCTTTTTCTGAAATAGAATCATAACCACGCACTAAAGCACCTAACTGAATCGACATTATTCGAGGTCTAGGCGCCCCTGCTTTGGTCAGTGCGTTGGTTGCTCCCATATATTGGTCAATCGTCATATAGCTAAATTCATCTGTATTATTTTGCTTAACTCCAAGCAAAACATGAAAATAATCAACACGACGCATAATGATTTGACTACGTTCACCTAAACCAGAAATATTTGTAGGTAAAGCAGCTGTTTCTACCAATGTTTTATAACGCCCAGCATCACAAACCAAAGCCAGATTCCCTGCTGAGCCATCCTGACGTAAAAAATATCGCTGTACAATGAATGTACCTTTATCTATATCATCTTGTGAAATTGAATTGCCTTCACAATCAAAACCATTTGGATCAAAGGCTTTATATTGAATAACCAGTTGATCACTTTTTACATTCACATTTGATAATCCGACTTTAGCTTGGGTAAAATTCGCTAAATCTGCTGAATTGCCAGAAATAAAATAAGGAATATTTGCTGTTGCAACTTTTTTTTCATCTTCAGTTAATCCAGCGTAACTTTTAATGGTTGTAAACACGACACCACTGTATTGATTACGATCATTAACAACCGCTAAATCTGCATCTAAATTTGCGAGTTTTATATCTTTTAAAATAAAATTTAAACCAAAATTCCCATTATCTTGTAATTCTGCTAAGTTCTTCTGAAGCCCATAATTGATACTACCTGTCAAAAACAACTGCATCGCTGCTGCCATAATTAATAGCCCAATAACTAATGCCAACATCAATTCTACAAGCGTCATACCTTTTGAGTAATTCATTAGTAAGCCTCCAAAATAATACACTTAGAGTCTTTGTTATAAGAACCATCTTTGGTACAGCTATTTGTAGAATTACCATTAGAAGGATCTGTTTCATCCCAAGCGACATATATACAATAACGGCTTCTGGTCATATTTCCAGGGCAATCACTTATTGCTGTTTTCATTCCATTCAAAAAAGCTTTATATAAAATTTGATTTACATCTTCTTCTGCAAATTTCTGACTAGAACATTTTGTTGTGTTGTTGCACTTTGCAGAATAAGTCGTCGCATATGTTCTTCCTGCAAAAGCATTTGCGTATGCATCAACGACTTGATCAACCTCATTGACTTTAATTGTTATATTTTTTGATAAACCTTGATTATTTGCACGCATTCGCTCAGAAAGATCACGAGCCAAACTCATTGCTTGAATACGTTTAGACGCATCAAGAGAAGCTTCCATGGCTCTCATTTGTAGCATCGCAAAACCTAACACCCCAATTGATAATAATATGAGTGCAACAAGGACTTCCATCATACCTATTCCCTTTTGGGGAGATAATGCTTTCATCATGAGGTACAATCCCCGTCAAAATTGGATTTATTCGTTGTTGTAACTTTGCCAAAATTTGTTAAATATACATATTTAGTATATGAATTACTTGAAATTTGTATTTCTAAATTTTGAGGAAAATTTTCTACATTTCCTTGCGGCAAAAAGACAATTTTAGAGAGTGTAGGAATTGTAGAACTATAGCCCCATGTTTTTTTTCCATTATCATTGGTAATACATTCACCTGTTTTAAAAATTAAAGTTTGTCCTGAAGGTATATTCCAATATTTACTTTGAGCAGAATCTTTTCCAGCTGTATTAAGATTAACTGTTACTTTTTTCCGAAATACAACGGCATCTGATCTTGCTTGGGTCAATATTTTCTCTAAATCAACTGAAGTTCTCTCAAGCTTCCTTTTTAACGTTAAATCTTGAACTTTTGGCGCAGCAATTATGGCAACAATCGAAATAATGATTAATGTGACTATTAATTCAATTAAGGTGAATCCCCGATTATTTTGCATCACAATTCCCACTACAACAAAACTTTACCTAACTTAAAATCATAACCAAAACACTTACAAAACCAATACAAGTTGGATGAAAGGCATAAAAAAGCAGACAATTGAAAACTTCAATTATCTGCTGAAATATCATGTGAATTTATCTTAAACATATTGTAAATACAACTTAAATATCGTCAAATCATTTGAATTCAATTATTCCTACCAATAAGATTTATTTTTTATACAAATTGTTAGAAGATTTGGTGATTCATTTATTTTGTATTTTTGAATCATCACTTATGTTTCAATCATGCGCGATATGAATGTCGACATTAAGTGGCGTATAAACAAAAATTAAACGCTGTTTGATTTTCAGCGCAAGAATGTGATTAAAAAAATGGTTGAGTGAAGTAAAACTTCAGCTGCACAAATTCAGTTAAATTTGAGAGTAAAGCAGGGTGATGAAGGTTTTATATTATTCAATAATGGATTCATCACATTAATTTTATTCAACACTTTAATAAGCACACGCTTAGGTACCACAAACCAAATTTTATCTAGCATCCCAATTTGTCGTTGCCGAAGGAGTACATGTAGAACCTTTGGTCCAACATTTTTGACCTTGGCTATTTAACCCAACCTCACCATTTCCATCTTGTTGCGAACCAATTATTGGCGTTGCTTTTAGGGACCATGTCAAATTGTCTGTAGAAACGGCTAATTTGACTTTATATTTTGCAGTTACACCAGTTGGGTAATATTCTTCAAATTGTCCATTTTCCAATGTAGCATCTTTAAAAGTTCCTTTCACCATTTTACGATTAGACAAATTTCGAGCAATTTGCAACATTTCACTTTGCATATCCACTCTATTGGCCTTAACTACATATTCCTGATAAGCTGGATAAGCAATTGCAGCTAAAATTCCTAAAATTGCTACTACAATCAAAAGCTCCATTAAGGTAAAACCTTCTGATTTCATACTTTTCACCATGATGTAATATCACTGCCTGTGCATGCTGTAAAAGTTACACTGTCTTTCGTCTTACAGCGAATACCCTCACTCGTCATAAGCAAATTATAGTTTTTAACATCTGTACTTTCAGCCTTTATTACCCAACCAAATCCTGACGCACTGGAACTTTTAAGTGACAAATTTGGATCAGATAAATCTTTGAGTATCATTTTATATTTGACTGTATCTCCAGACGAACCTACAGGTGTTGTAATGTCTTCCGAAGAATTTGTGTTATATAAATTTTTTAAGTCAAAGTTTTTATAAGTGAAGTTCTTAGATTTAAATATTTCCAACTGATTTGCAATTTTCTGCATTTCCTGTTGTGCTTGTGCTAGTGCTGCTCTTCTAACATGATCCTGATAGTTTGGATAAATAACCGCTGCTAAAATGGTAATAATCACAATGACAATCATTAGTTCAATTAATGTAAATCCATGGTGGCCCCTGTGACAAGCAGGGCTTGTCACAGCTCCATATCGCTTAGTTATACTTAGCTTCAACATATTTTTCATACCATCGAATAGGGTTTAGGATCTTGTTACACTCCCAACGGCCTTTCCCTTGTTGTAAACCAAGTAAGGTTAAAGCACCACATGTATTGCCTGAACTGTTTCCACCACTATTTGTGTCATCAGGACCAAAAGTGATGCCTTGTATACCAGGGCCTAAAACATTTTGATTCTTTCCATCTGAGATTTGGAAACCTGTACTTTTCTCAAGATTCCAGTCCACAACACCTTTGGCATCCAGACAAGCCCCATAAGGTAAACAAAACTGTTGGGAATTACTTTCACCAATGATTCGTGGTTGGCAAGGATTCTGTCTATCCACAATACCTGTACCTTCAGGATCATAAACTGGAATAATCAATCTACCCGTCATTGCAACAGGCTCTTCCTCAAACGCTTTCACCCCTCCTGCTGTACGTCCTGCGACTGGATTCCCATTCTGATCACTTGATAATGAACGATACCATCCTTGCATGCCTTCTTTAGTGTATGGGAAGAACATCTGAGAAATGACGCCCTCTATCTTTTGAGGGTTTGCTTTTAAATATTTTAAAGTAATATCAACTGATTTTAAGGTGATATCTTTGTAAGCACCTGTTATTGGGTCTTTTGTACCCGTAATTAATCCACCATCCGTAATATCACGATCAATCAATCCATAAACTTTATTGGTTGGACGACCCGTTAACTCATTTAAAGGCAACATGAGTTCACGACCTTTACTCGGTGAAACATCCAATGGCGTACTACGGTCACCTGAGGCAATACCCACCATAACAAAAGTTAAGGTTCCTTCATCGTGAACTGTTAATGTCGGTGGTTGATAAAAACGAGGTTGATCTCCATTTGTAATAGCTGTTCCATCTGCTTTTGTTGCAAGATTTGCCAAACGGACCACTCGCTTCCCAAAAGATGCTGAAGGCGTATTTTTCGCATTATTTAAATCGACTCGAAATACTTGCCCTCCTAAATCTCCAAAGAACAGATGATCAACCAAGCCATCCCCATCACGATCCAAAGTACTGATCCTGCTAACCACACTATGAGTCATATTGGTATTGTTGGTATTGGCATTTGCATTACTCGCCCACCAAATTCTTTCGCCAGTTTTGGCATTGATCATATAAATTGCATTACCATCAGCTTGAGTTTTATTGTCGCATGAGATAGATGGATAATCCGTATTAGAATTTAAAGCATTGAGCCTAAATCTTGGATTCTCATAACACATGTCATAGCCCCCACCCACAATCATCACTCGGGTGATTTGGTTGTTATAACGAATATTGGCTAGGACGGGTTTAGACCATGTTTGTCCCATACGAATGTAATCACCAGTTCCACCCAAAATGTGGAAAAGTAATTTTGGTGAACTTGGATTGAGAACATCTAAGCCATAATAGCTTTTCCCGCCCATTCGCATACCACCATACACATTCATCTTATTTGCAACGACTGATGTTTCTGGCTCACTTCGACTGCCAGCTTTCACTTGATAAGCTGTATCAGCGACCCAAGCCCCACTTATTCCATGTGCCACACCTTGTATATCTGACTCACCTTTTCTCAATGCCTTAGATGCTGTAGGATTTTGTAAAATATCAGCAGGAACAAAGACCATTTGTTCTTGACCTGTATTCGAATCAACAATCCTTAACGCCCCTTCCATACTGCCATAAAGTACAGATTGCTTTCTTGCATCTTTCAAATTGCCAAGTGCATCTAGTTTTCCTTCATAGGTTATTTGCACTGGAAAAGAATGAATACTCGCCCCCATGGATGTAAAAGCATCTTTAGGGGGATTTAGACTATTTGGAAGCTGAGTTAAACTCAGACTCAAGTCATAACCTAAATAATTCAATAATTTCAATTGAATATTTAATGCTAAGTTTTTAAGCCGAGTATCTGTTTTAAATTTATCCAGTAATGCACTTGCTGTTATTGCAGATTGAGTCACCAAAAATAAATCTGATTTTTTACCTGTTGGTGTAATCTCACCACTTGATGCTACACTTTGAATATCTGAATAAAGGGGTCTATGACCGTTAGGACTTACGATCGTAGGTAATTTGAGTTTTGAATAAACTCCACCTTCTATAACACCTACACCAGAAGTGCTCCCCCAAAAATCCCGGGAGTTTGGATTAAGTAATCCATTGTTTTTAAAAACAAATCCTGTGCCGTCTTTACCTTTTAGCGCCCCACCTTGAATATTGTATTTTTTTAAGTTCCCCGTCCAAGTGATATTTTGAGTACCAGGTTTTGGTTCTAATACTCTTAAATAACCATAAGACTGGAAGGATTGTGGACTTAATGCGTCTACTGGAACAGAAACCGCACCTGTAGACAACGGAGCAATTTGATGGTTGCTCAAGTTATCAATAAACTGAATTACACTATGGGTAATTTCACTAGATTCTTTTGCAATAAAAAAACCGCCATTTCCATAACCAGGTTTAGGCGTTCTATAACTTGGTGCTGTTGGCGAACACTGATCATCTGACTTTCGATCATCTTGTGTACGGGAGCTTAGTCTACAAGCATTTTCTACATAGCCTTTGCCTAAGTTATTCATGGTATCACCAAACCCAACAAAAGCAGTTTGAATCGAGACACCTGATGGGTTTTGCTCTGGATTAAATAATCTTTTCGCAAACTCGCCCATACAACGCCAACCGCCTGGATTAGTACCATCAAAACCCTCTGACAGCCCCCCATCACAACTAAAATTACCACCAAACGTAGCTAAAGCAGTAGACATTATATTACTTGATCTAGTGTCATCCGTAGAATTGGCCGCACCATCTGAAAGGATATAAATTCCTTGTCCATCACAGCTTTGACGATCAGTAACAGCGGGGAATGGAGATTGGTATGTTGTCTTATTTGCTACTTTTGTAGAATCAGAAGAGTGACTAAAACCACTATCGACATCAACTAAATGCTTACCTGTTTTTCTATAACATGTTCCTGAATATCCATCTAAACTACATCCCCAACTATTCATACCACTTACTGCAGAGCTAGACAATTGACGATTTATCCAGCCACTCCAAGCATTACATGATGTTTTAATATTGTTCCAGCTTGCGCACGCTTTATAATAGTTATTGTTAAATTTAAAATAAACTGGCGCATTGTTTAAATTCACCCATTGTAATGTACTTGTCCCCATCAAATATGCTGCTGCTTCAGCATACGCATGTGCTGTAGGTGTGCCATTGTATGCAACCAAACTACTAATCGCATTTTTTAATGCTATTCTTTGAGGTGAATTCAAACCACCAAGCTCTTTTGCTGGAACCAGAATTTGACCACTGTGGCCATCTCCATTGGCAGAATAGTTCCCTAAACCAACACGAACTTGCCTCAAGGAAGCATCTTCACTATTTAAAAAAGCAAACATCCCATCTTTTAAACGAGTCAATCGATCTAAACATTGGTAGCCTGTAATCGTTCCACTTGAATTTTTAATTGGATCACAACCTGAAACTTCATCTTTAACAGTAGTTGTTGCCGAACCAGAAGACACATAACAGAAATTACGTTCATAACTCGGAACAGTTCCTGAACTGATCCGATATGCGGTATTACTATAAAGATTTGACAGGCTTGTAATTAATGTCGCTAAAGATGTTGATGTATAAGCTATTCCACAGTTTAAACCATAGTCATCCCGATAACTAAACCCATTACCACTCGCTGGTCCCATACTGCCCGATGTATCCAACATCATCACCAGGGTCTTTTTGCCTACCGTCGGTGCAGCATAAATCTGTAGATCATTGGCTCGAGTGACAGAAGAAATAATCAAGAATGTACCAATAAATGTTATAAACCCCGCCGCATTTAAATTTATTCTTTTGGCTTTACGGGCATAACTTAATGAGGCAGTAAGCTTTTTAGATTTCATTTTACATTCCTCTAGATCTATACTGGTTCTTTAACTATTTTTATAAATGTTTGTAAATTAAATTCCTGAACTTGACTATTGACTGGTACACCAATATTCACAAGACATTGCGCTGTGGTCTGTTTATTACTGGTTTCCACATCTGAATTATCATTCACATTATCTTTTAAACATGCTTGAGCAGCAGACAAATTTTTAGCGTAAATCGGCATCATTGCTACTGTGGTCATTCGAATACGTTTTTGTTCAGTGATGCCTTGTGGAATTGTTTGCCCTCCACTGACATTGATATTTCTTGCGAGCAATGCCAAAGGTGGTAGATCAGCTGTATCTGTTGGAATTTTAATAGCAACTTGTGTAACCACCCCTCTTCTTGCACTACCAAAGTCAGTGGTTAAATTACAAAAGTTGTCAGTACTTCCTTCAACCAACTCAACACCAGAACTTGTAGTTCTAAGCACAGCCATAGAAGCCACTGAACCAAATCGGGTACTTACTTTTGGTCTATAGCAGAATACATATTCCTTACCCAGTTCAGTATCCGCATCCTTCAAAGCTTTACCAAGAACACTTGAAAGATCAACGTGCCTATTTAAATCTTCTAAAAAAACTTGATTGATTGGTGTATCAGCAGTTTGGCTTGAGAGCTGATAGGATTGTGCATTTGTCGCAATATTCAATGTGATCATAGAAGTTCGAATTGCCATTACACCAATGATCGTCAAGAATAAAAGCATCATCATAACGACAATGAGCGTTGAACCCTTTTGCTTGTTTAGCTTAGTTTTCATAAATCTTTTCTCCTAAGCCATTTCTTAAAGCAATCGTGGTGGTATATAACCGTCGTAAGTACGGACTTTTATCATTTACCCACGCTGGGCCGCCATATTCATAAAAATTAAAGCTTTCATTAGGGTTGATATGTTTATATTTAATCGGGTCTTTGGTCCGCACCAACATCATCATACGAATCGATATGACTCTACTGTTATTACCACTATGACTACCGCTCTCTATAAAGTCCTGAATGCGGTAATAGCGCAATTTATCTCCTCTAAACTTTATGCCCAAATAGAACTTGACCAAATCCACTCGAGGTATAATCACAGTACCCTCTGTTTCCTTAGCCCCCACAATGTTGTCTTTATTGGTTGCATGACAGGCCAATGCTAAATTTCCATCAGAATCTTTTTTCAAAAAATAACGTTGAATTACATTGCTACCTTTTGCTACACCTACACCTTCGCAGTTCATCATGTTGTGAGGTGCTTGAAACATAATGGTCAGTTGGTCACTCTTGATATTTGTCGTTGACTCACCATCAGATCGGGTTAAAAGTTTTGAATCAACAGCTAGTCCTGGTAAATTGACTTGATCTGTTGCATTTGGACTGGCAGTAAATAGAATTCCCGTGTTAGGGGTGTAGGTATTTATCCCTAAATTATTAACATTGCCATAATTCGCCAAGCGAATATCTTTTGCGACATAATCGACACCAAACACACCACTTTCTTGTAGTTCTGCACTGGCTTCCTGTAATTTTGCTGTAATTATCCCCCCAGTAAATAATTGGAGAGCTGCTGCGCTAATGATCAAACCAAGTGCAAGCGCAACGATTAACTCAAGTAATGTAAAGCCCTGCTGATATGTCCCCCTTTTAGGCGCTGACAACACATTCATTTAATATGCCTCCATCATTAGGCATTGCGCAGTAAATTTATATATCCCATCACTCCCCATACAGGCACTATAATCATTCGCTTTTAACTTTGATGCCGTGTCGCCCCAAGCCGCAAATAAGCACTGCCTTTTAATCGTAGCGCCGATACCAGGGCAGTCCGTCATGGTCATACGTATACCATTCCTTGCGGCTTCCTTGACTGCTACATAGGCATCCGCATGGGCCATTTCAGTAGATGTACATTCAAGAAAACTGCTATTCCCAAAATCAAAACACTCTCCTTTGATTCCATTTGGTCTCGAATCTAGATTCATATATTTTTGTACGGCAGCAGGATAATCAGATTGCCCATCTGGATTGACACGCATACTTTCTGTTAACCCTCGCAAAATAAGCATTGCTTGGGATCTTGTAAGCGCCTCACCCGTTGCATCAACAGCTCTTAGCTGCAAAGCAGTAAATCCCAAAACGCCAATCGCCAAGAGCACCAAAGCCACTAAGACTTCGACTAAACCTACTCCCCACTGATTTTTCATGAGCATGCTCCACTTTTCTGAGAGGAGGTGATCCCAATAACAGAGACCGTTATTTCAGTTAACTTATTATTGCCACATATTGTTATTTTTCTGGCTTTTAGATTGTTATTTGACACATTTTCAAGTGATGATCCAATTGGGCTAAAAACAACATTGGCATCTCCGCCCATACTTAAATGTTTATCAATATTGGCTAAAATGACACGTTTTGCATCAATATAATTTGAGACATTCGCACTACTCACACCAGCTTTAATTAAACAAAGAGTCTTTGTTATCTCCTGATGTGAACTGTCTTTATTTGGACAAACGATCACAGACATTTTTATCGATGATGCCCGACTTTTACCTTCTTTTAGTGCCGTCATGAGTTCTTTATTACTTTTATTCGCTTGATAAGTTGCTAATAGATTTGAAAATGAAGGAACCGCAATTGTCGCAATAATCGCTAAAACAGCGATCGCCACCATCAACTCAATCAAGGTAAATCCCCAATTATTTCGCATCAGTCCCCCAGCATAAGTAAAACCAGACTTGATTAAAAAATCATAGCCAAAACACTTTCAAAACCAATAAAAGTTAGATGAAAGGTATAAAACCCCAGACAATCGGTTTTATATATCTTATTGAAAATTAACACTTATTTTTAAATTTTATTGATAATTTTTGCATTTTTCACTCAATGTGTTTTTATTTAGGCAGCATGATTAAAAGTCAATAAAACTGACACAATATTTTTAAAATCTACGATGATATAGACTTCTTTTTTGTATTTTTAAGCAGCGAGGTCGTGAGGTATCGTCTATTTCCACGGGTAAAATCTGTAATAGCACCCAGCAGCAGATAAAACTTAATCTAATGACACAGTCAGGTAAAATTGGCTAATCGAAAAAAGCAGAAAACACTCTATTTACTATCTGAGTTCAATGGAAATTCTTGTTGAAATATGAAACTCAAAAACGTTATCGGTAACTTTTTGTGGCAGAGTCCCATTTATAAAGTGTTTTTCTGCGACTTATTTTTTCTGTGTCTTATCAAATGGGGGATTGGTAATCGGCAAGTTTTATGCCGATAGATAAATAAAATCGGCAAAGTCCTATCATAGTTTACAAGCCTTCCACAGCATATTTAACTCATCAGTCATACATTAGGTATGATCAGTTAAATCGAAAATATGCTTCTCGATTTAACTTTAAGTTATTTCATGATGTAGCTAAATTGATCTTTATGCCATTTCGAGAGAATCTCAAAAATAACGATCGTGCTTATGCTTGTGTTACATGAATGCGTAGCTCTTTGGGCAGACTAAATGTGATGTTTTCCTCACGGCCATTGAGTTCCTGTGGCGCTGTTGCGCCCCAGTCCTGTAAACGTTGAATCACCTGCTTAATGAGGATCTCAGGTGCAGAAGCCCCAGCTGTCACGCCAATTTTATGATCAGGACTAAACCACGCTTGTTGCAGCTCATCTGCATTATCCACCAAATAGGCATGTTTCCCCATTCTCTCTGCCAACTCACGTAAACGATTGGAATTGGATGAGTTTGGAGAGCCTACGACCAATACCACATCACATTGTGTTGCCAGATCACGGACAGCGTCTTGACGGTTTTGAGTGGCATAACAGATGTCATCTTTACGAGGACCTTGGATTTGCGGAAATTTATGACGTAAAGCATCAATGACTTTAGCGGTATCATCAATGGATAAAGTAGTTTGAGTCACAAATGCCACTTTTTCAGGATGTTTAACTGTCAATAATGCAACATCTTCTTCATCTTCAACCAGATAAATTTCACCCCCATTTTTTTTGTCATACTGCCCCATCGTTCCTTCAACCTCAGGATGACCCTCATGACCGATGAGAATTGCTTCAGTCCCTTCACGGGCGTATTTGGTGACTTCGATATGTACTTTAGTCACCAAAGGACAAGTGGCATCAAACACTTTTAATCCACGGCGTTCAGCTTCCTGTTGTACGGCTTTGGACACCCCATGTGCACTAAAAATAACAATATTATCATCAGGAACTTCATCTAATTCATCAACAAAAATCGCACCACGTTGACGAAGATCATCCACCACAAATTTGTTATGGACCACTTCATGCCGGACATAGATCGGTGGACTAAAACATTCAAGTGCACGATTGACAATGGCAATTGCACGATCTACACCTGCACAGAATCCACGTGGATTCGCCAATACAATTTCCATAAAATCCTCAATGTTCACTTCAATGGTTGAATATATTTTAGCGATTAAACACAAACAATGTGTAAAAACTGTTTTGTTTGTCTGCGCTCTACTCTAAAATAGAGAAGATATTTTATCATATCAGGAAAAATATCATGTCGGGTCTATTGTTTGTCGTTTCTGCGGCTTCAGGAACAGGCAAAACATCTCTCGTGAAGGCACTACTTGAGCGTGTAAGCAACTTACATGTTTCTGTTTCTCATACGACTCGTGGTCAACGACCTGGCGAACTCGACGGTGTTCATTATCATTTCACTTCTAAAGAAAATTTTCTTGAACAGGTGAATCAAGGCGGTTTTATCGAATATGCCGAAGTTTTTGGCAATTACTATGGTACTGCACAAGCAACGGTAAAAGAACAGTTGGCAAAAGGTCATGATGTTCTTTTAGAAATTGACTGGCAAGGCGCTGAACAAGTTCGTAAACTTTTTCCTGAATCTAAACAAATCTTTATCCTTCCTCCAACACAGTTTGATCTTCGTCAGCGTCTTTCCAATCGAGGAACTGACTCTGTTGAAGTGATTGAGCATCGTCTCAGCTGTGCTGTTGAAGACATGCAGCAGTATGTTAATTTTGAATACATCATTATCAATGATGATTTCAATAAAGCATTGCATGATCTCGAGTCTGTGATCAATGCCAATCGTTTAAAGATTGAACAACAAGCAAACCGTCATCAAGCCTTAATCAGCAAACTCATTACACCGCAAAGTTAATTTTTTGAGCTGAAGTTTATTCAATAAGCATCGATTAAAACTTGAGTCTGTGATGAAAGCATTTTATACTGCACAGTCTATTTAAAAATTTTGTATTCAAACGAGAATTCTTATGGCACGCGTAACCGTTGAAGATTGTTTAGACCATGTAGACAACCGCTTTGAGCTTGTACTAGTGGCAAGCAAACGCGCGCGTCAATTGGCACGTCAAGGTATTGAACCTACTGTTGAGTGGGACAATGACAAACCCACTGTTGTTGCATTACGTGAAATTGCGGTCGGTCATGTGACTAAAGATATTTTGAAACAGCGTGATCAAGATTATCAAACATCAAGTCTTGACCTTGCGCTATCTGCAAACAACCTAAATCTTGAAGGCTTTTCTTTCCAATAAGTTCAGCTTTTTATCAAAGCCTAGTTTTTCAACTAGGCTTTTTTATTGCAGCCATTTTTCAAAAAAATTGCCAACTGATCGACAAATTTAGAAATATTTGTTAAAAAAAATAAATATTTTTTCGGTCTAGAAATTGACAAGTCGCTCAATATGCTTTTCATTAAGCATTAGGAAAAGATTTCAAATTTGTAATTTAAGATAGGTGTTTATATGCCAGGCCAAGAGGTCAGCCAAGCCAAGCAACAGCTTAACGTAATTATCGACGCTTATTTAAAACCAAGCGATGTCGAGCGGGTTCTTACGGCTTGTGATTATGCTGACATTGCGCATGATGGTATTACACGTAAAAGTGGTGAACCCTATATCCTGCATCCAATCGCAGTGAGCTGTATTTTGGCGCACATGCGTATGGATGCTGAAACATTGATGGCAGCTTTGCTGCATGATGTGATTGAAGATACTGATTTTACCAAAGAAGACATTACTGAAAAATTTGGCAAGACCGTTGCAGAATTGGTTGACGGTGTTACCAAACTCAGCCACTCCAGCGACAAAGAATATAATAAAGCAGCATCTTTCCGCAAAATTCTTCAAGCAACCTTACAAGATCCTCGCGTCATTATCATCAAGCTTGCAGATCGTTATCATAACATGACCACGCTAGGTGCATTACGCCCAGATAAACGTGCGCGTATTGCCCAAGAAACCTTTGATATTTTTGTACCTATGGCACGTCTTGTCGGTATGAATGAAATGGCTGATAACCTAGAGCATTTGTGCTATCAAAATCTTGATCTGGATATGTACAATGACGTGCAGGAGAATTTACTCAAAACCAAACCAGAGCGATGTAAATACCAATCTGTTTGGGAACAAAATTTAGCTGAATTGCTCAATAACTATAATATTCAAGGTCGTATTAAAAAGAAAAATAACAATATTGAATTATTGCGCCACTTTGTTAAAAATGAAATTGATTTGCAGGAGCTCACACATAGTCATGCTTTTGAAATTATTCTTCAAAGCATTGCCGACTGTGACCGTCTGGTCGATGCCTTACGGGAAAACTTCCAGGTTTTAGACTATGAAGATCATATTCGCCGCCCCTTACCTGGCGGTAATCAATCTTTAATGATCAAGCTTAAAGGTGAGCGCACTACACTTTCGCTGACCATTCAGACAGAATTGATGCGTAAAGCAGCTCGATTTGGTGTGGTTTTAGGTGAGAATGCACCACAAGCTTGTCGCTCAGCAATTCAGGCCTCTATGAAGAATCTAGATCTTTTGGTTGGTAATGAATGTGCTAAAACTACATTTAGTGATTTGCTCGATTATCTACACCAAGAAAAAATTTGGGTTTATACCCCACATGGTCAGTTGCATGAGTTACCACAAGGTGCAACTGCTGTTGATTTTGCCTATTCAGCAAGTTTATTTTTGGGTAACCATGCTGTGGGTGCCAAAATCAATGGAGAAATTAAACCACTTTCAACCCCTCTGGTCAGTGGACAAGTGGTTGAGGTCATCACTGATGTATTGGCAACACCAAATCCGGATTGGTTAAGTTTTATCAACACCCAGAAAGCACGGCGTGCAATTCAAAATATTTTACGTGACCAAGATCTTGAAGAACAACGTTTGGTTGGGCAACAAGCACTAAACCGTGCTTTAAAATTATTTAATCGCTCTATCAAAGATCTATCGGAAGCAGATTGGGCCGACCTGTTGGAATGGCGCCATATTCAAGATCAAGACACTTTATTTGAACAAATCGCTGTAGGTGATTTACTGCCTCAGTTGGTTGCCAATCATTTATATGCGCAATCTCAAAATACTGAAGAACATGCCTCAAATCGCTTAATCCAAGGTACGGATGGTGTAGACGTTAAATATGCACATTGCTGCAATCCCGTATTAGGCGATCCAATACAAGGACATTTATCCCGTCGTGGTTTGATTGTTCACCGTGAGCGCTGCCATAACCTTTTGCACGAGCAACATTTACATCCTGAAAATATCATGTTGCTGCATTGGACCTCTGAACAGGAAGATGATGTCAACTTCAATGCGTACTTAAGTATTGATTTGGTTTTAACTGATGAACAAATTTCAGAATTGATTTATCTCTGTCGTAAAGCTAAAACAGGCGTAGAATCAGTACACACCCATGAAGATAAAACCTATGTAAATATTGTGGTGAATAACCGAAAACAGATTGCGCAGATTATTCGTGAACTCCGTATGCAGTTTGGTTTCCCTCGGATCAGTCGATTGGCAATGCCAATTGCAATCAATGAAACACTGAAAGCAAAAGCATGCTAAATTAAGCAGTACGCTATTTATCGTTATTCGTCGATCAATGGTATAGCGCATATGTATCATGATGAAATGATTAAAAAATCAAGGAGAAATCAATGTCCCGCCAAGTGATTCATACTGAAAATGCCCCTGCTGCGATTGGTACTTATTCACAAGCAATCCTCGTAGACAATACTTTATATCTTTCAGGGCAGATTGGCTTAGACCCATACAGCATGGAATTGGTTGAAGGCATTGAAGCGCAAATCCGACGCGTTTTTGACAATTTAAAAGCAGTCTGTGAAGCGGCAGGTGGTTCTTTAGCGGATATCGCAAAACTCAATATTTTCCTGACAGATTTATCAAATTTTCAGTTGGTTAATCAAATTATGGGAGAATACTTTGCTCAACCCTACCCGGCACGTGCTGCGCTAGGCGTTGCAGCCCTGCCCAAAGGTGCATTGGTTGAGATGGATGGTGTGGTGATTATTCCTCAATAATTGCAGTTAAAAGAATTTTTACTAAGCAATTGATTTAAAATGTATTAAAAATATACAAAAAATACTGCCGATCAGGTGGTATTTTTTTATTCAAAAAGCCAATCATAATAAGTGAGATTTTAAATAAATTTCATTGACAAATGATAACAATTATCAATAATATTAGATATCGCATTTAACCGCTGGGTTGAGTTTTCATGTACGTATGCTTATGTCGTGGTATTACAGATCAAGATATTAAAGACGCTATGGCAAATGGTGCGGAAAGCTATCGTGAAGTGCGTGAACTATTGGATTTGGGTACCTGCTGTGGTCGCTGTGCGCCTGAAGCAAAAAGCATCATCAATGAAGAGCTTGCACTGATTGCCGCACGTATTTCCGTTGCTGCTTAATGATTCCATGCCTCATCAAGAATTTTCCTATAACGATAATAAATAAGTTTTCTAATGATCCCCGGATCATTCTCCTCCCCCGCTTCGACTCAAAGCGGGTTCATTTTTTGGATAACCTGCCTCAATAAACCAACACTCTATTGTTTTTGATTGCGATTTTCATTTGCCGTTCTATAAATAACTCGTCAGCATCTAAAAAGTTGATTAATATAGACTGATACCAGATTGCCTTAATCACTATATTTCAATGACATCCTTTTCAGTGAAAAGTTTGGAAAAGATTTAAGGCAGAAATTTAAAGTGGAGCTTTGACCATGAAAGGCAATCGAGACGTTATCAACCAACTTAACCAAGTACTTTTTCATCATCTGACGGCAATCAACCAATATTTCTTACATTCACGTATGTTTAATGACTGGGGAATTGAACAACTTGGTTCTGCTGAATATAAAGAATCAATTCGTCAGATGAAACATGCTGATAAAATTATTGAACGTATTCTTTTTTTAGAAGGTTTACCTAATCTTCAACATTTAGGCAAACTGTATATCGGTCAACATACGCTTGAAGTTTTGAATTGTGATGTTCGCAAAGTAAAAGAAAATATTGAAGCATTAAAAACTGCCGTTGCGTTGGCAGAAACACATTTAGACTATGTCACACGCGATCTGGTGCAAGAAATTCTAGAAAAAGAAGAAGAATACTGGGATTGGACCACTACACAACTTGATCTTACCGAGAGTGTAGGCATCGAGAATTATATCCAAAGCCAAATGTAAGTTTGACTCTGTAAAAAAATCCCCAATTGGGGATTTTTTTACGTTGTCGTTGGGATAATTTTGAGCTTTGTTTTGAGCGTGAAATACCATTCAACTCAAGTTTTAAAATTAAGAATTCATTTTTATAAAAAAGAATTCTACTGAGTTGAAACGGAAGCTGGCAATAATTCCTGATAGCTTTTATCTTGTCCATGCAAGGTCTTTAAAATCCACAACTGATGCTCAGCTTCAGATTTTTTACCGTTAAAGGCCAAGACTTGTGCATATTTATGAATATCGTATGCAGATGCTAAATTTGCCACCATACGCCCCATATACTGCAGTTGTTGATCTGTCATTTTTGTATAGGGGTTTAAACCAATCCACCATACACGCTCTTTAAACTGTGTCAGCAACCAAATATCTTGATTCATCACGGCTTGCTGTGAAGCACTTAAAGGCGTCTTTTTGGTCACAAAAACACTTTGCTGACGGTATAAAATATAATCTCGATAAATCGCACCGACCAATACCAGACCGATCACAATAATAGTCACAGTGATCGATGATTTTAGCTTCATAGTCGGTAGTCGAGGATATTGCGCTTGAATCAGCCCCAACAAAAAACCCAGAGGCAGTAAAAAGTAAGCATAGTGAATCGGATATTCTAACAAAGCATGAATCAGAATCGCACAGACCATCAAACTGGCTGCGATTGAAACAGGTTCTTTTATCCCTTTATTCAACCAATACAACCAAAAAACAACATACAGAATGATCAATCCGCCAATCGGAATACCATTCCAGAGCAATAAATCCAAAACCACGTTATGTGCTGTTTTATACCATTCGTGCGATGGATATAAATCAAAAGCTGCAATTTGCGCCATTCCTGTTTGATTCCAACCATAACCCAGCCAAGGCTTTTCTGAAATCGCAATCAAAGCCTGGTTCCACATATCCAATCGCAGATAGCCCGAACTTGCCCGCTCTACCACTGAGGAAGCTTGTGCAATGTCTTGTGTTGATACCGAAGCAATCCATTGATTAATCAAAGGTAAACTACTGATGAGAACAACAAATACACCGCTCCATAGCAGCAGTTTTGCAAAACCAAAACGTTTGGTTTGACCGAATTGTTTTATCGTTAAATAAATCACTGTGAATAAACAGACCACCCATGCAGTACGCGACTGGGTTAATGCAATGGTCAATAGAAAGACACTTGCAGATGGTACAAGAACATAATTGGATAATATTTTCTTTTCATAAAAATATAAGCATGCAAACACCCCCATACAGATAAATGTCGCTAAATTGTTGGGTTGGGCAAAGTTTGCATAAGGACGATTACCATTCAGAAGATTAACCAATGGTCTAAAATATTCATTCACATCTAACCATTGCGTGATTGCAATAAAGCTTGAAAGTATTCCACCCGTAAACACCACCAAACAGAAAATTTTAAAGATCTGTTCTCTTTGACCCTTTTCGCCAATTGCCAAGTTATAGCCAACAATCACCATCAACCAAAACATGGCAATGTAAGCTGTACAGAGTAACGCATTACTTAGATATAGAATCTCACCAAAACCCCATTGAATGAGAGGAATTGCAAGCACAGGCAATACAAGTAACTGTGGTCTAGGTATTTTTAAATCTTGATGGTAAAAAACACTTAATAACGCCAATGCTGAGAGAAAAGTCAATGCTTCACTACCAAAGGTCGTCCATGGCATTTTATGGATGGGTAAAAGCCAAGCAAGTAAAAGCAATAAGGCTGAAAGAATATAAGGAATGGCTTTCATATGAAAAGTGAACAGAAAAACTGAGGTTATTATAGCGTTTCTAACACTTTTTGTTTAAGGAATGATTGTACAGTTTGCGCCTTTGCTTAGATCACAACGAATATCTGCTATGGATGAATGTTTACTTTTCGCCTCAATCACCAAGTTTGTTGTCGACTCATTCCATGAAGAAGCATCGGTGATAAAACTACAGGATGAGATAACCGGAACTGTAGGATTGGTTGCATCATTTTGATCATTCAATGCGTAAAAAATATAGTTGGCATAATTTTTTGTTTCAGATAAGCATGCTTTTACTCCAGCACTTTTAGAGTAGCTTTGATATGCGGGTAGTGCAATTGAGACAAGGATTGCAACAATCGCGATCACAATCATTAGCTCTATCAAAGTAAAGCCTCTTTGCTGTTCCATTTTGAAGTATTCAATAGCTGTTTGAATACAATTTATAGATTATTTTCATTATTTCAAATGCTAATTTCTAGAAGCGCAGCAATGATTAAAAAACATCAATAATTGTCACATTATTACAAGTCATGCTCTTTTAGATCAGTAGAGACATGATGATCCTTATAAAAATTATACTTGAGCAAATCATCAGGATTAATATCACTTTTATATATTCTTTTAATTAAGAAAAGACAATATTCAGTATCCTCTTGCTTACCATTATTATATGCGGCCAATTGTGCATATTTATATAAATAATACTTTGATGGTGTCAGAAGAGTAAGATTCCTATATATCTCGATTTGATCTTCTTCAAGTTTAGTAAAAGGATTGAGTGCTATCCATTCTGCATCATATTTTAATTGGTCTAAGAGAAAAATTTTGCTTTGAGCCTGATATGGCGTCACTTTATCAAACTGTGGTTTCTCTTTAAACAATCTCATCATTTCATAAAGCTTTGCTTCAAAACTTTCAGTAATGCTTGCATTATAGTCTCTCCAAATCAGTAAAATTAAAGACAACCAAATCAGTGCAATTGAATTATTAATCGCTTTTGATAATTTAAAATATTGACCATGTTCCTCTTCAGACTGAATGATGCCACATAGTACCGCTACTGGTAACAAGAAAAAAGCATAGTAAAGAGGGAATTCTAGCATCGCATGAATCAATACAACAGTTATCATCATTAACGCAATTATTGATTCTATTGATTTTGCTAACTGATAAAAACGGGCATACCAATAAATAGCATATCCAACAATTAAGCCTCCCCAAATAACGCCATTCCAAACCAACATATCCAGTATAATGTTGTGTGAACTTAAATATCTTTCAGGAGTATCATGTTTAGGTAATGCATCTAAATATGAAAAACTACTTTGATTCCAACCGTAGCCCACCCAAGGATGGTCGAGAATGGAAATAAGAGTATGTGTCCACATAGGTAGTCTTAAATACCCTGTTGTTGCTCTTTCCATTACTGTTGATGCTGATGTCCCAACAATTTGGCTGAGTAATGGCAAACTTAATACAAATACAACAAATATAACCGTGAAACCTATCGCATAAAAATGATTAAACCTGAATGATGTTTTATGATTACGAATTAACCAGTAAACTACACAAAAAATAATTCCTAACCAGACTGTCCGAGATTGACTCAATACCATTGCAAAAAGAATAATCAAAGCAATCATCATCACAATCAATGAGGGTAGTTTTTGTTTTTCAAATAAATATAGACAGCCCAATAGTGCTAAAAATAAAGCAGTTGCCATATTATTGGGTTGTGCAAAATTTGCAAAAGGACGCCCAGCTGTTAACTCTAAAACAAAAGGAAAAAATGATTCAAAATCCAGCCATTGAATGATCGCCATACAAGCGGTCATTAATCCAGCCACAACAAATGCACTTGATGTAAACAGCATGACTTTCTGTCTATCGAATTCAGTTATACACAAATTAAAAGAATAAATTACTGTTAAAACAAATGAAATTAAGTAGAGAAAACTTAATAGAGCTGTACTAAAAAAGAAGATTTGTCCAAAACTATACTGTAGCAATGGAATTAAGCCAACGATAAACAATGGAATAAGTTGATAAGGGACTTTCAGATTTCGATTAAACTGCAAACACAGTAAAAAAAAGATTGAAAAAAAGGCTGCTATTTCACTACCGAATGTCAACCAGGGTGTAAAATGATCTGTTAACATCCAAGAAAAAAAGAAAATTATTATTACTAGAGATATAAGAGTTAAATTTTTCATAATATTATTTTTGCATATTAAAAGAAAAAAGGAGTCAAATCAGACTCCTTTTTAAAAACTTACATTTAGTTAGCTGATGCTACACATTTTGCGCCATTAGCTAAGTCACATTTAACAACTTTACCATCATCACTACCATTCTTCACATTAAATGAAATTACTGAATAAGTAGTTGGTGGAGTCGTAGGACCTGATTGACATGCACTCGCTGTATAACTTGGAGTAGATGCAGCACCATTAGGATCAGAAATAGCTACTAAAGCTACATTTGCATATGCTTTAGCTTCAGCCAAACATGCATTTGTAGAAGATTTCTTTGTATAATTCTGATACGCAGGAATCGCAATCGCAGCAAGAATACCGATAATTGCCACAACGATCATTAATTCAATTAAGGTAAAACCTTTTTGAGCATTCATAACATTTCTCCAATGTTTTTAAAAATTTATTAGCCTTTTTTCGAGCAATTTATGTGGCTGTTTTTGTGGAAAAAATCAACAACCAACTTACACACTTCGATTTTAGAGAGTATGTAACAGTTTACAAGCTTTTTTTAACATCTCTTTTTTTTAAGTAATTAAACGTAAAAAAGTGACATTTCCTGTCACTCTTGTTTAAAAAAATTTCATTCTTCTTTGACATTAATTCAGAATAATCGGCTGATTTGCCAATTCATTCATATTATCAGGTTTTTGTTGTTTGTAAAACAAATTCAATACTTTGCCTATTTCACTCACACCACTCTCAACTGCCAAACGATATTGTTTATTTTTTAATTGCACAATCATCTCATCACAAATCTGTTGCCACGTTTGCTGTGTAGTCGCCTGATGGATACCACGATCTACGACAATTTCTACCGCTTTTTCACACAAATTCAAATAAAGTAAAACACCGCTGTTATATTCGGTATCCCATACACCCAACTCGGCAAAGAGTTGTTGCGCTCTTAGACGCGTATTTTGATGATAGGCTTGATGGCTTGGGATATGCCCCTCGATCACCACCTGTATTTCACCCACATGCCCTTCTTCGGCTTGTTGAACTGCTTGAGCAATTGCATGTTGATCCTGCTTGGAAAAGTAGCGCTTAGATGCTGGCATATAAAGACAATGCTTGAGCCAGCGCTTAAAACTCGGCTGTACTTTTTCCTGTAATTTTGGTTCAGTCAAAATTTCTGTTGTATCAGTTTTTGTTACCATGAGCCTGATGCGCCTCCCCCACCAAAACCACCACCGCCGCCGCTATAGCCACCGCCTCCACCAAAACCACCACCGCTGCCTCCACCACGCCCACCGCCAGAGAGAAACATTTGTAAGATCAGTTGAGCTAGAGAAGTGATCAATAAGAAAAATACACCAAAGCCTAAAATCAGGCTCATCACAATACCTGAACCGTATATAAGCCCAGCAGCCGTTGCTGTCACTCCCGCAACAGCAGCACTTAGTCGATTACCGATAATGAATGATGCAAATATACCCACCACCAAAATAATCATGGTAGTGATTAAGGTGCGATCTTTGGCTTCTTGCGCTTGTATTGCTTGGTTTTGTCGCTCTTTAAGTTCATCGGCAGCTTGTTGCGCAATTTCAGGATCTAAATTTAGAATACGTTCAATTTCTCCCACAGCGGCTTGTAAACCTTGTGCATATTGCCCTTGTTTAAATGCTGGAGAAATTTGATTACGTATAATCCGACTGACAATAATATCAGGCAATACGCCTTCTAAACCATAACCTGTGGCGATATGAATTTTATGGTCATTCACAGCAACAGCAATTAATAGACCATTGTCTTGTTTTGCTGAACCAAGTTTCCATTGCTCTGCAACTCGCATTGCAAAATCAAAAATACCTTCTTGCCCCGTGGTTGGAACAATAATAATCCCGATTTGTGCTTTGCCTTGACGATGAATTTCACGAATTTGTTGCTCTAAATTTTGCTTTTCAGCCGCAGACAAAACATTGGCTTGATCAACCACGGGTTGATTCAAGGTGGGGATATTTCTCTCTGTTTCGTCTTCTGCAATATCATTGGC
This sequence comes from Acinetobacter nematophilus, assembly GCF_026344175.1. Taxonomy (NCBI): domain Bacteria; kingdom Pseudomonadati; phylum Pseudomonadota; class Gammaproteobacteria; order Moraxellales; family Moraxellaceae; genus Acinetobacter; species Acinetobacter nematophilus. Next base: position 198,941 of record NZ_JAPKMY010000005.1, read on the forward strand.
GACTTTGGCTTGGTTTGATGTAGAGCTCTGTGACGACTGTTGAGATGTGGTTGTCGACTGTCTTTGGCTTTGAGTATTGGTAGGTGATGGACCGAGTACATTCGGTAAATTTGTATTTGGAACAACTTTTCCCAGCACAATGGCTTCTTGTGCTTGTTGCTCATCTGTAGCCGTTCCTGTTTCAGCCCAAACCTGAGATTGGACAGAAAGAATCAGCGCCAACAGTACACAGAGTAATATACTCATTGTTTGAAATGCTGATTTTTCTTGCCGCTCAAGCATAACTCACCTTTACTTAATTCATTGAGAGGACTTTCATCTCTTTTGAGTAAATGACCAAATAAGATGAAAGCCCAGTGATTAATTAAAATTCACTGTGGGTGCTTTTGATGCGCCTGCTTCAGCACTAAAGTTTGGTTTGGCTTTCATGCCAATCACTTTTGCAGTCATTGCTTGCGGGAACTGACGTACATAAGTATTGTAGTCTTGTACAGTCTGAACATAGCGTGTTCTTGCTGTACTGATTCGGTTTTCAGTTCCCTCCAATTGCACTTGTAAATCACGGAATTGCTCATTGGCTTTTAAGTCTGGGTAGTTTTCAGTGACTGCCAAAAGTCGAGATAATGCCCCTGTCATTTGTGACTGTGCTTCCTGATACTTTTTAAACAATTCTGGATCGTTCAATACTTCTTTATCTACTTTCAAGCCTGCGACATTGGCACGTGCCTCAGTCACTTCAGTTAAAACTTTTTCTTCATGGGTTGCATAACCTTTGACGACATTGACAAGATTCGGGACTAAATCTGCACGACGTTGATATTGGTTTTCAACTTCAGACCAAGCTGCATTAACCGACTCATCTTTGGCTTGCAAAGTATTATAACCACAACCCGAAAAAGCCAAGGTACTCGCTAAAGTCAGTGCTAGCAGACCTTTTTTCATTGAATTCATTGCTCATTCCTCAGAGATATTTATTTGTATTTGTTGATATATCTGCATTCTATACAGTTTCAGACAAAGTTTTGTTTAATTTCTGCTATCTATTCGCAATTAATCTTCTGGGAATGACATACATATTTTAGGGAAAGTACTTTAAGGTGAAACTACTCAATATCTTTAAAATACAATTTAAAAAGATGGGGTTTGATACTCATATTTTCCAAGCTATAAAAAAGCCACCCTGGGGTGGCTTTCTAAAATACTTATTCTTCGTCTTTTTGCTCTGGCAAATCTTTCACTGCTTCGGCGATTAAACCAAACATATAGTTACCATAGGCATTGGTTTTGTCGTAGTGAAAACGCAAACGAGGCGTTATACGGGTTTTGATCCGACGACCCAACTCGTGACGCAAGAAACCGGAGGCTTTATTTAATACATCCAAAGTTTCTTTATTTGCTGCTTCACTTTGCTCATCGCCCAGTTCACGCCCCATCACGGTCACATAAACTTCAGCATAACCTAAGTCAGCACTGACTTTCACCGCTGAGATGGTCACCAGACCACCTAAGCGTGGATCTTTAAGTTCTTGACGAATCAGTTCTGACAACTCACGTTGTACTGTATCCGCCATGCGCTTAAGACGTTGACTACCCGCCATTAAAGACTCCGTTTAATCAACTGAACATCATATACTTCGATTTTGTCGAGCGCCTTGATGTCATTATAGCCTTTAACAGCAAGACCACATTCCATACCAGCACGAACTTCTTCAACAACATCTTTATAACGACGTAACGATTCAAGCTCACCCTGGAACACCACCACATCATCACGAAGTACACGAATTGGTTTATTACGATGTAAAACACCTTCAAGTACCATACAGCCTGCAGCCGCACCAAACTTACTTGAATGGAATACTTCACGCACTTGAGCAACACCCAGAATCGTTTCACGGTGTTCTGGTGCAAGTTTACCGCTCATTGCAGCTTTAACATCATCAATTAATTGATAGATCACGCTGTAATAACGGATATCCAAGCCATCTTCGTCTGCTTTTTGACGTGCTGTGCTGTCTGCACGAACGTTAAAACCAAGCAGAACAGCTTCAGAAGACTCTGCAAGCCCCACATCGGACTCAGTGATTGCACCCACACCCGAGCTGATCACACGGACTTTAACTTCGTCTGTCGACAATTCAGAAAGTGCAACAATCAATGCCTCTAAAGTACCGCGTACATCCGTCTTAAGCACAACATTGACATAAGGCACATCTTTTTTGCCCATAGATGCCATGATGTTTTCAAGACGCATTGCACTTTGACGCTCAAGACGTTTCTGACGTTCACGGTCTAAACGGGCATCAGCAACTTCACGCGCTTTCTTCTCATCATCAACAACGAGAACTTCATCACCAGCCATTGGTGCTTCTGGAAGACCCAAAATCTCTACTGGAATTGAAGGACCCGCAGACTTAATACGATTGCCGTTTTCATCTGTCATCGCACGTACGCGACCGTATGATGCACCTGCAAGTACCAAGTCACCAACATTCAATGTACCATTTTGTACAAGGATAGAAGTTACAGCACCGCGACCTTTATCAACACGTGCTTCGATGACCACACCTTGTGCAGCACCTTCTTCAGACGCTTTCAACTCTAGCATTTCTGCTTGGATTGAGATCAAGTCTAAAAGCTCATCAATACCTTGACCTGAATGCGCAGAAACCATTGCCACAGGAACATCACCACCCCATTGTTCAGGTACGATTTCCTTGGTCGTCAATTCATTCAATACGCGGTCTGGATCTGCAGATTCTTTATCCATTTTGTTGATTGCAACAATAATTGGCGTACCTGCAGCACGAGCATGATCAATTGCTTCTGCGGTTTGCGGCATTACACCATCATCAGCCGCAACAACCAATACCACGATATCTGTCGCTTTTGCACCACGTGAACGCATGGCCGTAAATGCTGCGTGTCCCGGAGTATCCAAGAAAGTGATAATGCCTTTATCGGTCGTGACATGGTAAGCACCAATATGTTGGGTAATACCACCCGCTTCGCCTTGTGCCACTTTAGCACGACGGATACGGTCAAGAAGCGATGTTTTACCATGGTCAACGTGACCCATGATCGTGACTACTGGAGGACGTGTTGTCTGTACACCACGTGCTTCTTCAGCCGCTTCAAGAAGGTTGTCTTCCGCCTGCGTATCAGAAACAAGCACTGGGTTGTGTCCCATTTCTTCAACAATCAGCGCTGCAATTTCTTGATCAATCGCTTGGTTTTGTGTTACCAACTCACCCATTTTCATGAGTGACTTAATCACTTCACGGACTTTAACTGCCATTTTTGCAGCCAAGTCAGCAACCACGATGGTTGAACCAATTTCAACATCATAGACTTGTTTCTTAACCGGTTTTTCAAAACCATGTTTGTTTGCCTGACTTGATTTTAAGCCACGCTTATGTGGGTTATGACTGAAAGATTGCTCTTCCTGACCACGACGTCCACCCTTTTTCTGACCACGTGTGTCTTTGGTGTTACCACCACGTTTGATTTCGCGGTCTTCTTTTGCAAATGAATCCTCATATGCTTGACCAACCAAACCTGCCGCCAAAGGTGAGTCATCAACCACACGAATGGTTGGTGTCGTTTCATCTGAAGAATACTTTGACGCCATTTGACGCATTTGCTCAAGTGTACGTTGCTGTGCTTCTTCTGCCGACTTACGACGAGCCGCTTCCTCGGCAGCTTTCAATTGGGCTGCCTGGGCTTCACGCGCACGCTTCTGTTCAGGCGTTTCAATTGTTTTTACGGTTGCTTTGGTGATCGGCTTGTTGGTCGATTTACGTTTAACAACCACTGCTGCTTTTGGTGTTTCTTTTGCAGCAGTTTGCTGTTTTGCCGCAGCACGCATTTTCTCTAAATTGGCTTTTGCAGAGCTTTCTGTTTTTTCAGCTTCATTCACGACAGGAGTTTCCTGTGCTTTTGGTGCTGAGTTCGCCTGCGCAGTGGCTTGAGCTTTTGCCAATGCTTCTGCTTTGATTTGTTCAGGATCTGGCTTAGTAAACGTATGTTTTTTACGAACTTCTACGTTGATGGTTTTAGCTTTACCTGAAGTACTCGCCACTTTCGCGGTACTTGTCGTTTTACGTTTCAACGTGATTTGTCCTGCTTGTCCCGCGTCTTGACCATGTGCTTTTTTCAAATGGTTCACGAGCACACTTTGCTGTTCAGTAGAAATTTTATCTTCAGCCTGTTTTTGAGGTAATCCAGCTTCACGCACCTGATCAAGGAGCTTTGTAACTGGGAGTCCTACACTGACTGCTAACTCTTGAATTGACTTATCCGTCATGTATTACCTCCTAGTTAAACCATGATTCACGTGCTTTCATAATCAATTGACCTGCTTTCTCAGCATCCAAGCCTTCGATATCAGAAATATCATCCGTTGCTTGATCTGCCAAGTCATCGACTGTGATTACACCACGCGCTGCTAAAGCCTGTGCAATTTCAGAAGTCATACCTTCCATCGCAACAAGTTCCGGACTTGGGTCCTGAATATTTTCTTGTTGTTTCAATGCATCAGCCAATGCTGCTTCTTTTGCACGACTTTGTAGTAATTCAACAGTATCTGCATCCAATTCGATTTCATCGAAAGTTTCCGCAGGTACATAAGCAATTTCCTCAAGTGAGGTAAAGCCCATTTCTACCAAAGCCATTGCAAGATCTTCTTCAATATCCAGACGTGTCACAAACATATCCAGATATTGTTGAGCTTCGTTTTGTTGACGGGCACGATACTCATCTTCAAGCATCATGTCCAGTTTATAACCTGTCAATTCTGACGCTAAACGAACATTTTGACCTTGTGAACCGATTGCACGAGCAAGTTGATCACTGGTCGCAAAAATAATGTCAGCAGTATGCGCATCTTCATCGATCACAATACCGGATACATCTGCTGGCTCTAAAGCGCTTGCGATATATTGGGCAGGATCGTCAGACCATACAACAACATCAATACGTTCACCGTTTAACTCAGACTGTACGGCTTGAATACGCGTACCACGCATACCAATACATGCACCCACTGGATCAATACGATGGTCATTGGTTTTCACTGCGATTTTTGCACGTACACCCGGTTGGCGCGCTGCTGCTTTAATTTCAATAATTTCTTCAGAAATCTCTGGGATTTCTTTTTTCATTAAAGCGATCAGCATCTCAGGTTTTGCACGAGACAATAATAACTGCGCACCACGACCTTCACGATTGACACTATACAGAATTGCATTCATACGCTGTTTTGGGCGAAGAATTTCTTTTGGAATCATTTCTTCACGTGCCAAATACGCTTCTGCATTGTCACCTAAGTCAATAATAAAACCGTCTTTGGTTTGTTTTTTCACTTCACCGTAAATTAACTCACCGACTTTAGACTCATAGGCATCCGCAACCAATGCACGCTCAGCCTCACGAATTTTTTGCACAATGACCTGTTTGGCAATTTGTGCGGCAATACGACCAAAATCAATCGATGGTACTTCGAGTTCACGAATATCCCCAATTGACCATTTTGCAGGATCTACATCAGAAATCGCATCCTGGCATGCCGGCATTTCATGGTCTTCGTCCGCAACCACTTCCCACTGACGGAAAGTACTGTAATCACCTGTTTTGCGGTCAATTTCTACACGCAACTGTGCTTCTTCCGAATTCGTTCCTTCGTAGAATTTCTTTTTAGTCGCAGCAACCAAAGCCTGTTCAAGTGCTTCAAAAATTGCTTCACGACTCACACCTTTCTCATTACTAACCGTTTCTACAACGGTAAGAATTTCACGTGCCATAAGTCACCTATTTATTCAGATTTCTATTTCTGGATTAATCCTGAAAGATCAAATTCGCTTTGTCTATGTTGTTACTGTCTATCTCAAGTACCTGCTGTTTTTCAACTTCGACTTGAATCATTTCATTTTCTAAATCTACAGCAACCAACTTGGCTTGGAATTTACGACGATTTTCAACGGCTGCAATCAAACGCAATGCAACTTGTTGTCCGATATATTTTTCTAACTGAGCCAACTGAAAGAATGGACGATCCCAACCTGGAGAAGACACTTCCAAAGCATATTCACCTGAAATTGGATCATGCACATCTAAGATTGCACCTACTTGTTGAGTCACACGCACACAGTCCTGTACGCCAATACCTCGACCCAACTCAAGCTCACCATCTTCATTGAGGGTTGGCTCAGCATTTTCATCCACGTCTTTATCAATATAAATACGCAATAAAGAACGCTTACCCTGAGGAATGAACTCAATTCCCCAAAGTTCTACATCACAAGCTTGCACTGCAGGAGTTATTAAATCTTGAAGTGCTTGAGTTTTATTTGATAGCTTCATTTACTCTCGTCATATTTGTGCGATTCAATCGCTCACTGGACTTATTCAACTTACTATAGTGAAGCATGTCTTTTTGACCAATTGATGTCCACACCACACGATAGCCAATAAAAAAGGGCGTAATCGCCCCTATTATCGCACAGTAAATCGTAATTCACTATGCAAAAAGACCCACCTATCTGTGAGCCCTTTTAGAAACTTGGTAGCGGGAGCTGGATTTGAACCAACGACCTTCGGGTTATGAGCCCGACGAGCTACCAGACTGCTCCATCCCGCATCAGCGTTGCAAAATTATATACAAGAACTTTGAATTTTTCAATCAATATTAAAGGATTGACCATTCTATTTTCCTGCTTGATCAAGTTGCACCTTAATCAAAATGGTAGCGGGAGCTGGATTTGAACCAACGACCTTCGGGTTATGAGCCCGACGAGCTACCAGACTGCTCCATCCCGCAACAATACTGCAAATTTACAAATAAAATAGACTTTTGATCTACATCATCTTTAATTAAGTTGCATCTTAATTAAATTGGTAGCGGGAGCTGGATTTGAACCAACGACCTTCGGGTTATGAGCCCGACGAGCTACCAGACTGCTCCATCCCGCAACAATGTTTTTTAGCCGCTAACACCAACAATACTGGTTTATTGTTGGTGCGGAAGGGGGGACTTGAACCCCCACGCCCGAAAGCACTACCACCTCAAGGTAGCGTGTCTACCAATTCCACCACCACCGCAGCTGTGACGCATTCTAGTCGCATCCCTTAGAAAAAGAAAGGACTAATTGACATTATTCGCCAGTTTTTGGTGCAGTTGGCGAAGTTTCACCCGTATTTATTGGTGCTGGTGCAGTTGTTTGGGTTGTTGTCTGTACTGTTTTCAAGCCATAGGCATCTGTGGTTTGCTTTTTCGCAAAGACCGCCAGGCTTAAACTGGTAATAAAAAACAGAGCCGTTAAAATTGCAGTTAAGCGGGTTAAAAAACTTGCTGAACCTGAAGCACCAAATACCGTAGCTGCGCCACCACCGCCAAATGAAGCGCCTGCATCTGCACCTTTACCGTGCTGAACGAGGATCAGCCCGATCATTAATACGGCCAAGATGATATGTACAACCAGCACAAATGTATGCATGCTGAACTCCTATTCTTTTGTTTTAGCAAATGCTTGAGCAATTTTATAAAAAGACTCTGCATTAAGTGATGCACCACCAACCAGTGCACCGTTGATATCTGGACACGCAGCTAACTCTACTGCATTTTCAGGTTTCACACTACCGCCATATAAAATAGCGGTTTGTTGTGCTTCAACTGCTATTTGGGTTAAACCTTCACGAATTTTTGCATGCATCGCCTGAGCATCTTGTGGCGACGCGGTCTTGCCTGTTCCGATCGCCCAAATTGGTTCATAAGCTATCACAATATTGTGCCACTGCCCCGCTTTTACAACCGCAGCAAGATCACATATTTGCTGTAAAACCACCTGTTCAGCCTGACCTGCCTCACGTTGTGCGAGGCTTTCACCCACGCAATAAATTACGTTCAGCCCTGCATTCAATGCATTGACCAGTTTCGCTTTTACTTTCGCAACGTCATCATCAAAAATTTCACGGCGCTCAGAATGCCCAATCAAAACATAATCGATTTGACTATCTTTGAGCAATTCGGCACTCACTTCACCGGTGTATGCGCCTGTACCTGCCATTTGAGACAGATCTTGAGCAACCACTTTAACTGGTGAGTGAGCGTCTTGAAGTTGTTGTTGTACCGACAATAACGCAATAGAAATCGGCGCAACCCCCAAATGACATTGTTGTTGTGGAATTGGGTTTTGTTGTAGATAGTGTTTTAAATCTTGTATGAGTTGTTGCGAATTCGCTTGCATTGGGTTCATTTTCCAATTGCCGACAACCCAAGGAATAATAGTCGAACTCGACATACACCTAACCTTTTATCGAAAATGTGCACATTCTACACGGAATTTAGATTTTTAAAGTATTTTTTCTTTATCAATTGGCACTTCTGTTCTAAAGTCTAGCGGTGAATATGTGCGCTACAAATATAAAACGTTTCAAAGATCGTCAACAAAAGTCAAATTGGCGCAAATTATGGTTAAAATATGTTTTTAGAAGAATACGTTTAATTCTAGATATTTTTAAGGATCATCGTATAATTTTATTATTCCAATTATAAAATTAAATTTAAAGTGTTTTGGGGATGTCTATGCAAAATGGTTCACCTAAGTTTTCGGGTTATATCCGTCGCTTAGTCGATGAAGGTTTTTTATCTGCTCAGCAAATGAAAGATGCCTTAACAAGTGCTCAAAAAAGTAAGACCCATCTGGTGCCTTATTTGATTGAAAAATTAGCAATCTCACCGTTGGTGATTGCTGAAATGATCTCCTCCGAGTTCGGCGAGCCGATTTTTGATCTAGACAGTTTTAATCCTGAAATGTTGCCTAAGGACCTTGTCGACGCTGGTTTAATCACCAAGCATGGAGTTATCCCCTTGGTGCAACGCGGTAATATTTTATATGTGGCAACCAGTGATCCCACCCATATCGAGGCACTTGATGCAATTCGTTTTAGCTGTGGTCTAAACATTGAACCGATCATCGTTGAACAGCATAAATTAGACAAAGTTTTAGCCAAACATTTTACTGTAGAAGAAAGTTTTAATTTTGGTGATGAAGACTTTGATGTCGATATTATTGCCACGGATGAAAATGAACCCGCAGAACTTGATGAGGAAACCGCGGAAGAAGAAGCGCCGATTGTTAAATATGTCAATAAACTGTTGATTGATGCCATTCGAATGGGCGCCTCAGACTTACATTTTGAACCTTATGAAAAAAGCTATCGTGTTCGTTATCGTGTAGATGGCGTGCTCAGAACCATTACCAATCCCCCTCTACAATTGGCAAATCGTTTGGCATCCCGTTTGAAAGTCATGTCGCAAATGGATATTTCAGAAAAACGTATTCCTCAAGATGGGCGAATCAAGCTAAAACTGTCTAAGACCAAAGCCATTGATTTCCGTGTCAACTCACTGCCAACGTTATTTGGTGAAAAACTGGTTCTGCGTATTCTTGATCCTTCCAGTGCCATGTTGGGGATTGATGCCTTGGGCTATGAAGAAGATCAAAAAGCTTTATTTATGGAAGCTTTAGAAAAACCGCAAGGCATGTTACTGATTACCGGTCCAACAGGTTCCGGTAAAACAGTCTCTTTATATACAGGCCTGAATATTCTCAATACCGAAAGTTCCAATATTTCAACCGCAGAAGACCCTGTCGAGATTAACTTGGAGGGAATTAACCAAGTTAACGTCAATCTTAAAGCAGGATTGACCTTTTCAGTGGCGCTAAAATCATTTCTTCGTCAGGATCCGGACATAATCATGGTCGGGGAGATTCGAGACCTGGAAACGGCTGAAATTGCAATCAAAGCTGCCCAAACAGGTCATATGGTGATGTCCACACTCCACACCAACAGTGCGCCTGAAACCTTAACCCGTTTGCGAAATATGGGTGTACCGTCTTTTAATATTGCAACATCGGTCAATCTGGTGATTGCCCAACGTCTTGCTCGGCGCTTATGCAATCACTGCAAAGCACCTATTGAAATTCCCAAGCAAAGTTTGCTAGAACTGGGCTTTACTGAGCAAGACTTGAACAACCCTGATTTACAGATTTTTCAGCCTGTGGGCTGTTCTGAATGTAGAGAAGGTTATAAGGGACGTGTCGGTATTTATGAGGTGATGAAAGTAACACCTGAAATTTCAAAAATTATCATGGAAGATGGCAACGCACTGCAAATTGCAGCAGCATCTGAAAAATTGGGGTTTGATAATTTGCGACGTTCAGGTTTAAAAAAGGTTATGAATGGTTTAACGTCTTTACAAGAAATTAACCGCGTAACCAGCGAATAAATATAATCAATATTCAAGGAAATTGTTATGGCAGCTAAAAAAGCGCAAATGATGCCTACCTTTGCTTATGACGGGGTTGATCGAAAAGGAATCAAGGTCAAAGGAGAATTGCCTGCACGAAATATGGCACTTGCCAAAGTCATGTTAAGAAAACAAGGCATTACCATTAAGACTATTCGAGAAAAGAAAAAAAATATCTTTGAAGGCTTAATGAAAAAAGGAATATCGACTTTAGATATTACGATTTTTACCCGTCAACTTGCCACCATGATGAAAGCCGGTGTGCCTTTGGTACAGAGCTTTGAAATTGTGGCTGAAGGTTTGGAAAATCCTTCCATGCGCGAAGTGGTATTAGGAATTAAGAGTGAAGTTGAAGGCGGAAATACCTTTGCCGGGGCACTGAGAAAATATCCACGCTATTTTGACAACTTGTTTTGCTCTTTGGTGGAGTCGGGTGAACAATCAGGTGCTCTGGAAACCATGCTGGATCGAGTGGCGATCTATAAAGAGAAAAGCGAGCTGTTAAAACAGAAAATTAAAAAAGCCATGAAATATCCGATCTCAGTGATTGTGGTTGCGATCATTGTCACGATTATTCTCATGGTGAAAGTTGTCCCCGTGTTTCAAGAGTTATTTAGTTCTTTTGGTGCAGACCTGCCCGCTTTTACTCAATTAGTAGTCAATATGTCCAACTGGATGCAAAAGTATTGGTTTATCTTTTTACTGATTGTTGGCATCATTATTGCCACATTCCTAGAAACAAAAAAGCGCAGCAAAAAATTTCGTGATTTTTTAGATCGTACTGCACTTAAACTGCCCATTTTTGGCGACTTGGTCTATAAAGCCATTATTGCCCGTTATAGCCGTACCTTAGCCACCACTTTTGCTGCTGGGGTTCCCCTCATTGAAGCACTGGAATCCACTGCTGGCGCCACCAACAATGTGGTCTATGAACAGGCTGTGATGAAAATCCGTGAAGATGTTGCTACAGGGCAACAGTTGAATTTTGCCATGCGTGTCAGTAATAAATTTCCTGCTATGGCCGTGCAGATGGTGGCGATTGGTGAAGAATCAGGTGCGTTGGATGCCATGCTGGATAAAGTGGCTTCACATTTTGAAAATGAAGTGGACAATGCAGTTGATGGTTTAACCTCAATGATGGAACCTTTAATCATGGCAATCTTAGGTGTACTGGTCGGCGGACTGGTAATCGCCATGTATCTTCCAATCTTCCAAATGGGTTCAGTGGTTGGCGGATAATGATGAATATTTTTCACGATTTTTTAAATCTTCTGATTCAATCACCGACTGCACTTTATATTATTGTCGGTCTGGTGAGTCTATGTGTCGGTAGTTTTCTCAATGTGGTGATTTATCGCACACCGAAGATGATGGAAAAGGAATGGCGACAAGAGTGGCAGGCAGAATGCCAATTGCTTGCGGGTTCTCAACAAATCATCCTTGATGAAGAAAAGCTGAGTCTGAGTCAACCTGCATCCACCTGTCCACAATGTAAAACACCGATTCGCTGGTATCAGAACATCCCCGTGATCAGTTGGCTGGCGTTACGCGGCAAATGCGCTTCATGTCAGAATCCCATCAGTATTCGTTATCCTTTTGTTGAGCTACTGACAGCAATCTGCTCCTTAACCGTTGTTGCCGTGTATGGACCGACACTACAAATGGTGTTTGGTGTATTGCTGACTTGGGTGTTAATAACTCTAACCTTTATTGATTTTGACACACAGTTACTGCCTGATCGTTTTACCTTAACGCTCGCAGCTGTGGGTTTAGGAATTAACTCATTTGAAATATATACCACGGCAAACGCTGCAATTTGGGGTTATATTATTGGTTTTCTTTGCCTATGGATTGTCTATTACCTGTTTAAAATCGTGACAGGTAAGGAAGGCATGGGTTATGGTGACTTTAAGCTTCTTGCTGCACTGGGTGCTTGGATGGGACCTTTGATGCTGCCCCTGATTATCCTGCTTTCTTCTGTGGTCGGTGCGATCATTGGCATCATCCTGCTAAAAATTCGTAAGGAAAATATTCCTTTTGCTTTTGGACCTTATATCGCCATTGCAGGTTGGATTGCATTCTTATGGGGCGAACAAATCATGAAGATTTATTTAGGTCAATAATTTAAACATCGATGAGGATGAGAACATGACTTTTATCTTGGGCTTAACAGGCGGCATTGGAAGTGGTAAATCCGCAGCAAGTCAATGGTTTGAAGCCCAAGGAATTATTGTTGTTGATGCCGATATCGTGGCACGAGAAATTGTTGAAAAAGGCCAACCTGCGCTTAAAAAAATCCAAGAGGTATTTGGCGATTGGACTTTAACTGCCAATGGTGAACTGGATCGTCGTGCATTAAGAGAACACATTTTTAAAGATGCTTCAGCACGCCAACAGCTTGAATCGATTACTCACCCTGCGATTCGGGCTTCAATCATTCAACAATTACAAGCAGCCACGAGCCCTTATGCTATTTTGGTTTCCCCACTGCTGTTTGAAACCAATCAGCATGAACTGACACAACGTACCTTACTGATAGATGCCAGTGAAGACTTACAAATCTTACGTGCATCACAACGTGACGGGCAGTCAATTGAGCAAATTGAAAAAATCATTGCCGCGCAAATGCCACGGCAGGAAAAGCAAAACCATGCAGATGATATTATTTTAAATGATGGTCATATTGATCATTTATATGCAAAATTAGAACCCTTGCATCAATATTACCTAAAACTTGCAACAGCTTAATTTTTAATTATTTATTTAAAAATCAATAAAATGAAATTAAAAACTTATTGATTCAGTTTATTTTCATCTAAACGTTGTTGCAAACTGTCTTTATGACCAAACCAACGCCACGGCTGTAGCGCCCCGATCCCCATGCCAAGCAAGCCGCAGATCATGGCCAAACTTAATGGCTCATCTAGTAAAGGTACAGCGATCATTGCCGCAATAAAGGGTGCCAGAGTCACGATACTGCCCGTCTTAAATGCACCAAGACGCTTAATTGCCTCTACATAAGTCAGGGTTGCAACAATCACCACAAATACACCATGAAAAAGTGTCTGCATCAACAAATGCGGGGTGGATGCCTGATCCAGATGCTTAGGTAAAAACAACAGATAAATTGGTACATACATGATAGCAGACCAGATCGCGACACCTGCCATAGAATGCCATGCAGAAAGCTTCCACTGACGCAACAATACTGTAAACATGCCCCACCAGATTGCACTGAGAAAAAATAAAAAATCACCGAAACCAAATGCTACCCCAGTTTGCATATACATCAAGCCGCTCATCACGGAAATTGCCGATAGCATAATGATCAAACTGATCCATGTATGTTTGTCAAAAGGTTGGCGATAGAGCAAATAACCCGCTAAGGCAGTACATAATGGAATGCATCCATTTAAAAAAATTGCGGCGTGGGCAGCTGGTACAAAATGAAAAGCACTATAGGAAGTTAAGCAATAAACAACACCACCAACCATAGCTAAAATAAAAGGTTGTTTTTTAAATAAGAAAGCCGTGTCTTTTTTATAAATTAAAATCGGCATTAATATACAAAATGCCAAAGAAAAACGTAATGCAGTAATGTCCCAAGGACTGATATGCCAAATCGCATTCAGCCTTGAGGTAATTGTAAATCCGCCCCAGATACACATGGTGATGGCCACATAAATGTAGCCTTGGGTGCGTGCGGTCATCATGGTTTTTTCTCAAATACAATCAATCATCGCTGTGATCGAATTAACTTGCCTGGCGTTGACGGCAAGCTTCATAGAGTGCCATACCTGTCGCTACACTCACATTCAAACTTTGCAAATTCCCAGACATTGGAATAAATACGGTTTGATCGCATTGTGTTTGAGTAATTGGACGCAGCCCCGTATCTTCTGCTCCCATTACTACACACACAGGGGTTCCTGTAAAATCAAACTTGTGAATCGGCAGTGCTTTTTCATCCAGCATGGTGCCCACCACACGAACATGATAATGCTCTTTCATATGTCCGAGTGTTCGTGCCAGATTGGTCACTTGAATAAATTTCACTTTTTCAGCACCACCTGCAGCAACTTTACGCGCAGTCGGTGTCAGTGTCGCAGAACGATCACGTGGAACAATCACGGCTTCAACCCCCATGGCTGCAGCTGTACGAATGCATGCACCAAGGTTGTGAGGGTCTGTGATGTGATCCAGTGCCAACAACAATGGCGAATCGCTGGCTGCTAAAAGTTGATCAAGATCCTTTTCATTCAATACAGGATGAGGGCGTACTGCTGCCACCACCCCTTGATGAAAAGGCTGCCCTGCGAGTTTTTCCAAACTGTCTCGACTGGCTTTCTGCACACTGATGCCAAATGGTTCTGCAAGCTGTAAGATCCGTTGTAAACGCTGATCATCACGCCCTTTTAGCGTAAATAAGGTTAAAACACGTTCTGGTTCCAACTCTAATAATGACTCCACTGAATGAACGCCATAATAATATTCGGACTTCGCCATGAACAACCTCATTAACAACAGGATGATAGAAATGAAAAATCCTGCAAAGCCGACTTTACAGGATTCTATTGGATGACTCAGTTTAACCGATTTAGCGGAGAAATTCTTTGCTTAATTTCAAAACACTGGCACTGTTCCGGCGTTTAACCTTCCAAATGACAAACGTAATCTAACACATCGTCAGTTTCAATTTTAAAACGGCTATTCCCTGGGACATAAAAAGATTGTCCTGCACGAAACAACTCACTTTCTTCACTGTCCGCAATTTTGACACGGCATTCACCAGAAATAATTTCCATGCGTTCAGGGACATGCGTCTCAAAGGTCAAAGCTTCTTCAGTAGGAAGAATAACGCCTAAAGTCTTTTTTGTTCCGTCTTCAAATTGCACAGTGTGACTAATACATAAACCACCAAAATATACATTGGATTTTTTAACTACGGATACGTGATCGTACTGAGCTGACATGCGTATTCTCCAGATAATGCGCATTTATAAAAATTATGTTTGATGTAGTTTAATGTCGCGATAGAAACTAATCAATCGAAGTTTTCAATGTAGTGATTTGCGAACTTTGCAAATTTGTAATGAAAGTTCTACTCAGCTCATATTTAAAATAAAGCAGACTCTTTAAAACGCTCTAACACTCTTTTATACAAGCAAAGGATATGCCTATTTTTATATTCTTCCATAGGATTCACTTAATATAAAATAAAATGGTCTTTGTGTTTTTATCAGCCAGTTTTAACTGATGTCGTTAACGTATTTGGCGGCATGGATGCATTCATCCATCAAGGGTGATATCTTTTGATTGTTGAAAAGCACATTAACGCTTAAGCAAAGCGATTTAAACCTGATGTTTAAAAACATGGCATTGAAAGCCTTGCATCAGTAAACAATATATTGAGCATATTAATTTTATTGATCGAGAGAATATATTTTACGAGATCCATTTTTCAATAGATTGTTGAAGAATCTTGCCTATCGGCGACAGTGTAAGTTTGAATCCCTAAAGTTTATCGATATGAGTTAGGCAAATTTCTCGAAACTTTCTCCCAATATAAGACTGTGAAAGCAGCATATCCACATGATGCAGATTTTCAAGAATGGTATTATCGAGGAATATCAACTCAACATTGGCTTTGTACACAGTCTATTGATTGTTTGAACCAAAGACATTTTATTTTCAGCTTAAATGTATTTAAAATACTTAAAAATATGCGCATTAGAATATTTTCTGACTTGTGACTAAAACAAAACTTCACTATCTTAGAACTTCAACGTTCGCAGCTTGGATGCGTTTATGCTGACACACTTAAATCTGATCAACTTTGCTTTAGCGGATAATCTTGCCATTGATATTGAAAAAGGCTTCAATGTCCTCACAGGCGAAACAGGTGCAGGTAAGTCATTATTGTTAGATGCCCTATCAGCTTGTCTCGGCGAACGTACTGATACCAATTATGTGCGATATGGTTCAGAAAAAGCGGATATTACTGCTGTATTCAGTTATCAACCTGAAAGCCCTGAAGCCATTTGGTTAAAGACACATGAGTTAGACGATGAATCTGGTGAAATTCATTTAAGACGTGTGATCTTTGCGACAGGTCGCAGTAAAGCATGGATTAATGGTCGTCCAAGCAGCCTGGCAGAATTAAAGGAACTGGGGCGCTTATTGGTACAACTATATAGTCAACATAGCCAGCAACAGCTTTTAGAACCGCCCTACCCTAAGCACTGGCTAGATCGCTATAGTAATTTTTATCAAGCTGCTCAAGATGTTCGTGATGCCTATAGTACATGGCAAAAAACCATCCGCATTCATCAAGCAGCGCTTGATGCACAAGCTAATCGCCTGCAACGTATTGATACCTTGAAGCTGCAACTTGAAGAGCTTGAGGATGTGATTCAGGTTGATTACAAAGAAATAGAGCAGGAGTTTGACCGCTTAAGCCATCATGAACACATCATGCAAGATTGTGGATACAGCTTAAATGTGTTGGATGAATCAGAACAGAATATCACGCAAGAAATCTCATCCATTATTCGTCGCCTTGAATCGCATGCAGGTCGTAGTGAGCAGTTATCAGAAATTTATAATTCATTGATCAATGCACAAAGTGAAATCGATGATGCAACAGCCAATTTACGTCAGTTTATTGATCGCCAAAGCTTTGATCCTGAGCGCATGGATGAACTCAACAAACAACTTGAAGTTTTCCATCGTCTGGCACGCAAATATCGTGTTCAGCCTGACGAACTGAAACAGCAATATGAAACTTGGCAGCATGAACTGGAACAATTACATCAACTTGAAGATCCTGAGACCTTGGCAGAGCAAGTTGAACACGCTCATCAAAGCTTTATTGAAAAAGCGCAGTACCTAGATCAAATCCGTCGCCAAGCTGCCGAACCTTTGGCGAAACAATTGACTGAACAAGTCAAACAACTGGCGCTGCCTGAAGCACATTTTGAGTTTAAATTTGAACCTTTAGAACCCGTTACTGCGGAAGGATTAAGTTTTATCCAGCTCCTGTTCACAGCCAATAAAGGCATTCCTCCTCAGCCACTCGCGCGTGTTGCTTCTGGAGGTGAATTGTCGCGTATTGCACTTGTCATGCAAGTGATGAATGCTGAGAAAACCGAAGCTGAGGTCTTGGTTTTTGATGAAATTGATGTCGGTATCAGTGGTGGAACTGCTGAAATTGTCGGACGTTTGCTGGCTGGTTTAGGTCAACATGTACAGATTCTCTGTATTACCCATCAGGCGCAAGTTGCAGCACAATCAGACCAGCATCTATTGGTAAAAAAGCTACAGACCGACCCTGCAAGCAGCACCATTGTGGCGCTTGAAGAAGAGCAACGAATTTTAGAGTTGGCACGCATGACCGGTGGTATTGAAATTGGTGAAACCACATTACAACACGCCAAACAACTCCGACAATTAAAGTTTCAGCATTGATAACATTTCAAATGAGCTGCCTACATTTCGATCAAAACAAATCAATTGATGTTTGTGTTGGTTGCACTCTTGAATAATACATACCTAACTTCATTTGCGCCTATGGCGCTTAATCTGACTATTATTTAATCAAACTGATTGCAAATATCACCTGTTTTTGTAGGCTTTTGAAATATTCACAACCTATTGATATTAATTGTGCTATTTATATAGTATCTGTTGACATTTTATCAATGGCTTGCCTGTTAGACGATGTGTCAAAAGGTCTTGGTATAGATTTTTCTAAAAACTAAAATATTAAACTCAAGTCCAAAGGAGCTGCATATTGGTGACCAAACAATATCTTTCTCATCGTTGCCTGATCGCGCCTCCTGATCTTGCGGATGATTTCTTTGCGAATACCGTAATTTACATTGCCCGTCATGATGGAGATGGTGCGCAAGGCATTATTATCAATCGCCCTTCCGGCATACAAGTCAAAGAACTGCTTAATGATTTAGACATTGCAGCAGATAATGTTCACCCACATGAAGTTTTACAAGGGGGGCCTTTACGTCCTGAAGCAGGTTTTGTGCTTCATACAGGACAACCGACTTGGCATTCATCAATTGCAGTGGGTGAGAATCTTTGTATTACCACCAGCAAAGATATTTTAGATGCGATTGCTCATAATGAAGGAGTGGGGCGCTATCAGATCGCTTTAGGCTATGCAAGTTGGACTAAAAATCAATTGGAAGAAGAAATTGCCCGTGGTGACTGGCTGATTTGTGACTCAGATATGGATCTGGTATTTAATTTACCTTATACCGACCGTTGGGATGCCGCTTATCGTAAAATCGGTATTGATCGTACTTGGTTATCTTCTGAGATTGGACATGCCTGATTTAAATTCACCGCAACTCATTATTGCATTTGATTTTGGTACACAAAAAATGGGAATGGCGGTGGGGTCATCTCTCATTGAAAGTGCAACACCGCTTGCACTTTTTCCAATGAAAGATGGCATCCCCAATTGGGATGAGCTGTTAAAAATTGTTAAACAACACCAACCAAATTTATTCTTGGTCGGTTTACCACTCAATATGGATGATTCAGAATCTGAATTATCGACCCGAGCACGTAAATTTGCACGGCGCTTACGCCATCAAACCAATATTGAAACGCTTATGGTCGATGAACGTTTAACTACCCGTGAAGCACGAGATGAACTTGAACATTATCAGGCTCAGGGGCGAGCAAAGAAATTAGCCGCTGACAGTATCGCAGCGGCATTATTTATCGAAAGTTGGTACCGAAATCCTGAAGGGATTACACCTTAATCTGAGTAGTCAAAATGTCAAAAACCTTTGTAATGTATGGTGTCAGTAAAGGCTTGGGACAAGCCCTTTTACACACAATTCCACAAATGCATGATCAGGTTTTTGGAATTTCTCGTTCAAAACCTGAATCAGCGCTGCCAAATTTCCATTGGATTTGTGCTGATCTTGCTCAACCTGAACAAGCAAGAGACATAGTAAAAAATCAAATCCAACATCAAACGGTCGATTATCTGATTTACAATGTCGGTATATGGGAAGAAAAAGCATTTGATACCGATTATGCGTTTGAACAGTGTTCAGATTTAGAAATTTCGAATTTAATTCAGATCAATATTCAGTCCTGTATTTTGGCGATTCAATCCTTACTAGAAAACTTACGCCTTTCTGCAAATGCCAAAATCATCCTGATTGGTTCCACGTGGGGGCTAGACAACCACAATGGAAATGAAGTGGTGTTTTCTGCCACCAAATTCGCTCTAAGAGGGATTGTGCAGGCATTACGCCAAACCTTACGCAAAGATCAAATTGGGATTAGCATCTTAAACTTGGGTTATTTGGCTACTGAGTTTGATATCGGTACCCCGGTAGATGAAGTGATTCTACAGAGTGGTGCTCAACTTATTCCTTTGCAAGATGTCGTTCTTGCTATCCAATTTATATTATCCACCAGTAAAGCAAGTTGTGTAAAAGAAATCGACATGCCTGCTATGGCAGACTTAAACGTATAAAAAAAACCATCATCGGATGGGTCTAAAATTTAAGGCTGAATGACTGGAATGGATTATTTTTTGTGTTTTTCCAAAATATGTACAGTCACTGTACGCCCTGCGACAAACGCCAATGAATCATGCGGCACATCATCTAAAAAAATTTTAACAGGAACACGCTGCGCCAAACGTACCCAACTGAAGGTTGGATTCACATTGGCCAATAAACCTGAAGACGTGGTGCGCTCACGGTCTTCAATTCCTGATGCAATGCCTTGTACATGACCTTTATATTTCACTGAGTCTCCCATCAGTTGTACAGTGACAGGATCATTCAAATGAATTTTATTGAGTTTGGTTTCTTCAAAATAACCCACTACATACAACTGTTTGCGATCTAACAAAGCTGCAACAGCTTGCCCGACCTTCACATAGTTTCCAACGCGTAAATCAAAGTTGGATAATGTTCCATCCGCAGGTGCCAATACCTCTGAACGTTGTAAATTCAGCTGTGCCAGATGGACACTGCTATTGGCAGCTTCAATCAAGGCTTTCTGCTGCTTAATATTGGCTTCCGCCTGTTGTACAGCAGCTTCTCGTTGCTGGTGTTCAGCATGGGTTTGATCTCGTGTTGCAAACATTTGATCTTGTTCTTGTTTAGAAATTGCCCCATCCATTAAATCTGAATATCGGCGTGCATTTTTATCTGCAAGATTAATGTTGGCTTTTGACTTCACAATATTGGCTTTTGCTTCTGCAAGTGCAGCTTCAGCTTCAGCCAGCCCAGATTGTGCTTTGGCGAGATCGGACTTGGCTTGCTCAACATCTAAAGCCTGACGGGCCACATCGATTTTAAAAAGTACCTGCCCTTTTTTTACCGTTTGGTTATCTTGCACCATGACCTCTGTCACCAATCCAGCAATATCGGACGATACTTGAATGACATCTCCACGAATACGACCATCTCGCGTCCATGGTTCAGCATTGTAATAATTCCAAATATGCCGTACGCAAAGTAGCGCAACAATGACCACAATCGCTAAGGATATTGGGCGTATTGCTTTGCGTATATCAAAGGTCTTCATTTCACACATCCAATCATTAAACTTAAATTTTTTTAACCTTAAACTTTTAAAATACTCAACCCACCACTAAGTGGTGATTTGAATAAAAATCCAATGTATCAACCACAATAAAATCATATAGATACAAATATTAAAAATACCTGGTAATGCAATCCATTCTTTTTCAACCAAGCGATCTGTACCAATACAGACAATTTTCCAAATCAAAAAAGCCACCACAGCTTGGATTAAAAATATTGGGACATAAACACCATAGATATTTAGCTCACCCATATTTATGCTCCAAGTAAAACGCGGGGAGGCTGTCGCTCAGCCTGTTGAATATGACACATACTGCTTCGAATATTATTCACTGAAATTTCAATACGATGTCGAATGTCTTCATCACCAACGGCTTGAACATCCTCAATCACTTGATTAAATTGTTCGATCAATTGCTGTTTTAAATGATCGATGGGTTGACTATGCTTCTTTTCAGTCCACCACTGTTCAAGCAAATCCTGTAATTTGGCAATCGATTTTGTGCTTGCTGATTCGGGAGAAAGTTTTTGAAGCAGCTCTTGTAAACGTGTTAAATCAATTGCCGCACTTGATTCAATCAATGCATTATTGATTTCTACTTTGAGTTGTTCTGACTGGATCTGCTTGGTATTTAAAACACCAATACGGTCAAGAATACTTCTCAAATGGATTCTGAACCCTGTGCCATAAGGCATAGTGATACTTTCACGCATTGCTTTATAGTGTAAGGTCAACATACGTTTTACGGTCATTTCAGGTGACATCGAACGGACCATCTGCATGACACAGACCGAAATAATCGGTCCAATCACTGTCGCAATTGAAGCATCGAAAAAAGTCACTTGGTCCATCATATAGCGGTTTTGTAAATTCAGTCCCATGACGGTACTCATAATCAGCGGCAAACCCAGTGCGTGTAAAGGCGGATGCAAATACAACATCACGCAAAACATAATGAAAGGCGCCAATACGATTGCCAATTCCCAAAAAGCGGTAACATGTGGAAAAATGCCATAGGCATAAATAAACACCAGAAATGCAGCATAAACACTGGCACGAATAAAAATTTTTAATGCAGGCACTGGATCATCTAAAAATGTCAGAATACAGGCTGTAATTGCCGCCATCTCGGCCAACATGAAGCCCATTTTCCAACCGCTTAAAATCCAGAATGTACAGGCAAGTAAAGTGCTGAGAAATGCGGAAATTCCCCCTCGAACAGCAACACCATAATCACGATGCAGACTTGGATAGGTTGTGGTTAATGGTGTAATGGATTCCGGTAAGGTATTGTCTCCTCTCTGCATGCATTGCCAAATCAGTTTCACCGCACGGACATTTTGAATAAAATGGCGAATATCCATTTTCAAACTGCCCAGAATAATGTGTTGTTCTGGAGATGCATGGTCAACAATGGCTTGAAAATCAGATTCAAAATGTTCAGGTAAATGTTTGAGCTCATGTTCAAGAATGACGCGGTCATTGTCCAAAAAGACATCTACATTATGATGGAACTTTTGCAAATATGGACGGTAGTTCAGATCAATCTGATCAAGCTGTTTCATTCTTTCAGACATTGCGACCAAATTTGCTACCAGCATCGTCACCTGATGTAATAACTCCTGTAATGGCTTGGTCATGCCCTTAAACTTTGACGTTTCATAACTTAAATGCACGGCCATGGTGTGAATATCAGTGGTATCACGTGTGATATTTGCCAGGAGCTGAGTATAATTTTCAGAATGTTGAGCATCTGACAGGATGGAGTCAAATGCCTGTTTGGTGTCTTGCATGGTTTTAGACACGCGCATTTGAATAACCGGTCCAATATGCATGGGAAAAATTGTTGCCGAGACAACCGCGCTACACACGACACCCAAAGAAATTTCTAAGAATCGTCCCACCGCCATATCAAAAATTGAAACTGTATCAATATAAAAAATTGAGTTAAAACAAATGATAACTGCGGTATAACCTGCCAACATCACCACATAACTGCGCGGTGAGCGATCAATCAAAGATAAATAAAGACATACCCCTACCCAACTTGCCAATACAAAAGTAAATAACCATGGCGTATTGACTAAATGCGGCATCACTGCGATTGCAAAAATCGCTCCAAACAAGGTTCCTAGAATCCGATAAATACTTTTAGATGCCAACATGCCCGAATACGGATTGGCAATCACAAACACCGTACCAATCGCCCAGATGGGATAACTGAGGTTTAATTCAAACGCAATATAGAGCGCCAGCATGCCTGCGATAAATGTTTTAGCCGCAAAAATCCAATCCAGTTTATTGGGTCTAAAAGCCAATAGTGGTTTGATTAGTAACATGCCTGCGACTCACGGTAATTGAATGATGTTGGTTTCTCAGCTGTACGATTTATCTTTTATTCACGACCAAAAAAACGCACTGCTTAACCATTTAAACAGTGTGATGAATAAAAACTGAATAGAGGAACAAATTTAGGATTTTGCTCAGTACAACCATTGAGTAGAGAAAGACTCAATTGACAATGTAAATTTATGCACAAAATTTAAACTATTTTTAATAGGTAAATTTCGTCATTAGATATTTACAGAACAATTTTTTCAAAAAACCAACAACAAGTCAATAAAAATATCTTATTTTGATAATCAATTACAATATATTGAAAATCATCACCCAAATGAAGTACTTTTTCTCAAAATTAGCATTAAAGTAAAAAATCTAGAATCATTTGCGATTACATTGCAAATTCGGCTGTTTTTTCTTGAACAATTTGTTATAAAGTAACATTAATTTTTTATTTTTTGATTCTCACTTATTGAGTAGGTCATCAATGGCACTTTCAAGTTTTGGCAAAATTCTCACCGTCTTAGATTTATTTTCGGTGTCTCGCCCAGTAATTAATGTCGATGTGATTTGTGAAGAGCTTGGTCTATCGAAACCGACCAGCTATCGTTATTTGAAAGAATTAGTGTCGGCTGATATTTTGCAACGTTTAAATGGGACTTCAGGTGACTATACGCTGGGTCCTAAAATTGCAGTCATGGATTATATTTCTAGAACCACAGATCCATTGGTACGTATCAGTAAGCCATTTATGCAGGAAATCTCAGAGCGTACTGAATTGTGTTGCCTATTGACGCATCTGAACGATGACTACTGTATCGATGTTCATCATGAGGTCTACCGTGATGAAACGTTATTATCTTATGGACGTGGATGTCCTCGCCCAGTATTTATGGGTTCATCCCCTAAAGTCATCATTGCCCATTTACCCAAGCAAAAAATTTATGATTACTACAATCGTTTTGCAACTCAACTGGCAGAGGTCAACTTTGCTGAAAATGCTGAAACCTTTATCAATAAGATGAAAAAAATCAAAAAACAAGGCTTCTATTTTTCACAAGGCGAGCTTGATCCAAATGTTTCAGGTCTGTCTATTCCCGTTAAATTCTCAAGCAAAGAAGCACCTTTAGCGCTGACTGTACTTGCTTCTAAAAATCGTTTTGAATACGTCAATACTCAAAAACTGATTGAAACCTTACAAGATTCAGCAGCACAAATCGAAAAACGTTACCAAGCACTGTCTGCCAATGATCAACTTTCTGCCTTTCATCCACAAGAAGGGATAAATTGATAATTTAACATTTTGTAATGTTTTTCTCTCTTGATAATGTTTTTACATTCTCATAATATGATTATGTTCTTCAGTAATCCATGATATTTTGGTATTGTTTTTTAGAAAACAATTCCTCCTCAGAGTAAGAAAGCCTATGCCCTTAAACATAGGCTTTTTTTATGCTGAGTATTGTCTCAGCGAACTTATGTACGAAATGTTTTGATTTACCTAGATGACCTAAAAAAAATAATTCAGGTAATTGGCGAACCCTATTTATTTAGAAATAATCAAAGTATCCAACAATAAAATCATCATTTTTCAAGGACTGTCATGAATATTCTTATCGTTCACGCCCACCCTGAACCACTTTCATTTACTACAGCACTCAAAAATCAGGCTGTTGATGTCCTGCACAACTTGGGACATCATGTAGAAGTCTCTGATTTATATGCAATGAACTTTAATCCTGTTGCCTCTCAAGCAGACTTTAATAGCCGAAGCAATCAAGAATATTTGAATTATGCCTTGGAGCAACGTCATGCATCGAAAACCCATGCTCTCGCACAAGATATTCAAGTTGAAATTGAAAAAGTTCAAAAAGCAGATTTATTAATTTTCAGTTTCCCCATGTATTGGACCTCTGTACCCGCTATTTTAAAGGGATGGATTGATCGAGTCTTTGTTTCGGGTATTTTTTACGGTGGTAAACGTTTTTATAATCATGGTGGCATGTTAGGTAAGAAAGCCATGCTCAGTTTTACTCTCGGCGGTCGTGACCATATGTTCGGGCAAGGCGCAATTCATGGCTCTATTGAAGATTTGCTGCTTCCTATTCAACGTGGCACACTGGCTTATGTGGGATTTGAAGTGTTACCTCCATTTATTGCCTATCATGTCCCCTATATCACCGATGAAGCTCGCCAACAGTTATTGGACGCATATCAACAACATTTACAAAATCTGGAACAGTTAGCAGCATTGGAGTTTCCAAAACTAGAACAATTTGATGACAAACTTTATCCACTTTGATCGTAGTCTGTTGAAAAAAAAATAAAGCAATCAGCCAGAAAATACCGCTACTACAATTGGGTTGGATAGAAATAGCGGAAAGTCAAATTTACACGTGGCTCAATCACACGTGTAGATTTGGCCAACATATGTTTCCAATAACGTTGTGTTCTACCCTGCATCACAATCAACTGTCCACTTTGTAAGCGTAAATCGACCTTCTCAGCTTTCCATTTGTGTTTGAAACTGAACTTTCTCGTTGCCCCTAAGCTCAGCGAGGCAATCACAACATTTCTCTCTGGCGATTCCAAAGAAGGTTCATCATCACTGTGCCAGCCTACGCCTTGTGTACCATTTTCATATAAATTGGCAAGGCACGAATTATATGTATATCCAGTCAGCTGTTCGATATGTTGTTTGAGTCGGAATAAAGCAGGATTCCAAACATGAGCCTGTTTCGCCATACCTGAATAGTGATATTGATAATGATCATCGCCATACCACACCACTTGACGCTCAGTTTGATAATATTGCCCATGCAAATACACTTCGTCATGCTGCCAAGCCAGATGCTTCAAGAAATAAGCTAAATATTTTTGACTCTGCGCATGGTCTAAGATCAAGCCAAAATCCTTCACTTCCCCATCGCAAGGCAGTAAATTATCTTTCGCTTCAGGTTCAAACAGTTCCAGATTCATCGATAATCAATATTACTCATGTTCACTTAAAGTTTACTTTAGCGCTTCACAATTCAAAACACATGAAGGACTTGTGACAAAATTTATTCAGTTCTAGACTAAAACCAAACCTAAAAAGCAAAAACTTATGAATTTATGGCAATTATTTCTAAAACTACGCCCCTTTGTACGTCCCTATCGCTGGCTCGTCATCGTGACCTTATTGTTAACACTGGTTGGCTCACTGACAGCACAGGTCAATGCACTTACTCTTAAATATGCCGTAGACAGTATCAATCAGCTGATTCAAGCAGGTCAGGGGCTGGCGGACGGATGGCATATCATTATCACCATTAGCCTTGTTTTATTGGGTAAGGAGATCATCAATGCCATTGTACAATTCGGGCAAAAGTCATTTGGTGAAAAACTGAGGATTTTAATTTCTCAAGACCTTTCGCAAGGAATTATTGAGAAATTCATTACCTATCGACTGGCTTTTTTCGATCAGCAGAATAATCAAGCCGGGAAATTGCAAACACGTATTGATCGTGGCGTAAGCTCACTGACACGTCTTGTACAAATCTTTTTTATTGATATTTTACCTCTATTTAGCAGTGCAATCATTGCCTTGGCTTTAATGTATTATGCTAATTTTTGGGTGGGTTTAGTTGCCACCATTATTGTTCCTATTTACTTTTGGTTGACCTTTAAACAGTCTCAGAAACTGTCGGGTAAACGGCGTGCATTGCGCGATAATTTTGAAAAAAAGAATCAAGGCATTCTCAGTATTATCAATTCAATTACAGTGATTAAATCCTTTAATAAAGAAAGTGTTGAGTCAACAAAGCAACTGAATCTACAAAAGTCACTGACCGAAAATCAAATGCAAACCCGCCAAACCAGCTATCTTTTTGATGGTTTGAAAACTTTTATTGAACAAGTGGGTGTGGTTTTTATTATTATTTTAACAGCTTATTTTGTCTTAGATGGTCAAATGAGTATCGGTATGATCATGTACCATGTATTGCTATTTAATAATGTCTCTGCACCTATTCGTTCATTACATCGTATTTATGATGAAATTAACTCGGCAATGATTTACTCCGAAAGCTTCTTTAATATTTTAGAAGCAGACAATGAAATCGAAGCCAGTGGCACACTACGACCTAAAATTCATGGCAAATTTGAGCTTGAACATGTCGATTTTACCTATCCCAATGGTCATCAGGCTTTGCATCATATCAATATGACCATCCAGCCCAATAAAATCACCGCATTGGTGGGCTTATCCGGTGCAGGAAAATCGACATTGATCAGTTTGTTGGATAAATTTTATCTTCCCAATGCAGGCTGTATCAAACTGGATGGGATGGATTTAGAAGAAATTGATACCCACTACCTACGTGAACATATTGGTTTGGTACTGCAGAAGAATCATATTTTTCAGGGTTCTATTTTAGAAAATATTCGTTATGGTAAGCCTCAAGCCAGTAATGAAGATGTCATTGAAGCTGCAAAAAAAGCATCAATTCATGAACAGATTTTAAAATTGCCGCATGCTTATGAAGCCGATGCTCTATTGTTGTCGGGTGGTCAGCAGCAACGCATTGCACTGGCGCGTATGTTTCTTAAAAATCCACCGATTATCTTCTTAGATGAACCTACAGCAAGTTTAGATGCTATCGCGGCTGAACAGATTAAACAGAGTCTGGACGAAATCAAACAAGGTCGAACAGTGATCATGATTTCACATAGTCTTTCGCAAATTATTGATGCTGACTACACCTATGTCATGAAGGATGGACAAATTGTAGAGCATGGCGAACATCATGAGCTTTACCATCAAGATGGTACTTATAAGGAAATTTTTGATGCCATGGCAAAAAGTTTGAATATTGAAAAAATTGCTCAAACTTTTGAAGATGATACTGAGGAAGAAACCCATAGCTAGTGGTGGTGATGAACTCTTGTCCAGATCAGTTATTTAAACATTCAGTATTCAAGAGTGCCGCGATGACACAAGTTTAATTCTGTCATTATCTTATACAGTTGTGAGCAATGACTTGATGGAATAGGTCAACCCTAGGCAGAACAAGATAACAGCAATAAAAAAGCCATTTTCAATTGAGAATGGCTTTTTTTCAACACAATGCCGTGTGTACTTTGCAGTGGTTCAAGAGAAAGTGCAGATCAAGTTATTTCCATTTTACTGCTTGAACTTCTGTTTTTTTAGCTGTGTCGGTTTCATTGGTGCTACAACCGCAACCACCGCCACAACCACTCACCATTGCTGGCTGAGTCCATTGGGCTAAACGCGACCAACCTCTTGCTCGAAAGAATTGAGCCAATTTAGAAAATACCGAATAGGCCGACTTAGGGAATACCTTCTTAAACACAAAGAGTGCACTCCAGATTACCAATACCGCAACAATCAATGATTCAATCATCTCGAACTCCTTTAACTCAAAGGTTTAAGGTTTTTCATTCACCTTATAGACCAAAATAGCGTGATGCAATTTGATAAGTCAGGAATGCCATCAGATAGGCCAGACCAAATAAATAAACAGTCATGCCTGCCACAGTTTTCCACGAACCTGTTTCACGTCTTACCGTTGCCAAGGTTGCCAAACAATGAGGTGCATAGATAAACCACACCAGTAATGATAAACCTGTGGCTACCGTCCAACTTAAATCACCTTGGCTGATCAAATGGGACAAACCTTGAGCAACTGCATCATCATTTGCTGCTGATAACGCATATACCGTACCCAATGCCGCAACCACAACTTCACGTGCAGCCATTGCTGGAATTAAGGCAATACAAATCTGCCAGTTAAAACCTAATGGCGCAAAGATCGGTTGCATGACATGTCCCAACATCCCTGCAAAAGAATAGTCAATTGCGGGTAAAGTTGCGCCTTCAGGTGGCTGAGGGAAAGTACATAAAAACCATAGCAAGATTGATAAAGCAAAGATAATTCCACCCACACGCTTTAAGAAAATCTTGGCACGGTCTAACAACCCAATCCAAACACTTTTAATATCCGGAATGCGATAACTTGGTAATTCCATCAATAACGCATGTTGGGATTTGTCTTTCTGGAAAAATTTCAGCACAGTTGCAACAATCAGTGCGCTGACAATACCTGCCATATACAGACCAAACAGCACCAAGCCTTGAAGGTTCAGGAATCCCCAAACCATCTTTTCCGGAATAAATGCTGCAATCAACAAGGCATATACAGGTAACCGTGCAGAACATGTCATCAGAGGTGCAACCAATATGGTCACCAAACGATCGCGCGGATCACTGATACTCCGTGTCGCCATAATACCGGGTACAGCACATGCAAAACTTGAGAGTAACGGAATAAAGGCTCGACCACTTAATCCCGCTTTAAACATCAGTTTATCCAACAGGAACGCAGCACGAGGTAGATAACCAGACTCTTCCAAGACCAAAATAAAGAAGAATAAAATCAGAATCTGTGGCAAAAACACCACCACACTTCCTGCGCCCGCAATCACACCGTCAACCACCAAACTATTCAGCAATGGCTGTGAAATAAATTGCCCCACCCATTCACCAAACCAGGCAAAGAATTCTTCAATTCCGTCCATGAATGGTGCAGCCCAAGCAAACACGGCTTGGAACACGACAAACATCATGAGTGCAAGGCTGAGAAGCCCTAAAACAGGATGCAGGAAAATTTTATCAAGAAAGTCTGTTCGCTTATCTTCATGATCTACAAAAACCACCACATCCTTTAAGATTTGATCGATTTTTTCATGATTAGAACCTGAAAGCTTTACATCACTAAGTTCTGTACTTGGGGTACGGAATTTTTCATCTTCCAAAGCCGCCATCAGGTTTTCAATCCCTGCATTTCGCACAGCAACTGTTTCAACGACAGGAATCCCTAAACGTTGTGATAGTTTCTGGGTATTGATTTGCATACCACGGCGACGAGCCTCATCTATCATGTTGAGTACAAGTAGGATCGGCTTGCCTTGCTCAATGACTTCAAGAACCAGACCCAAATGTAGTTTTAAATTGGTGGCATCAACCACACATAAAAACGCTTGTTGATCCTGCTCATCTGCAATTTTCCCCAAGACAACATCACGGGTAATGGCTTCATCGGGACTGGTAGCATCTAAGCTATACGTTCCAGGCAAATCCAGAACACGAACCGTGCGACCGGAAGGTAAATTAAAAGCGCCGACTTTACGCTCGACGGTCACCCCTGCATAGTTGGCAACTTTCTGGCGTGTTCCAGTGAGGTGATTGAAAAGAGAAGTTTTACCGCAGTTAGGATTTCCCACTAAAGCAATACGTAAAGTTTCGCTCATGCGGAAGCTCCTTCTAATGCCTGTTGAATTTCAATTTTCTGCGCTTCCACTTTACGTAAAGCAAATCGAGTAAAACCAATTTGAATTAAAATAGGATCACCGCCAAAAATTCCTTTTGTGATCACTTGTACACGTGTGCCAGGCACAAAACCTAGTGTTTCCAAACGGCTTGCCACTAAATCTGGCTGATTGACATTATCTTCTGAGGTGCGACTGACCTTTGAGATAATGGCAGTTTGCTTTACTTTCAAGTCTGACAAACGCACTGCAATTAACCCTAAAATGAATACGATATATAGTTTATTATACATACAAATGAGAATAATTACCAAGTAAGGTTCATTACAATTCTCATTCACCTTAGATATTCGACTTCTTTATTTTTTTAGTCTACATTCTTCTCATAAAGACGCTTTAAACTTTGCTAAGACCATGTTAAATAAGAAACCACGTATTCCAACTGCTGTTGTCATTCCTGAAAATTTAAGCTTTTTACAAGGTTTTCGTGATTATTTAATTGCTCAAACGGTCAGTCCGCATACAAGAAATGCCTATTTATCCGACTTAATTCAATGTAGTGAATGTGTAAATGCTTATTTACCCGATTGGACACATGACGATATTTCCGATGTGCTGATTGAGCTGACCAAACAGGGTAAAAGTCCGCGCTCGATTGCGCGCTCACTTTCAGCACTTCGTTCATTTTTTAAATTTTTACGTGAGCAAAAGATTCGTCTTGATAATCCGGTCGCCATTCATAAAACTCCAAAACTTGGACGAGCACTACCGAAAGATTTATCTGAGCAGGATGTAGAATTATTGATCCAAGCACCTGATGTGAGTACAGCATTGGGCTTACGTGACCGAGCAATGTTTGAAGTACTCTATGCCTGCGGACTACGTGTATCTGAGCTTTTAAATCTAAGACTCGATTTGATCAATTTAAAACAGGGTTATCTCCGAATTACAGGTAAAGGCAACAAAGAGCGTTTGGTTCCTTTAGGAGAGGTCGCTTGTGAATGGGTTGAACAATACTTAAATACTTCTCGACCTCAGCTCTATAAGTCAGCAACCGATTACTTATTTTTAACCCAACACGGCGGTATCATGAGTCGACAAAACTTTTGGTATGCAATTAAACGTTATGCTTTGCAAGCGGGTATTCAAGCAGAATTATCCCCACATACTTTACGGCACGCCTTTGCAACACACCTCCTCAATCACGGTGCTGATTTACGTGTGGTGCAGATGCTCTTGGGGCATAGTGATCTCTCCACCACCCAAATCTATACCCATGTGGCTCAGGTGCGTATGCAGCAATTGCATGAAAAATATCACCCCCGTGCTTGAGTTTTTCAAATTAAAGCCATACTGATAATTTACATCCCTTAATCAAGTTTTAAAGTATGGCTTTCATTTTTTTGCTATGCTAATTCCCCACACAATAATGCTGAAGAAACATAAAAGAGTTATTTATGCAATTGAATCGTTCAAAATTGATGTTGGCTTGTCTGATTGCAAGCACGATGGCAGTGAGTGCTTGTTCAAAAACGCCAGACTCAAAAAAAGATGACACTTTGACTGCAACAGCACCCGCAACTGGTGAGGCATCAAATTTAACTGAACGTGACGCTAAACAACGCCTCATCCAAACACTCCAAGCCAATTTCAAGAAAGCCGGTGTAAATGCCAAAATCTTGGATGCCAAACCGACTGAAATGCCAAATCTGTATTGGATCAGCATGGAAGGAATGAGCTCTGTTTATGCAACTGCTGACGGTAAATTCCTGATCCAAGGCGATGTCATTCGTTTAGGGGGTGAAAAACTCAGTAGTATTGGTGACAAACTTCAAGCGGCTGAAAATAAAAAACACTTTGCAGATTTAAATGTTAAAGACCTCTTGGTTTATCCGGCACAAGGTAAAGTTAAACATGTGATTTATGTGTTTACCGATGCAAGTTGCCCATATTGCCATAAACTTCATGAACATATTGGTGAAATCACGGCAAAAGGCATTGAAATTCGCTATATCCCTTGGCCACGTGGTGAACAGTTTATTCCAACCATGGAAAGTATTTGGTGTAGTGCGGATCGCCATAGTGCCTTCAATCAAGCTATTGCAGGTACAGCCCTTCCACCTGCAACATGTAAAAATCCAGTTCGTGATCTCTACGCTTTAGGCTTAAGAATGGGCGTAAACGGTACCCCTGCAATCTACAATGCAGAGGGTGAATATCTGGGCGGTTATATGACAGCTGATGAAATTGAAAGCCGTTTAAATAAATAATTTTTATCAGTAAATTTACTATTATTTATAGCTCAATATAAAGATGCGCCAGACTCTAGAGTCTGGCGCATTTTTTAGCTATGATCTAAGCTTAATATAATTTATATGCATAATTGGAGTGTGACGTGAAACCAGTTCGTCTGGCAATACTCGGTCTAGGAACCGTAGGCGGTGGAGCCCTTAAACTACTACAAGAAAACGCTGCTGAAATTAGACGTCGCACCGGTCGAGAAATTGAAATTACCCACGTAGGCACCCGTCGTCCACGTCCAGATCTAAATTTACCTGCAAGTGTGAAGCAAAGTGCAGATCTGCTAGAGATCGTGCGCCAACCTGATGTAGACGTTGTGGTTGAAGTTATGGGCGGGATTCATCCTGCTTATGAAGTAATTATGGAAGCCATCAAACATGGCAAACAAGTGGTTACCGCGAATAAAGCCTTACTGGCTGAACATGGCAACGAACTTTTTAAAGCTGCTGATGATCATCATGTACAGATCGCCTATGAAGCAGCAGTTGCGGGTGGTATCCCGATTATCAAAGTCATTCGTGAAGGCTTGGCTGCCAATAAAATTGAATGGCTAGCAGGAATCATCAATGGTACAGGTAACTTCATCCTCACTGAAATGAGTGAAAAAGGTCGCGCCTTTGCCGATGTTCTTAAAGAAGCACAAGAACTTGGTTATGCAGAAGCTGATCCAACATTTGATGTGGAAGGCATTGATGCAGCACATAAGCTTACGATTCTTGCATCATGCGCATTTGGTATCCCTTTACAGTTTGACAAGGTCTATACTGAAGGAATTACCAAAGTAACGGCACAAGATGTTAAATATGCAGAAGAACTTGGTTATAAAATCAAGCATCTGGGAATAGCACGTCGTTCAGCAAAAGGCATTGAATTGCGTGTTCATCCAACGCTGATCCCTGAAGAAGAACTGATTGCCAATGTCAATGGTGTAAAAAATGCAGTATTGGTACACGCCAATGCCGTAGGTCCAACACTTTATTATGGTGCCGGTGCAGGTGCTGGCCCAACTGCCTCTGCTGTTGTTGCAGATGTTGTGGATATTGTCCGTGACATCATCTATACAGAAGATGGTTCAGGGACAATTCCACAATTGGCTTTTGAAGCACTTTCAGATTTGCCTATTTTATCCAGCGATGAAATGACCACAGGTTACTATTTGCGTTTAAATGCTGAAGACCAAACGGGCGTACTTGCAGATGTCACTACTATCTTGAGCCGTGCAGGAATCAGTATTGATGCAATCATGCAGCAGCCGCGCTTAAAAGATTTGATCCCGATTGTGATTTTGACTGATCCAATTAT
This sequence comes from Acinetobacter nematophilus, assembly GCF_026344175.1. Taxonomy (NCBI): domain Bacteria; kingdom Pseudomonadati; phylum Pseudomonadota; class Gammaproteobacteria; order Moraxellales; family Moraxellaceae; genus Acinetobacter; species Acinetobacter nematophilus. The sequence continues at coordinate 233,121 of NZ_JAPKMY010000005.1, forward strand.
TGAATCAAAAATGAATGAAGCAATTGCACAAATTCAAGCCTTACCTGCTATTCATGGCGAAATCGTACGAATTCGTTTAGAATTGCTCGATAACTAATCGGATTTAATCCTCTCCTCATCTGCATCGATAATAAAGATGCAGATATATTCGTCATTTCAAACCGATCAAATGGCGAATTCAGCTTCTCTGATCAGAGGCTAGAGGCGAAAAGAATACCTTTATTTGCTCTACATACAACTGGAACACCATCATGTCTAATGCCAATCGCTATACAGGACTTGTTGATCGCTATCGTGACCGCCTCCCCGTATCCAAAACTACACGTGCTATTTCTTTAAATGAAGGCAATACGCCCCTGATTAAATTAGACAACATTCCACGTCTTATTGGCAAAAATGTTGAAATTTATGTGAAATACGAAGGTTTAAACCCAACGGGTTCATTTAAAGACCGTGGTATGACCATGGCTGTGACCAAAGCAGTTGAAGAAGGTTCTAAAGCGATTATCTGTGCGTCTACAGGGAATACCTCTGCAGCCGCTGCTGCTTATGCTGCTCGTGCAGGAATCAAAGCATTTGTCTTGATCCCAGAAGGCAAAATTGCCATGGGTAAAATGGCTCAAGCAATGATGTACGGTGCGATTACCATGCAAATCCGTGGTAATTTTGATGACGGTATGCGCCTGGTAAAAGAAGTGGCAGATAAAGCGCCTGTGACTATTGTAAATTCGATCAATCCTTACCGTTTACAAGGTCAGAAAACCATTGCTTATGAGATTGTAGAAGCATTAGGTCGTGCACCTGATTACCACTGCCTGCCGGTAGGTAATGCAGGAAATATCACTGCACACTGGATGGGCTACACTGAAGCAGTTGCAAACCAAACCATTGAAGAGTTTGAACAAGTGGTTTATGACCCTGAAACTGATCAGTTTACAGGTCCAAATCCTGAAGGTCGTCCTGTAATGGTGGGCTATCAAGCTTCAGGGGCTGCACCATTCCTTCGTGGTGGACCAGTTGAAAATCCAGAGACTGTTGCAACAGCAATCCGTATTGGTAATCCACAAAGCTTTAATCATGCAAAAGCCGTTGTGCGTGATTCAAAGGGTTGGTTTGATGAGTTAACTGATGCTGAAATCTTAGAAGCACAACGTTTGCTGTCTATGTATGAAGGTGTATTTGTTGAGCCAGCGTCGGCTGCATCGATCGGCGGTGCAATCCGTGATATTAAAGCAGGTAAAATCGCTGAAGGTTCTGTAATTGTATGTACTGTGACAGGTAATGGCTTAAAAGATCCAGATACAGCCATCAAACAATGTGAAGATGCCGTGATGTTATCGATTGATGCAACCCTCAATCAAGTCCGTGACTCGATTCTTTCTAATATGTAAGAAATCTTTCTTATGATAAAAAACCAGTTGCTTGCAACTGGTTTTTTATTGTCTCAACTCAACAGTTATTGCTGACCGCTTTATCATCTTCACTTGTCTGCCTGTTTATCATTGACTCATTTTTAAAATAGAAACATATCACTTCACGCATCAAATCCCGGATATTGGCTTTGTTGAAATACAAAAAAAGCTCTTCATATTGAAGAGCTTTTTAAAATCCAAATACTTAAATACGTTTAGGCAAATTACTCACCCAATTCAACAAGTTGGTTGCATCATTGGTACGCGCCTGCGATGAGCTTGCCCCCAATAAGACCACAACAGCCGGACGACTATTCACAGTGGTATGCATCACTACGCAACGTCCTGCTTCATTGATATATCCTGTTTTGGAAATATTGATATTCCATCCACCATTACGAACCAGCGCATTGGTATTATTTGATTTAAGGATGCGATAGCCTAAATTAAAGTCATAATGTGCTGTGGTAGAGAATTGACGAATCAGACCATACTGAGCTGCCGCACTTACCAAAATGCCTAAATCACGTGCAGAGGATACATTGTGTGGATCTAAACCTGTAGACTCGACATAACGTGTAGAGGTCATGCCCAGTTGACGTGCTTTTGCATTCATCGCCGCAATAAATGCTTGACGCCCACCTGGATAGGTCCGCGCCAAGGCTGCTGCTGCCGGATTTTCAGACTTCATCAATGCTACAAGTAACATTTCAGCACGATTCATGCTATCGCCAACTTTTAAAGTTGAGCTTGAGTTCTTACCACCTGCCCCTGCAAAATCAATCTGTTGAAGTGTAATCTCTTCGGACATATTCAAACGTGCATCTGCCGTAATTACTGCAGTCATCAATTTGGTAATGGAAGCAATTGGCATCGAAGTATTGGTATTTTTACTGTAAAGCACTTCACCCGTTGTTGCATCCATTACGAGCGCAGCACGAGCATTGACTAAAGGTTGACTGTTATAACTATTGGTATCATAAATCTGCACGGACCTATTGGTCAGCGTCGTTGGTGCAGCATTCGATGGACGAATTGTTGTGGTTAAAGTAGTTGAGCCTTTAGGTGAAATGTCTTCACCATCATCGTCAACAGAATCACCATTTAATAGTTGGCTTGCATCGGAAGATGACCAACTTACACTCGCTTGTCCGCTTCCCCCTGAATTCATGATGATTTCAGCAAAACTTGTTGAACTCAAACTGAGTAGTACTGACAGACTCAGCACATGCATTAACGTTTTTTTTGGTTTTTCCACGATAACTTACTCACCTCAGGGAGGTATTCACAAACTTGCTAATTACCTCAAATATGACTTACATTTACACTCAAACGTGACTATATTAAAACGAATATTTCAATCACAATGTATTGTGCGCAAATATTGAATAGATATTAGGAATAGGATTGCCAATTTTGTTATGTCATTGCAAGTCTTTTTTGCTTTATGTAACAAAAATGTTGATATTGGAAAATTTAAGGAGGTGTAAGTGATTACTGTTTTAGTGGTAGATGACCATGAATTAGTAAGAACAGGCATCTGCAGAATGTTAGAAGATCAGACTGATATTCAAGTCATCGGACAAGCAGAATCTGGTGAAGAAGCCATTACCATTGTAAGGCAGCAACACCCTAATGTCGTTCTTTTAGATGTCAATATGCCCGGTATTGGTGGTGTAGAAACGACACGTCGTTTATTACAGACCGCACCTGATACCAAAGTTTTAGCAGTCAGTGGTTTAGCTGAGGAACCCTATCCGTCTCTGTTACTCAAAGCAGGTGCCCGGGGATATATCACCAAAGGTGCGCCCATTACAGAAATGGTTCGCGCAATCAAAAAAGTCATGCAAGGTGGAAAATACTTTAGTGCGGATATTGCAGAGCAACTTGCCAGCTCATATTTATCAGATACCCAAACTTCCCCTTTCGACGCACTTTCAGAACGAGAAATGCAGGTTGCGATGATGGTGGTAAATTGTGTCAGCGCCCAAGAAATTTCAGACAAGCTTTTTGTGAGTGTAAAAACGGTCAATACCTATCGCTACCGTATCTTTGAAAAACTGGGACTTGATAGTGATGTCAAACTCACCCATCTTGCCATACGTTATGGTCTGATTAAACCATAAATCTTATCAAACAATGATCTACCTTTGAGTGTTAGTATGTCGTCTACGGTATCTGTTCCTATTTATCAAACAATTTACCGTCTAGGCACACTCTACTCAGGTTATCGACTGATTATTGCCTTTTGTTTAATCATTATTTTTCTGATTACCTTAGAAAATCAACCTGTTCACTACGAATATCCAAGCTTATATTTTTATTCGATCGCGACCTTTACCATCATTGCAGCACTGCAAATGATGCTGCTGAAATTTTATCCTCATGGCGTTGCACAGCAGTTCATTGGTTTTTTTATTGTTGATATTCCATTCCTCAGCATTTTGGTATTTGCGCTGAATGGTCCGAACTTAGCCATCAGTATTTTATTTGTGATCGCTGTTTTTACTGCAAATTTTTTACTGAGCAAAAACAAAGCATTATTCATTACTTTAGTGTCTGTCATTGCCATTATCTATCAGCAATTTCTAGGCAGCTATTTTGATTTTTCTAATTTAAATAATATCAGTAACAGTGCCTTATTGGCTTTCCTGTTTTTTATGGTGTACGGAATCGGACAAATTGCAATCAACCGATTTCAGGTTCTTGAATCCTTAAATACTTACCAGTCTTTAGAGCTGTTTAAGTTACAAAATATCAACCGCTACATTTTAGAACAAATCGAAGTCGGTTATTTGGTACTCGATGAAAAGTGCAAAATTATTGTCAGCAATCCTGCTGCATGTTCGCTTTTAGGGATATCGCCACTGTATGCACATGAGCAATACCACCTGTCCAATTTCCAACCTGATCTGTATGAAATTTTAAAAGATGCCATGTTACGAGATGGTGAACGTTTTCAGTTTGAATCACAGCAATCCTCTTTTACCGTTGATATTCGGGTACAAAAGCTGATCGTTCCACATCAGGCACTCACACTTCTTGTCCTTGAAGATGCACAAAAAATTAATCAAAAAGTACAGCAGCTTAAGCTTGCAGCATTGGGGCAATTATCAGCAAGTATTGCCCATGAAATTCGCAACCCACTCGCTGCGATTGCACAGGCAAACGATCTTTTTCTGATGAGTGATGAACAGCAGCAAGCCTTACTCCATCAAATGATTACCAAACAAACGGTTCGTATTAACAGTATTATCAAAGATACCTTAGACATGGCAAAAAACAAAAAAATCCATGCCAGTCAAATCGACTTGCCAGTATTTTTAGATGATTTATTGCGACATGATTTGAGTGATGCCCAAGCTAAAATCAAAACTGAAATTGAAGCTGATCTTTTGATTTATTTTGATGATTCTCAACTGAGGCAAGTCCTTGTCAATCTATTGCGTAATGCATTACGCCATAATGATCAAAATGCGGAATACGTTTTGGTCAAGGCATTTAAAAATGAGACGCATATTTGTATAGATGTAATTGATTATGGGAAAGGTGTCACAAAACAAGACCTTTCACAATTATTTCAGCCATTTTTTAGTACCGAAATCAATGGAACTGGTTTAGGATTGTACCTATCGCAAACTATATGCGAAGCAAATCAAGCGAAATTAATTTACGTTGAGCAAAAACAACAAGGGGCATGCTTTCGTATCGAATGCCCACGCATGGATTAGATTAGGTTTTTGGGGATATGACTACACGACAACCATTGGTGTTACTTGTAGATGATGAACAAGATTTATGTATGCTGATGCAAATGAGCTTATCGCGAATGGGCATCAAAACACATATGGCGCATCATTTACAGCAAGCCAAATATTTTTTTAGCGAATATAAATATGATGCCTGTATTACGGATTTAAACCTGCCTGACGGGAGTGGTTTAGATTTGGTCAAACATGTATCTCAACATTATCCGAAAACGCCTATCGCTGTACTCACAGCATATGGCAATATGGAAATCGCAATTGCATCACTTAAAGCTGGGGCTTTTGATTTTGTTAGTAAACCGATCAATCAATTACATTTACAACAACTTTTACAAAAAGCCCTGCATGTTCCACAGTTGAATGAAGCAGTCACCAAAGCACCCATTGAAGAATCCATGCTCATTGGTGACTCACAAATCATTCGTAAATTAAGAGAATCGATCAAAAAAATTGCCCGTTCACAAGCGCCTGTATTTATTACTGGCGAGTCTGGCACTGGAAAAGAAGTGGTCGCAAATCTTATTCATTTACTCAGTAACCGCAGTGATAGTCCATTTATTGCAATCAACTGTGGCGCAATCTCTGAAGAATTGATGGAGAGTGAGCTCTTTGGACATAAGAAAGGCTGTTTTTCTGGCGCAACTCAAGACAAACAAGGACTTGTTCAGGCTGCCAATGGTGGCACCCTGTTCTTGGATGAAGTTGCCGAACTGTCTTTAGCCATGCAGGCTAAACTTTTGCGTGCCGTTCAAGAAAAGAAAATTCGCCCTTTGGGCAGCGATACAGAAATTGAAGTTGATTTTCGCATTATCAGTGCAACCCATCAAAATATCGAAGCACTGGTTGAACAAGGCAAGTTCCGCCATGACTTGTTTTTTAGAATCCATGTCATGGATATCTCGCTCCCACCATTACGTGATCGTGAACATGACATCTTGATTCTAGCCAATCATTTTATTCAACAAATTTGTACTGAATGGCGAATTCCGAGTAAATCATTTACGGAAGCAGCCAAAGCATTTCTTTTACAACAACATTATTCGGGTAATGTTCGTGAACTGCGCAATATTATTGAAAAAGCCATCACGATGTGTGATGAGGATTCTATCGATATTCAGCAACTTCAGCCTGCACCGCAACGAAGTAGTATCAACAAAATCGAATCCCTTGAATCTTCCCCGACCAATCATACGGCGATTGAACTTCCGAACAGAGCATCCAACATTCCAAAAGAAGGTTTGGAACAATATCTGGAAAATGTTGAAAAAGAAGTTCTATTATCGGCATTAAACCAGACGCATTGGAATCGTACCTTGGCTGCGAAAAAACTGGGTATGACCTTCCGTTCTCTACGTTACCGTTTGAAAAAATTTGGCTTAGATACAGATGATGAATAGTCAAAGCAAAAGCAACACATTGCACTGATAGCACTATGGCTTGGCATTTTTACGGCTGTCGAGTCAATAATTCGCTAGATCAGTATTGTCGCATTACAGAGAAAATAGCATAAAAAAGCTGCGCATTGAAATGCGCAGCTTTTTTATGCCATCCATATCCGATCAGCGATGTTTTAGTAATTGGTCTGCAACATTGTTTAAATAAGTTTCTTCTTTTTGATCCAATGCCCAAGGATATTCCCAGTTCGGACGAATCCCCTGTCCATCAATCATACTGCCATTCGGGGTATAATAATGCGAAACAGTCATCTGTAAAGCTGCACCATTTGGCAATGGAAATAGCTTCTGTACCACGCCTTTGCCATAGCTTTTTTCACCTGCCACCCATGCACGTTGATGCTCTTTCATGGCAGCAGTAAATACTTCAGCAGCTGAAGCAGAACGACCATTGATCAAAATGCCTAATTTAATATTAGAAAACTCATCACCAGGTAGAGCTTGAAACTGTTGGTTTCCTTCGGAACGACTTTTGGTGGAAACAATAACACCTTGGCTTAAAAACAGATCTGCTGTTTCAACAGCTGCGGAAAGCAAGCCGCCTGGATTATTACGCAGGTCAAATAAAACTGCTTTGATTTTTTGAGTGCTATATTCTTCGATTAATCGCTTGATTTCATTTGCAGTATCTTGTTGAAAAACTTTAACTTTAAGCACTAAGACCTGATTATGCAACATTACAGGTTCAATATCAGCAACATCAAGCTTACGATTTCTGACCACAGTGATTGCAGGGCTTTTCTCATTCAGCTGTAACTGAAAGGTAGATCCAATCGAACCATGCAGCAAGTCTTCAACTTGTTCAGCATTTAAATTTTTCAGTTCTTGATTTTCAATTTTAAAAATGGTGAATCCATTTTTTAAACCTAATTTAAATGAATCGGCGTTTTCTCGTAAATTCTGAATTTTCCACTGATGAATATGACTATCAAAACCCAATTCAAAGTCAGCTGTTGCAAGATCACTTTCCGTATATTGCATCAATTGTTTATATTCTTCAGGGCTTAAATAGCGCGAATAACGGTCTAAGCCACTGACTAGCCCCTTAATGGCTTGTAAGAACAGTACATCATCTGGTTTTTCTTGAACATAATTGTCTTTGACAATGCCGTAAATCTGAACAAATTGTTCAATTGATTCAATTGGAACTTCTGCAATGCTTTCTTCAACATCACCATCAAAATCAAGTGCGGCAGCATTTTCTGCTGCCCAAACGGAATGGCTCCCACAAGTTAATAATCCTGTTAATACAAAAACATACTTCCAAGCTTGAACCATTCCCGCACCTAAATTTGAATAATGATATTTAGACTTTCAATGTAATTAAATTGCGACCTTGCATGTCTTGTGGTACAGGAAGCTGCATTAAAGTTAAGATTGTTGGAGCAACATCTGCAAGCACGCCACCTTCTGCAATTGTTGCTGAGGTTGGACCAACATAAATAAACGGTACAAGTTCTGTAGTATGTTGAGTATGCACCTGACCACTCACATAGTCCTGCATTTGCTCAACATTGCCATGATCAGCAGTAATCAGCATATGTCCATGTTTTGCCATAACAGCTTCATACAAACGTCCCAAACTTACATCGACTGCTTCAACAGCTTTAACTGCTGCATCAAATACACCTGTATGCCCGACCATATCACCATTTGCATAGTTCACGACCAAAAGATCAAACTCACCGGAATTAATTGCCTCGACAAGTTTGTCGGTCACTTCAGGTGCACTCATTTCTGGTTGTAAATCATAAGTTGCAACTTTAGGTGATGGAATCAAAATACGCTTTTCTCCAGGATACTCATCTTCACGCCCACCGCTGAAGAAGAATGTCACATGCGCATATTTTTCAGTTTCCGCGATACGCAATTGGGTTTTACCTAAAGATGAAAGGTACTCACCAATTGAATTTTTTAATTCTTCTGGCATATAAGCCACAGGCGCATCAATAGTTGCCTGATAGCGTGTCAACATGACAAACTTTGAAAGTTGAGGAACCACTTTACGCTCAAAGCCAGCAAAATCTTTTTCCACAAAAGCTTTGGTAATTTCACGGGCACGATCCGCACGGAAGTTCATAAAAACAATGCTATCGCCATCTTGAACTTTTGCGATGCCGCCGATACGCGTTGCTTTTACAAACTCATCATTTTCATTCGCCGCGTAGGCTTGTTCTAAACCTTCAGTTGCTGAATCAACAACACGCAAAGCTTCACCTTCCGTAATTAAGCGATAAGCTTGCTCTACACGATCCCAACGGTTATCACGATCCATTGCAAAGTAACGACCTATGATTGTCGCAATACGACCTTGTTGAGGGTATTGCGCAAAGATCGCGTCCAATTTTTCTAAAGAAGGTTTTGCACTGCGTGGAGGGGTATCACGACCATCTAAAAATGCATGCAAATAAACTTTTGCACCACGTTTTAAAGCCAACTCACACATTGCAATAATATGATCTTGATGTGAATGTACACCACCTTCAGACAACAAGCCCATAATGTGGACAGCGCCATTTGCCGCTTTGGCTTTTTCTACGGCATCGACCAATACTTCATGTTCAAAAAAAGCACCCGTACGAATGTCTTTGGTAATGCGAGTGAAGTCTTGGTACAACACACGACCAGCACCCAAATTCATGTGCCCGACTTCTGAGTTACCCATTTGACCGTCTGGCAAACCCACATCTTCACCAGAACCTGAAATTAAACTATGCGGATGCTTTTCTTGCATCATGGTTAGATTTGGCGTTTTTGCTGCTAAAAACGCATTATCTTCGACCGCTTCACGATGACCCACACCATCCATAATCACCAGAACGTGAGGGATTTTGCCAGCAGTTGCATCCGTCATGATTTACACTCTTTTTACTGTTTACAAATTAATCGTCATATCTTACCGTTTTTTTACGGCAGACTCTATCCTCAGACAATGGCAATAACTGCTTGCCACGATCTAAAATTCTTATCTTATTCGCTGTAGTTTACCTTGCTCTCAGTATCGATTTATTATCGAGCGCGATACAATAAATAGCTCCCTATACCAAACATAAATACGATCGGTAAAAAGACAAACCATGCTGGTGATGGCGCATAAATCAGACTGGCATAACCTAAAAAGTCCTGTACATAATAGAATGCCAAGCCCACAAATAAGGCGATCACCAAACGGAACCCCATAGATTGCTGACGTAAGGGGCCAAAAATAAATGAACAGGCAATCAAAACCAGTGCCAGCAAGGCAAAAGGCAAACCTACATTTTTCCAGAAAGCCAATAGATAGGTTTTCGGTACTTGGCTGTATTCATGCATATAATCCATAAAACTTAACAACTGACTTGGTGCTAAATCTTCTGGATCAATTGTCACCATATGGACATACTTAGGCTGTAGTGCAAGTGCTAAATTCTGCTGATTTTGATCAATCACTTGTGCTTGACCATTGGCAAGTAAATTGACTTGAGCCGTCTGTTTTAAATTCCATTGCCCTTCTTTTAAAAACTGACCTTCTTCAGAATTGAGCAAAGATTTCATTCGATAGTTTTCATCGAAATCCACCACCTGAACTTGTTTCAACGTCCCTTGTGAATTGGCATAATCAATATAGATAAATCGTTGCCCTTCGCGAGTCCAATAGCCTTTTACTTCACCCAGTGCAGCGACGCTACGATGACTTTTAATACTTTTGGCTTGCTCATTGGTATAAGGAATAACAAATTCACTTAAAGCAAAAGAAAGCACCACCAAAAGCATCGCTGAACGCATTACCCATCCAACAATACGCCATAAGCTAATGCCTGCGGCGCGCATGACAATCAACTCACTATTTGATGCCATAGAGCCTAAACCTAAAACAGCACCGATCAAAGCAGCAATGGGAAGAATTTCATAGAGATAACGAGGTGCGCCCCACAAAACATACTGCAATGCATTCCACGCTGTATAATTGTCTTTTAAGCTACTGAGCTCACCTAAATACGTGAATAAAATCTGCAGAATGGACAGCACAGCTGTTGCGCCTACCATAGCGAGTACGGTGGTTTTGGTCACATGTTTTGCGACAATTCTACGTGCTAACATTATGATTTCACTCGCTGTATTTGCTTCTTAATCTTAGGTGCCAACTTCTGCTTTCTTGAAAATAAAGCAGCGGCAATCGCATAGAACAAGAGTATTGCAGGATATGCCCAGATTCCGACTTCATCTTTGCTGATCCTTGTTCTAATCGCCATTAAAGCCACAATCAAACTGGCAAAAATCAATAAGGCGGGGAAGAGTTTAAGGTAGCGACCCTGACGTGGGCTGACTTCGCATAAAGCTGTTGCCAGCATGAGTGCTACAATCATTGAGAATGGTACAAACAAACGCCATCCCAACTCACTTTGTATGACAGGATCATCTTTGTTCTCAAGCAACTTTCCAATACTTAGTGCTTCGACTTCATCACTTTCAAACTTAGCTTCTTTGTTATTTTCTAAACGTAAACGGTAGGTTTGGAATTCCGTTTGACTATATTTCGGTGTTCCTGGATAAATTTCATAGCGTCGACCTTGAACCAAGTCTACAACACTTGCGGTTTCATTGGCCATTTCCACACGTGTCGCTTCTTTCGCTAAAATCATGACATCAGGTTTACCCTCTTTCTCTGCACGCTGATAAAAGAAAATATCTTTGAGGTTTTTTCGATCTTCAGACAGAGAGCCGGCATAAATCGTATATGCGCCCGATGAAATAAATTCTCTGGGTCGAACTAAATCAAATCCGGTTCGCACAGCTTGGGTAGAAACCAATTGCTCATACTGACGAATTCCCCAAGGTGAAATCCAGATCATTAATGCACTTTGTACAAACAAATAAACAATGGTCAAGGGAATTAATAATCGAGCAACCTGAATGCGACTGATCCCACTGCCATTGAGCACTGCCATTTCATGATCAACATATAAACGGCCAAAAACCAACATCAGCCCAATAAAGAAACCCAATGGAAGAATTAAGGTCAGGAACTCAGGTAAACGAAACCCAATAATACTCAAGAGAATACTTGGATCTACACGCCCCATTGCAGCACGACCAAATTGCTTAATCAGTTGCCCACCCATCATGATGAGTGTCAATAATGCAACCACCACTAAGGAGGTCGAAACGACTTGTTTGACAAGGTAGCGTCGAATAATCAAATTAATCTTCCAAATAAGGGTAGTATCATGACGTAGCGCTAGTTTACCCGAAGTTAAAATTATAAAACTAGATTGAAATTCTACCATTTGAAGTGGTTCAATGGTTTAATGATTTGAAATGTACAACAGGCACAAAGACAACATATGAAACTTACGATCAACACGTCATTTTCAGCGTCTACATCTCGCCAGGCGTTATTCATTCTGGTGGATTCTGAAAACTTAAAACAGGTCCAAGAAACATATAAAATCAATGATTTAAATACATTGATTGATAGCATTCAATATAAAGCAAGCTTGAATGAAACTTTACCACTTATCGGAAAGCTGACTCAAGTTGCACAATGCACCTTAATTGGTTTAGACAAAGCATCTGAAATCAAAGTTGCAAAATTAGCAAAAATCGCACAAACCATTATCAAAGCCTCACAAAAAAAATTCCAGCAAATCAGTATTGATATCTCTGCTCTCCCTTCAGAATTGCACTATTTATTTGCATTAAGTTTAACTCAAGCCGCTTATGGTTATGATGAGTATAAATCTAAAAAAAATGAATTTAGTCTAGAAAGCATTGAATTTATTGCAACACAATCAGATTTAAATACTGAAAAACTGCATTTGATCTCTGCTGTGCAAAAAGGTCAAGACTATACGCGTGACCTGGGTAATTGCCCGCCAAATATTTGCTTCCCAGAATATTTAGCAGAACAAGCCCGTGCTTTAGCTGCTGAATTTCCAGATTTACTAAAAGTCACTGTACTCGAAGAACAGCAGTTGGCTGATTTAGGCATGAATGCTTTTCTTGCCGTGAGCAAAGGTTCTGACCGACCTGGACGTGTGATCACACTTGAATATAAGGCGGATATAGAGCAAGCACCAATTGTATTGGTTGGTAAGGGCGTTACTTTTGATACCGGGGGCATATCACTGAAACCAGGCTTAGGCATGGATGAAATGAAATTTGATATGTGTGGCTCAGCATCGGTATTGGGTACCATCCGAGCCTTATGTGAAGCTCAATTACCGATTCATGTAGTTGGTGCCATTGCTGCTGCTGAAAACATGCCATCAGGTCATGCAACACGCCCAGGTGATATTGTCACCACCATGAGTGGACAAACCGTTGAAATCTTAAACACAGATGCAGAAGGTCGTTTGGTACTTTGCGATACTTTAACCTATATCAAGCGTTTCAACCCTGCTTTAGTGATCGATATTGCAACATTAACGGGTGCCTGTGTAGTCGCATTGGGTTCGGTGGTTTCAGGCTTATTTACACCTGATGACGAACTTGCAGAAGAAATCACTGCGGCAGGACATGCATCATTTGACCGTGTATGGCGCATGCCAGTGTATGATGACTATCAAGAGCAACTTGACTCACCATTTGCTGATATCGCCAATATCGGTGGTCCTAAAGCAGGTGCAGTCACCGCAGCGTGTTTCTTGGAACGCTTTACTCGTGACTACCGTTGGGCACACCTGGATATTGCGGGTACAGCTTGGAACTCTGGCGCAAACAAAGGCGCTACTGGTCGTCCAGTACCGTTACTCATGCAATTCATTGCCAATCGTGTAACGACGAATGGCTAAAATTAGCTTTTATTTGTTCGAAAAAAGCCCTGAACGACAAGTGGAGAGTGCTTGTCGTTTATGTCGTAAAATTCTACGAAATGCAGCTAAAATCTGGCTGCATTGTCCTGACGTAGACATGCAACAACAACTGGATGAATATTTGTGGTGTTTTGATCCCGGCAGTTTTCTGGCCCATGGTATTGATCAAGTCGACGCACCGATCTGTATTTCATCCAAACTTCCCGAATCATCTGAATGGATTGTGTTTAATTTTAACAGTCAAGCACTTGAACAAGTGACACAATTTAGTCACATTATAGAAATCATCGAAAATGATGAGTCTGCAAAGCAAGTTGGTCGAGAGAAATACAAGGCCTATAGACACATGGGTACTCTGCCTCAAACCTATAAGTTATAAATTTTAAATATTTTCCCAAGGAGATATGCGGTGACATTAAATGTCGGTCAAGATTTTAAAAAGCGTTGGTTAGATACGCCTGAGGCTGTACGCCAAACTTTTGTAGATGACCTTAATCGCATCTGTGATCTTCTCAGTCCAAAAACGGATGTACAAAATTGGTTAAGCAACGACCAACGTGAAATGCAAGTTGCTCAACTCAAAGTAGAACAAGCTTATGCAGATTTAAAGGCGCAATTGATTGAAGAAGCGCGTATCCGTAAACAATTGGCGTTAGAAAAATCTTTGGCTGAAAAGCGCGCACGACAGGACGCCTATAACCTGGCATTACAAAAAGATGAGATTCAACAGTTTCAACATCAAACACTAAGTTTACAAAATTTACGTCAACACATTGATCGTGAAATTTCAATTTATAGTGAAAAATACAGTAAAAATCCAGATACACCTGCGATTGACTATGCCAATCGGCAATTTGGTATTGCTGATACACAGATCATTTCTGAATTAGAAAGTGTCCGGTTACGCCTTGAACTAGAAGCCGAAACATTGATAGAACAAGCAGTAAGCTCGTTCCGCAGCAAGCTTCAAACTGCTGCAAAAGATGAAATTGAATATATTTTGGCAAATTCGAATTTTTCAGCAGAAAAATAGAAAAGCCCATTTATTTCTAAATGCTTGCTTGATTGTCACTAAACTGCAATATCCATGTCACAAAATGGTCATGTCCGATCAGCTTGATCGGCAACTTCCCAACCATTAGGACAAAATACTTAATGTGATCAATACGATTGTTTAATGATATAGCAAAGAAAGTATGTATCACATTCATCAGGATGAATAAAATGGATCTGCTCAAGCAAATTTCGAACCGAATTGCTCAACTGCGTTCAGGAGAAAAATGGACACTGTCTATACGGGATTTATTCGTCAGTCGCGCAGATTTTCAATCAATATCGGTATTTCTTTGTCGAGAATCAGAAAAAGGGCAATTTTCACTTAAACACACAGGTCAGCATACATCAGGATTTGATGGCACATCGCTCACCATTGTCAAAAAGTGATGTGTTTTGGATGAGTCATCAATAAGTATTTAACCATTGCATGACTTTTTCAGTGAAGCCTCAATACTCCTTGTATGATGCAGCATCCCATGATAAAACCCTTTAAAGACAAAAGTGTGACTGTTTGCAATGGCAGAAGTACAAGTTAATCAAGCTGAATCACATTGAAAAATCATGGCTAAGCTCACTTTCGCAACAACGCTCAATACGGAAAAGGTAAAGCCAAACACTTTCGTCCCTTCAAAATCATTAATTCATCCACAGATAATCTTTGAAATCAGATTAGCTTCTATCCTTAAATGCTCATTTTGATTTGCATCAATTTCAATGAGATATTTTCCATTAGAATAAAAAATACTGTTGTCTTTTAAAGTGAAGCTCATCACTCCTCGCTTTAAGGTGCACATTTCCCCACCAGGGGACATTTTAACCAGCTCCCAAGAGTTTGGAATCATGCCTGGATATCTTTCTCCAGACTTCTGATTACGCTCCAAATTTTGTTGCGCTTTGATGAGATTGCCTTCAACAAATAATTCTTCTTCTGATTTTTGTTGAGACTTTGCAGGATTGTTACCCGATGTTGTTTTTAAAGATTCGCCAGTATATCGTTGAGTAAAAAAGTCTAACCAGCCAACAATTGCTCGAATAATTTTGAACGGCGCAAAAATAATATCTTTCATGGTGGTCACTGGCGAGTGATGACTGCCATCACGTGAATAAGGTCGTTTAATAAAATATAGATTTCCCAAACCGTCCATTTTGGGTTTAAAAAAATCAAATTTAGGATCCGATACCACCGTTTGTAACTCACCTGTTCCCATATCTAAATGGTAGATTTCTTTTGGGCTATAGGCAATGCGATGCTCACCATAAGCCAGACCACAAGAGTCATAATAAAGTTGCATCGGGTCTCTAGGATCAAAACATGGATTCGAGTCCTGACAGTCGCCTTCTGTTAAATACTGTGTCCGATTGGCATCTAAGGGTAAAATACAAATGTGGCGTTCATAGCCATTTGAATGGACAGACAGTGCTAAACGCTGGTTAGCTTCATCATATGCCATGTCCTGAACCACAAAATCATTTTTTCTGAGGATCAAGCCTTCTGTTTCTTGCAAATCTTTGAGAGATTTAATATTAATTGATGTACCTTCTTGTAAACATGCGGTATAAATCAGTTTATTAGCCGATGTTAAAACTACATCTGTTGGAAAAATATGATTTAAATCAACTTGCTCATCTTGTGAAAAATTTCCCATAAACTGAGCACCGGTACCTTTGGTTTTCCACTCTTTACGCTGCTGAATCTCAACTAGATTTTTCTTATATTGATCAATCGCTTGGCAGGGTACATTTAGACTTTTATTTCCGTCTAATAAATATAAGTTTTGATTTGATAAATAAAGCAATGATGACATAAATATTCCTGATTTCGACTGAGAACGGCGTACTTATCAATCTTCCCGTTACAGTATTATTTTAATCTTATGATGCAACAATATAGCATAAGATAGCCATCAATCTCTTATCTGGGCATTGGGCAGTTAAAAAAACAGGTCATTCAACCAGATAAAATTCAGACGAAGATGTTAATTTAAATAAGTGAGTCTGACAGGAACCGGAAATGATTTGCGTTTTGATTCATGGCCTAGTGGTAAAATTCTCAAATTTCCCACTCTGCCAAATTTTCAAATAAAAAGAGAGGCATATCAAGGCTGCTTTAAATAAGGCCAAGCCGCTTTGAGATAAATGAACATAGACCATAATGTCAGAATAACGGCTGTATATAGTAATGCATAAGCCAACATTTCAAGAGGTTGCCAATTCAACAGAAACACCGTGATCGCAATCATTTGAAATGCCGTTTTATACTTACCTACAGTAGATACTGCAACATTGGTACGCGCACCTAATTCAGCCATCCACTCACGTAATGCTGAAACCGTAATCTCACGCGAAATAATGACAATTGCAGCAAACGCCATTGCAATGGTAGGTTGCCATTGCACCAATACAATTAAAGCTGCTGCAACCATCAATTTATCTGCAACAGGATCTAGAAAGCGACCAAATGCTGATGTCTGGTTCAAGGTTCGAGCCAGATAACCATCAAACCAGTCCGTGACTGCAGCAATCACAAAAATTGCAGTCAAAATAATATGTCGTGTCATGCCACCAGTATGTCCACCTACTCCAATTGCAGGTGGCCAATAGGCGATGATTAAAAAAACTGGAATTAACGCAATCCGAGCAAGCGTCAAGATATTTGGAATATTCAGGATACGACCTGTAGTCATAGACACCGCCAGTGAGTCCCCTATTTACCCAATTTAATGGTAAATAATCATGTAGAGTAAAGCTCTATTTGATTCATACTTTATACGATTCATATAAAACTGTCGACTAGGCAAATACAGTAACTGTCTGTCTTGCAATCGCAATGAGGCGATTTTGCTCGTCCCATAAATAGGCATGCTCCGTTGCGTAGCCATGTTCAGCAAAATCTGTGATCACTTGATATTTAAACCAATCATTCAATTGATTGTTCAGTGGATGAATCAAAGTGACATGCCAAGTCAATGAACTGGCAGGCGCAGGCATTTTAAACATGGGCAATACCCCCGGTGGCCAAACATCCATCAGCGTCATCAGATCTGCAACTTGCATTTCACGATTACGATGAAGCTCGGGATCAAAACGACAGCGCCCTGCAAAATCAGGCTGTTTACTGCCTGTCATGGGATAATGACCTTCCGTCCATCCCAGTTGAAAATTCTTTACACATTCAGGAAAAGGTAAGTACTTCGGGACAATATTCATTTGCTCAATTGAAGGAAAGTCAGGAATTTGAGGCTCTTTTGCGACCTGGATTTTTGAATCACGTTGACTTCCGAAACTGGCAATCAGAATACTCTGCACAGCTTCATTTTGCCACAGTCGAACTTCAATTGTCGTCACCGACTTGCCTTGACGAAGAATTTCGGCAGTTAATTTAACTGGTGCTTCTTCAACAGGACCTACAAAAGTAATGCTACAGCTGAGTAGCTTTTTCTCAGTATCAGCGATCGTGGTGATGGCTTTATGAATCAACATACCCGCGACAAGACCGCCAAAAATTGTACGTCCCTGTAACCATCCTTGAGGAATATCAATCCATTGCTTTTGCTCAATCTGCTGAAACAGCGATTCTAATGACATGATCTGTCCAATTTTTTGACCTTTGCGGTACTGTTCCACATTTGAAGCAAGATGAAAATGATCAATGACTCATGCGTCAATGGTCGTTTTGGCAAATGCATCTGATAATTGAAAACAACAGCTTACTCATGCAGCACTTTATAAATCATACGCGCCATGACCTCACCAAGCCCCGGAACATTTTTTAAATCATGTTCTGATGCTTTGAGAACTCCTTGAATACCACCAAAATGCGTAAGTAAATCACGGCGACGCTTTGGTCCTAAACCGGGAATTGCTTCAAGCACCGAACCACCACGACGTTTATCACGCTTAGCGCGATGTTTGGTGATGGCAAAACGATGTGCTTCATCGCGAACTTGTTGAATCAAATGCAGGGCTTTGTGGTCTTCTGGAAGTTGTATTTTAGTACCGTCGGTAAAATGTAAGGTTTCTAAACCCGGTTTTCGCCCTTCACCTTTAGACACCCCCACCATAAATGCCTCCAAGCCCAAGTCTTGCATCACTTCCATCGCCATATGTAACTGGCCTTTGCCCCCATCGATCAGCAATAAATCAGGCAACATGGCTTTTTTATAACGTCGAGTCAGTGCTTGGCGCATTGCAGCATAATCATCGCCACCCGTAATGTCTTCAATGGAGAATTGACGGTAATCGCGCTTACGAGCCCCACCTGCATCGAATACCACACATGAAGCAATGGTTGCCTCACCCATCGTGTGCGAGATGTCAAAACATTCAATGCTGTCAATTGGGCGACCGCAGACTTGTTCAAGCTGATGAAAACGTTCATTTAATTCCAAATGATTGGCGAGTTTACCTTTGATGGCATGCTGTACATTCATTTCAGCCAGCTCCAGCCATTCAGCACGTGTTTCCCGAACCTTGTGTTTGATCTGGATTTTCTTTTCAAATTGCTGGTGTAGTGCCGCTTCTAATTCTTTGCGATCCGAAACATCAACATTAACAATCAATTCAGCAGGGATTTCATCGGCCACCTGGAAATAGAAATTGGCAATAAAATCTGCCAGCATTTGCCCCAGATCATCACCGAGCATATCGGGAAAATAGCTTTTCCCACCCAGCATTTTACCATGGCGAACATGCATGATCTGTACACATGTCACACCTGCCTGATAGGCAATTGCCAAGATATCAGCCTCACCTTTGACTTTATATATGGCCTGTTGCGCCTGCACATCTCTGAGTAAAGCCATACGATCACGATAAAATACTGCTTTTTCAAATTCTAGATTCTCGGCAGCCTGTTCCATTTTTTGAATCAATTCCTGATTCAGCTCTTTGGTATCACCATTGAGAAAGCGAATCGAATTCTGAACGTCTTCATGATAGGCTTCTGGGCTAATCAGTCCGACACAAGGTGCTGTACAGCGTTTGATTTGATACTGTAGACAAGGGCGTTTACGCTGTGAAAAATAGCTGTTTTCACATTGACGCACATTAAATAGTTTCTGTAAAACGAGCAGCGTATCCCGAGCATTATACGCGCTGGGATAAGGTCCAAAAAATTTACCCACCTGATGCTTCCCTTTGCCTCGACCTGAAGCAATACGCGGGTAAGGTTTATCTGCGGATACAAAGATATAAACATATGACTTGTCATCACGCAGCATAATATTATATGGCGGACGATGTAGCTTGATTAGATTTTGCTCAAGCAATAGTGCTTCGGTTTCGGAACGAACCACCAAGGTTTCAATATTATAGATTCGTGCAACCAATGCTTGAGTTTTGGGATGTTCAATGGTTTTGACAAAATAACTTGATACACGATTTTTTAGATTTTTGGCTTTCCCCACATATAACAATTCACCATCTTTTCCCAGCATTTTATAGACACCAGGTAAGGTGGTCATGTTGGCTAAAATCTTTTCAATATTTGCTCGTGCGCTTTCGTTCACATTAAACCTGTTGTTCCGCTCTACACCTCATAATGTGATGCTTTTAAGTCTATTTTCAAGCATTTTTATTGTATTTAATTCTGAAACTGTTTTTAAAAAATAAGTCTTTAATGCCTTAAATAGCCAATTTTAAATTATTGCAGCATTCGTTACCTCGCTCATTCGTTCTTCATCATATAATTTTGTTTGTGGATAAGGGCGATCGACATAGATTGGCGGAGCGGAAAAACAGCCTCTAAACAGCCATTGTTTTGGATCAAAACGCTCCTTTTCAAGTGTATACCAGTCTTCACTGGTGTAATCTTTATCAGGATAGTAACCAGAATTCACTGTATATTGTGCGATTTGATCTTTTTTACAATGTCTTGAAGCATGGGCAGAATCTACTTTAAATTCACCTTGACCATCCGGAATATAAACAGGTGAAATATCTTGATCTTGTGAAAGTTCAATTAAAAACTCATAATCTGAGTCAACTTTAATCGCATTAGCCCAGACACCTGCAATATATACAGGCTGTTGAAAACGTGCTTGCTCAAGCCCCGAAAGAGTTAAATAACGATAACGACTACCATCGTCGTGCGCATTATATGCATTGATTAACGTTCCCTGGGGAAATACAAAACCATCATAAACATAATCCACTGGCAATATAAAACGTTTACGTTTTTCTTTGTTTTCCATCGAAAAACTGACCTCATCACTGACTCGCTCTGACAGGATAAACAGATAGATATTCCAAATATTTAAAGCTGCAAAGCACACTAAAAAACATTTTACTTTCAGGGATAGGAAACGCTGATGGGAAACCTTATTGATAAATTTTTGAATGAAATAATTTAGTCCCAAGACAACCAAGATGATGCATGAAATTACCCCTAATATTGGGCAGATAAATAACAAAAAGAATTGTAAAAAGCTGAAAGTACCAATAGGGATCATTATTGTTCTCGATGGAGCATGTTTAACACTAAAGCCAAGTTGTATGACGACTATACTGGCGGTAATTCAATCGTTATTTAATAAGTTGTTGTTTCTCTACCGCCTCAAGAAAGGCTTGCTGATTTCTTGGAGATATTAAAACCTGCTTAATTTGACCCTCTTTCATATATTCAATTTTCAACCGATCTAAAGATAAAGCTGGCGATGCAATCGAATGATGAGTGGGGGTGATCTTTTGAATGGTTGCCAATGGAATACACCATTTTAAAAATAAGCAAGAAATACTCAAAGTTCCATCTTGAATCATATAACGGGTATTGAATGCCGGCCACCAAATCACAGCAATTGTTAGAATATAAACGGTGGTATGCTCTGGATATTCGACCATTGTTCCTTTGGCGTACATGGTAAACAGCAATTGAACCAGTAAACCTGTCATGGCAATTAAAAAACCTAACACCCACCAATCAATTTTAGTATGAAATTTTTGCATCATGTTCTTTATCATTTGTTTTTACAAAATAATATTCTAGCTGAAATAGGGTTGTTAAATCATTTATTTATACAATAAAAAAACGCCCGAAACGGGCGCTTTAAATCAGATTAACTTTTGAATAAAAGCAATGATTTGTGGCATATAAGGACGAATAAAAATCAGGAAGAAAATACCTAACATCAAGAACCATTTTAAAAAATAGTACAATGCGCGATTGGATTTTTTCAATGCTTTCGCCTTGATACGAATTTGATAAACATAGCCAAAAACTTTGTTTAAACCACCTGTTTGGTCACCTGCTTCATTTGGTGAGCTGGCAGCCGTCATGACTTTTTTACCAAACCAATGGTTAAAACGCTGCATTAACTTGGTTTTTAAAGGTCGTTCAACATCGGCAAAGAAAATAATCCGATTTTGATTGGTGGTATTTTCAGCATAATGAATATAAGTTTCATCAAAAACCACACTTTCACCATCACGCCACGAATAACGTTGCCCGTCCACGTCAATAAAGCAACGATCGTCATTCGGGGTAATCAGTCCCAAATGATAACGCAAAGAACCTGCATAAGGATCACGATGACGCACTAAACGGCTATCAGGGGCAAGTTCAGTAAACATTGCAGCTTTGATGGTCGGTAAGGTTTTTAATAGTGCTGTAGTTTTTGGACAAAGTTCTGCTGCCGATGGATGTGCAGAATCATACCATTTCAAATAAAAACGCTTCCAACCTGTTTTAAAAAATGAGTTAAAACCTAAGTCATCATAAGTACTTGAAGCTTTAATTCCGCCTTTAGCATATAAAGCTTGCGCTTCATCGCGAATCATTTCCCAGTTTTCGTCCAATACTTTTAAATCTTTAAAATATTGTGTGTCGATATATGGTTGGTTCGGCACTTTTGAAAACATATACATGAGAAAGTTAATCGGTGCGAGTATCGTTGAATGGTCAAAAAATTGACGATAAAACGAATGACGTACTTTCCCGCGATTTTGGATATACAAAGCAGAAATCACAAAAATCGCCAATATGATCCATTTAATCATATAGCACTCTTTTAAAAAATTGGGATGTTCAATGGGATTGTGAACATTACAAGTTAAATTGCATGACTTTTATTATATCAAATCTACAAATCAAAAAAACTCCAAGAAACCAACTCATTGTTTTTATATTTATTTTTATTAAAAAAATAACTCGATATAGCTTATATCGAGTTAATAAGTTTATAAATTTTAATTATTCCAATCAATAACTTTTAACGAACTCAACGCGGATGCAGCTATCGCATTATAAACGTTACAACCATTTTTTAATCTTTCAATATTTACTTTTGCTGTTCTTATTTGTTTGTCTGTTGTGGCTACGGCTAGCAGTTTTTCCCACTGCTTAATTTCTTTGGCATTGGTCCATTCGATACGGCTATTCTACTCGGCTAAATATGTTTTATTTTGATATTTCACTGCAACAGCGTCTTCATCTCCAGTGCCCAGTTCAATTTCATAAATCGTTGTCCAAGGAGTCCCTTGCCAATTACCACTTTCGTAGCGATAACTCAAACCCAAAGGTTTGTAAAATTCATTTAAATAATCAACATAGCCAAGATTATCATTATTAAAATCTTCAAATGGCTGATTAAATTCATTATCTGTCTTAAAGCTAAAATAGTCTTGATTATTTTTTGTGGAAACAAAACGATAGCAATGACTGCCTTGCGGAAAGCGATCTTTACCATATGAAGCTAATAATTTTCGTGCTTCTCCATAATCGTTTTCATTGTCAAATCCTAACGTACGGTAACCAGGTAAAAGCGTATCAAAAATATTTTTCCCAGAAATATCAACTTTTTCTAATTTAAGATCAGTTTTAACATTACCAATGAATGTTGATGTCCATGAAGTCATAGAATTCAATACAACTGTATTCACAGCAATTTCACGTGGAGTATACAATTTGTTGGCCGTTAATATATATACACCTAGAAACTTGTTAGCTTCAGCACTCTTAAATTGTTTATTGAATATTTCAAAATATTCCATAGTCAAATTATCAGAGTCGTCATCTAATTCATAATCAACAAAATAGTAACGTGTTCCATTATCTAAGCTATCTTGTGCTGTTTAAGTATTCGAACTGTTTGAAGAAGAATCTCCACCACCTCCACATCCAATAAGCACAAAGGGTAAAAAAGCGTCACCAATGCAATTTTTTTGTTTGTATATTCATAATTGTTTCTTTTTGTGATTAATGTCGAATAAATACTACATTTAGGATAAAAAATATTCAAATTATTTTTAAGATTTTCTAAATATAAATTTAAACTTGATGCCGATTGACTTAAATGACAAAAAAAATCGAATCAACTCTGACTCTTATGTCCGTAGCTTAACAATGAATAGATCATAAACATGAAATTAAAATAATAAAATTTAAATACTTACCCGCAGTAAGCAAACTATCTTTAAAATTCAAAAATTTAAAACAATTGGATGATCAAAAAAAATTGATGACCCTTGCGTCACGGCTTGATACAACTTGTTAGGTTATTTTTAGATATAGTTATCGTAAGATTAGTGAAGTCGAAATGTGTGCGGGAAAAGCATACACACTTCAGAACATCAACTTAGAAGTCCTCCAAAAAAGGAGATCAGGGCATGATCCACGCTGGCAATGCCATTACCGTCCAATTGCTTTCGGACGGAATTGCAGAATTCCGCTTTGACTTACAAGGTGAGTCGGTTAACAAATTCAACCGTGCAACGATTGAAGACTTTAAAGCTGCTATTG
The DNA here is from genome assembly GCF_026344175.1 of Acinetobacter nematophilus. Taxonomy (NCBI): domain Bacteria; kingdom Pseudomonadati; phylum Pseudomonadota; class Gammaproteobacteria; order Moraxellales; family Moraxellaceae; genus Acinetobacter; species Acinetobacter nematophilus. The sequence continues at coordinate 257,337 of NZ_JAPKMY010000005.1, forward strand.
AAGCTGTAAAAAATAACAGTGAAGTGAAAGGCTTAATCGTTACTTCTGGTAAATCTACATTCATCGTTGGTGCCGACATCACTGAATTCGGTGATAACTTTAAGCAAGGCGAAAGTGCAATTGTAGAATGGGCAATGCCTGTTCACGATATCTTCAATGCTTTTGAAGACTTAGAAATTCCTAAAGTTGCTGCGATCAACGGTATTGCTTTAGGTGGCGGTTTTGAAATGTGTTTGGTATGTGACTATCGTGTCATGTCAACTGCTGCAACTGTAGGCTTACCTGAAGTTAAGTTGGGAATCATTCCTGGTTTTGGTGGTACAGTTCGTTTAAGCCGTTTGATCGGTATTGATAATGCGGTAGAGTGGATTGCAACGTCTGCTAGCAAACGTCCGGAAGCTGCGCTTAAAGATGGTGCAGTAGATGCTGTTGTCGCTGCTGACAAATTACAAGAAGCTGCGATTGACCTTGTTAAGCAAGCAATCTCTGGTCGTCTGGACTGGAAAGCCAAACGTCAAGAAAAATTAGAGCCTGTTAAACTAGACATGCTTGAACAGATGATGGCATTTAACTCATCTAAAGGTGTGGTACTTGCTAAAGCGAATCCAGCTCAATACCCTGCGCCAAAACTTCTACTTGATTCACTTCAAGCAGGCGTTAGCCAGAAACGTAATGCTGCTTTAAAAATTGAAGCTGAAGCATTTGCTAAAGCGGCAATTACACCACAAGCAGGTGCGTTGATTGGCTTATTCATCAACGATCAAGTGGTGAAAAAAGCATCTAAAAAGCATGAAAAAGGTGCTCATCCAGTTAACCAAGCAGCTGTTTTAGGTGCGGGTATCATGGGTGGTGGTATTGCTTACCAAGCGGCAAGCAAAGGTACACCGATCATCATGAAAGACATTGGTAATCCTCAACTTGCATTGGGTATGTCTGAAGCGAACAAATTGTTGACCAAACAAGTTGAACGCAAAAAGATGACCCCTGCAAAAATGGGTGAAACACTTGCGCGTATCCGTCCAACTTTAAGCTATGACGAGTTTAAAGAAGTCGATATCGTCATTGAAGCGGTCACTGAAAATCCAAAAATCAAAGAAGCAGTATTGAAAGATACTGAAGCGAAAGTGCGTGAAAATACCATCATTGCATCTAACACTTCAACGATTTCAATTACACGTCTTGCCAATGCATTGACACGTCCTGAAAATTTTGTCGGTATGCACTTCTTTAACCCTGTTCACATGATGCCTTTGGTTGAAGTGATTCGTGGTGAGAAAACTTCTGAAGAAGCGATTGCAACAACTGTGGTACTTGCTCAGAAAATGGGTAAAACCCCGATTGTTGTAAATGACTGCCCAGGCTTCCTTGTTAACCGTGTATTGTTCCCTTACTTTGGTGCGTTTGACCTTCTTCTTAAAGATGGTGCTGACTTCCAGCAAGTGGATAAAGTCATGGAAAAATTCGGCTGGCCAATGGGTCCTGCATACCTCATCGATGTTGTCGGAATCGACACTGGTGTGCATGGTGCTGAAGTGATGGCGGAAGGTTTCCCAGACCGTATGAAGCCTGACTACAAAGGTGCTATCGAAATCATGTATGAAAACAAACGTCTTGGTCAAAAGAACGACGTTGGTTTCTATAAATATGAGCTTGATCGTAAAGGCAAGAAAGCCAAAACTGTTGATCCAACTGCGTATGATCTTGTTGCAACAATGGCAACAACTGAAAAACATGAATTTGATCCACAAGAAATCATTGACCGTATGATGCTTGCGTTCTGTAACGAAACTGTTCGCTGCTTAGAAGACAACATCGTTGCAACTGCGTCTGAAGCAGATATGGCGATGATCATGGGTGTTGGTTTCCCTCCATTCCGTGGTGGTCCTGCGCGTTACATCGACCAGACAGGTGTAGCTGAATATGTAGCACTTTGCGACAAATATGCACACTTAGGTAAAGCTTATGAAGCGCCACAATTGTTGCGTGACATGGCTGCTAACAACAAAAAATTCTACGGTTAAGGAGCAACGTGAATGGCTACTTTAAATCCACGTGACGTTGTCATCGTTGATGGCGTACGTTCTGCAATGGGTAAAACCAAAAACGGTATGTTCCGTAATGTGCGTGCAGACAGCTTGTCAGCTGAACTAGTACGTGCTTTAGTTGCTCGTAACCAGTTTGATGTCAATGAAGTTGAAGATGTAATTTGGGGATGTGTGAACCAAACTTTAGAGCAAGGTATGAACATTGCTCGTAACATCGTACTTTTGGCTGATTTACCAAAAACTGTTGGCGGTCAAACGGTTAACCGTCTTTGTGGTTCTTCTATGCAGTCTATTCATACCGCTGCGGCTCAAATTGCAACCAATCAGGGTGATATCTTTATCATTGGTGGTGTGGAGCATATGGGTCACGTTGGCATGATGCATGGCATCGACCTCAACCCTGAAGCATCTAAACATTATGCAAAAGCATCAAACATGATGGGTTTGACTGCTGAAATGCTGGGTCGTATGAACGGTATTAGCCGTGAAGAACAAGATGCATTTGGTGTTGAATCTCACCGTCGTGCTTGGGCTGCAACACAGGAAGGTCGTTTTAAAAACGAAATCGTCGGTGTTGAAGGTCATGATGCGAATGGCTTTAAAATTCTATGTGACATCGACGAAGTGATTCGTCCAGATGCAAACCTTGAAGCATTTAAAGCATTGCGCCCTGTATTTGACCCTAAAGGCGGTACTGTAACTGCTGCAACATCTTCTGCATTGTCTGACGGCGCGTCTGCAATGTTGTTAATGTCTGCGGAACGTGCTCAAGCTTTAGGACTTAAACCACGTGCTGTGATTCGCTCTATGGCGATTGCAGGCTGTGATGCTGCGATCATGGGTTATGGTCCAGTTCCTGCAACTCAGAAAGCGCTTAAACGTGCTGGCTTAAGCATGGATGATATCCAAACCATCGAGTTAAATGAAGCATTTGCTGCTCAAGGTCTTTCTGTAATGAAAGGTCTGAACATCTATGATAAGCAAGACAAGATCAACTTAAACGGTGGTGCGATTGCGTTAGGTCACCCATTGGGTTGTTCTGGTGCGCGTATCACAACAACATTGTTGAACGTCATGGAACAACAAGATACACAAATCGGTCTTGCAACCATGTGTATCGGTCTTGGTCAAGGTATTGCGACAATTATCGAACGTGTTTAATTTTTAATTAAAACATCAAGATAAAAAATCCCTGCTATATGCGGGGATTTTTTATCATTAAGCGTTATTGATTATGAAAAATGATTTATAGCAAAACTCATCAAGATTAAACATATAAAAAGATAATTTAAAAACTTATTATTTTGGTAAGCCACTTTGCCACTTATCACCTAACATCAAGTTTAAGCGATCCGTATCAATATTCAGCTTAAAGGTTCCATTGCGAACCGCTTCTAAGGCTTTATCACGATTCATACCCATCGAAAGTGGTTCCATCATGGTAAACAAACCTGTAGTCGGGTCAGAAGACTGTAAACCACTTGCAACAGCCAATACATATTCTCTGAGTAACGCTGAGGGAATTTGATTAAAATTAGGTTCTGTTGCTTTGGGTTGGATATCCACTACAGCAATATTGTCGCCGATGGCGTAGTTTTGAAGTTCGTTTTCTTTTTTAATCACTTGATGTTGCAAAGCTTTGCGCACAGCTTTATCTTCTTGATAAGGCGTAACACCTACCGCTTCTTGACGCAGCTCCGAATCTGCCATCACTTTAATCGTAGGCAATGACGCAACTTCTTCTGCCTGTGCGACGGGTAACCACACAGACAATACTGTTGCGATTATAGAAACTTTGATAAAGTTCATATATTTCACCTGAAAAAATAAATCAAATTATCTGTACAATAAAATGATTTTTAATCTATTGAATACTGCCTATTAAATAGGCTATAACAAATTAAATATAGATTCAGCAAAGCTCAGATAAACGGTAACGACGTTTAATTTTCTTATTAAAAATCATATATATTTTATTACTGAACTTTCTAAATAAAAATAGCCATTATTTATATTCTACTGAAAGATGTTTCATTTTTTTGAGATCTTTAAAATTCCAAAATTTTCATTTTCAAGTGATCAATCAACCAAAAATATTCAATAGCCGTATGTTTATAATCTTCACTAATCGGCTTTTATACACTTCTTAGCTTAATCTACCTTTATAAATCATCTCAAAAGCTTGCTTTAGCAAACTCTCTTGATGGCTTTGCTTTAAAGAGATTGGTTAAACGGATGCTATTGCCAAAGCTTTAATCCTTGCATCATCGTGATTTGGAAAATCAGGATCAACATAAATTCGAACAGAACAAATCAATTCATCTCTGAATTCAAATATGTTACAAAAAAGTCCGTGTGATATTTTTCCATCAGGAAATTGTGTTCCATCCGACATTTCGCCCCCATTCCCTCCCTTCAACAACCACGGTTTCTCCAGCATCTAGAAATCTTAAATGATCAATATCATGTTTTAGATAATTCAACATTTTGGATAATCGTTCAGCAAATATTTGAATGGCTGCTTTTCCATGATGTCGTCCAAATTTAGGAAAAAGTAATTCAACATCTTCTGTATAAAGCTCCAGCACTCTTAAATCTCGATCATCAATATACTGAAAACATTTTCTGATCAGTTCTTTCTTTTGTTCAAAGTCCATTATACCCTCTGCTTGTTTAGTACGTGCTTTGACTATAAACTCAAACAGCACTGCTACAGTCAAGAGGTATATGATGAACCTTGCTAAAGTTGCTGCACTGACTCAAATCAGTCCTCGTATGCTCCGTTATTATGAAGAATTAGGATTAATTCATCCTCTACGAACAGCAAATCATTATCGCTTTTATAGCCAAAAAGATATTGAAGATATTCATAAAATTAAAGTGCTCAACGATGCTGGAATGCACTTAAAAGACATTAAAATTTTACTGCCCTGTTTTGACTTGGGTGAGGAAAAATTTACTTTATGCCCAATTGCCAAACACGCATTAAACATGGAGTTAAAGAATATTTCAGAGAAAATTTCCAAGCTAAAACAATCAGAAGACTTATTAAAATCTTTTCTAATCATGGGAAAAGTTGAGTAAGAATATAATTTTCTAAAACTCACTTTCACTCATTTTATTGCGCTCAGATCATACGTTATTTGATTGAAATAAACTGATCAATACATCAATGACTGTATTGATCGCATTGCTTACACTTTCAATGTTCAAGCACGCTGACCCGTTCTCTTTCTTCAGAATCCAAATCATCCCAAGATTTTCGCTCATCCCAAAACCAATAACCATTTTTATCCTTTGCGATACATCCAACATCAGCGCCACTTTTAAAAGTGGCATAATCAGCATCTTCAAGTTTGCCAAAACGCTCTTCATAAATATGACGCTTATCTTTGGCATAGCAATCGCCTAATAACTTAAAGGTTTTTGGATCTGCATCTTCCAAAATAGAAAAATTACCACCATCAAGCATGTTGAAATAACGATAAACATGACGTTTATCTTGATAAAAGTTGGAAGGGTTTAATCTCTTAAATGTCGAGCTATCAATTGTTCCTGTCAATGAAAGCTCGCTATCCCCACCGAATCCGAAATGTGTATAAAAACGATCGCTAAAGATAGACAGACTCTTGCTGGGCTGAACATGTTCAGAGAATAAATGGCTGCAACGATTTGCATAGGGAAACTTTAATGCCAATTGATGATGAGCATTGACATATAAATTATCCCGTACATAGACCCATTGTTTATTTTCCTGCTCGGCATTCAAGGCTACTTGCTTCTCTTCGCTAGCACATTTGTCGTACTCAATTTGTTCAGCACATAAAATAGGATCTAAGCCTAGAAAATGCTTCCATCCATAAACCTTTTTATAACGATCAAACCCAAGAATTGGATCACGATCAATTTGATAAATACCAAAATGATAACGATACAATGCAACACTTTTGCAGTCTTTTTTAACCAAAAATGGCGTCTGATAGACATAACTTATGCCACCAACCAATAGCAGTATAAATATTGCAAAAGACATCCATCGTTTTATATTTTTCATTCATCTCATTCTGTTCATTAAATTTACAGCGCCTCTTGTAACACTTCAGCATTCTGTTCTTTTTTCTGATTAATCTGGCTATTTAATTTAAGTACGCCTTGATACAACTGATTAAACTGTTTGACTTGGGCATCATCTTTAAACAGGATTTGATTGCCTTGTTTCTGCCATTGATATTTTTTAAGCATGTCAAACATGGTTTCAGCTTTTCCTAAGATTTGTAATTCATTTAAAATTAACGCATTTTCAGGATCAAGCTGTGCACTTTGTTCGAGTTTATCTTGTAAAGGTTTCTTCAGGTCTTTGCGTAAGGTCGATCTTTTTAATTCCGCCAGCGCTTCGTTTTTATTTTTCATATTGTTCTGTTGGTATTTTTGCATTGCTTGACGCACGGTCCCCAGCATCTGAGTAGTTTCAACATAATTCTGTTTACGGTCAGCATCTAAACGGTTCACATCTAGAAAATGATCCCACTTAGCGGCAGCAAGCTGATTTAAATAAGCATTTCGTGTATCAATATTCTTGATCCAATATTTAAGTAAAAACTCTGACAAAATTTTATAATCACCTTTTAATCGAGCATCATGAATCTCAATATTGACAGGTTTAGAACGGTCTTGTGCCTGTTCCGAAAGTTGTCGCATTTTTTCAGTCATGACTAAATCAAATGCTTGGCGATTTGCTTCTTCATTTTTAATTGATGTATGGTCGTAGTAGAAAAAACCAATAACTGACAGAAAAATGATACTGAGTACGATCAATATTCGACGCATATCAGTCTCCAAACAATGTCATAGATCACTTAGAATATCCTAAGCAACTCTTTTTTGTATATTATTTATGCAGAATAACGACAAATCTCTTGATTAAAATTTAGCTTTGTCTAGGTCATGCTCAAAATTCGACTTTAAATTTACCTCAATCAACCCCATCATAATCAACATTTAGATTGTAGAGATTTCCCATGCGCGTAGATATTTGGTCAGATATAGTTTGCCCATTCTGTTATATCGGTAAAAAACGTTTAGAAGCAGCGGCAGAACAAGCAGGTATCGAACTTGAAGTCCATTGGCATAGTTTTGAACTTGATCCTGATGCACCACCACGCCAGGAAGTTTCAAACTCAGAACGACTTGCGCAAAAATATGGTCGTACAATTGCAGAAGTAGAAGACATGCAACGTAATATTGCAACCATGGCTCTTGAAGAAGGCATTCAATTTAATTGGGAAAATGCCAACTCAGGCAATACGTTTAATGCCCATCGCATCATTCATCTTGCACAAAGTAAAGGACTTGGTTCAGAAGCTGAAGAGGCTTTTTTCTATAGCTATATGACGCAGGGCTTACCGATTGGTGAACGCGAAACCATTGAAGATGTGGCTTCTCGAATTGGTTTGAATCCTGTAGAAGTCGATGATGTATTAGACTCGGAAGAATATGCCGACTTTGTAAAATTTGATGAACAAGTTGCCCATGAGCAATTGAAAGTCACGGGTGTACCATTCTTTGTATTTGATCAACGTGTTGCACTAGCAGGTGCTCAACCTCGAGAAGTATTTGTTCAGGTCTTGCAAAAAGCATTGGAAACAGCAAGCGATGGAGACGTTGAGCAACAAGATGCACCTGTTTGCAATGATGATGCTTGTGATGTACCGAATAAATAAAGCGTCATATTAAAAATTGAAGGACTCGTCGGATGGAGTTCTTCAATATATTCAAATTAAAGTTGAATGTTTATGATTTGAAAAGTAGAATAAATTCTCTTCAATAAAAACAATATTATCAAATATTTCGATTATTTATTTTGAATTGACTTTTTAGCTATATTTACGTGTCATTTTTGCAATACAGCGTTGCAAAAAAGCAACTATTCAGACTTTTTTTCCTAGATTATGATCTACACATATTTTTCGTTTCCACGAAATTCTTGCGCTGTAAGTTTCTTTTTTTCTTATTTTATAAGACAGAAGAGCCTCCCTTTGGGAGGCTTTTTTGTATTTCACTTGATAAAACATGCGTTGAGGATAAAAACAAAGTTATCCACAATTCTGCATGATTTTTATGCAATACTATCGTTTTTGCTGATGTGAAATATATTCAAAATAAATCCTTAATTTTTAATTAATAATCAATTTTTGTGATGAAATGCGCATTTAACACAGCTATTCACTTTGCTTTATACATTTCATTGCTCAATACTTTATGTTTTTTGTACCTATTCTCTGTATTGAATTGAAATTTACTGTTTTTTTCAGGCATAGTTATATTGAAAATTAAAAACTGAATGACTCAACGTTTAAGAAAGTATGCATATGAAGAAAATTTCAACGTTAATTTTCTCAAAATTACCTTATGCCTTATTGTTAGGTGGTCTTTTGGGGAACTCTGCTTTTGCAGAGCCAAATAGTAGTCTCGATACCAATGTCGAAGCAAAAAAAGCTGAGTCAAGCAAATCATTATCTTCGATTGAGACCGAAGAAAAAGGCTTACTCAACTATATTCCAAAAATCGTGGACTCAACGCCAACGATTTTTCCTGAACAGTCTGATCAAGTGATTGTGCCTCCAACACAAACCACAGAAGATCAGACATGGGCGGATAAAAAACAAAAGAAACTGAGTGATTGGGTCGATCGCACAGCCAATAAAATGGATGGATGGTTTGGAGAAACTGATCCAGCACGACCGGCAACAGCAACACTGCGTATCCTTGTCGACAACCAGTGGAATAAACATGATGGCTATGATGTAAATCCACGTATCCGAGGTAAGATTAAACTACCTACCTTAGAAAACCGTTTGAGTGTCGTTTTTGGTGATGATTCATTAGATGATGAAATTGCCAATAATATTGCAATTTCAAATAATCATTCAGATGGTGATCCAAACAAAAGAATCGATGGTAAACAAATCAGAGATGATAATAGTTCGATTGCACTGCGTTGGTCTCAACTTTCCAAACGTTTGCCCTTTGATTTAGATGCCGATCTAGGTATTCGTTCAGGCGATGATGTTTATGCTCGTTTAAAAGCCCAAAGAGACTGGTCTTTGGGGAATGATTTCACGTTCCACGCTGAACAGATTTATCGTTATGGAATCGACAGTGAGAATTATCTGAGAACCAACTTGGAGTTGACCCATGCACGTCCGAATCAACCCTTCATTTCCAATCAATTTTATCTGACCTATGCAGATGAACAGGATGATGATCTGACTTGGGATAACCGTACATATCGTCAGCATCAATTCTTTAAAAATAACCGCTTTAACTACGGTATCTATACAGGCGGTTATTATAATAATAATGACCTTAAACTAAACAGTTGGGGACCTTTTATTTCTTGGCGACAACCTGTTTGGCGTGAATGGTTTTATGTACAAGGTGATTTAAATTACTTTAATGATCGTCGTGAAGACCGTAGCCACTTTCCGAGTGCGTTGGTCCGCTTAGAAGCATTATTTTAATTTTAGCTGAATAATCAAACGCAACTGTGGATAAGTTCCTACTTATCCACTGAGTTTTATATTTACTTTTTTATATGCCTTAACGTACGAGATGTATGGAATAAAGTTCTAATTTAAAATGATATAAAGTTCCCCCTGAATGGGGCATCGACATTGTTTCATAAGCCATACGTCCAACAGCCCTAACCTCTTGGTCGATTAAATCATCTTCTATTTTTAGGCTAGGGTGAACGTCTAAAGAAAATGCAGCACCTCTCTGACCATCTGTGCCTATCAATTCATAATTTTTGCCATTTCTTTTCAATACTCCCAAGATAGAAACCTTGGTACCTTGTCTTAGAAAAGTTGCGTTGTGTACGGATAAATCTGTGGTATCTGCCCGACGGTCTTCCACAGCAGGAAGCTCATACGCGTATACAGGCGTTGCCAGTACACAGCACAGCAGCAAACAACTTATAGCTTGAATTCTTTGAAGCTTGGTCATTTTATAGTTTTCAGCAAAAAAGCCTATCTTAAAGATAGGCTTTTTGAAAAACAACAAATGATTATTTTAACAATAAATTATTTATACGTTTTACATATTCAGCAGGATCATCCGGTAACCCACCTTCTGCAATCACCGCTTGATCGAAAATCACATTGGCTAAATCATCAAACTGAGCAGAACCATCCAATTTTTTCACCAAAGGATGCTCTGGATTGATTTCCAAAATTGGTTTAGATTCTGGGACAGCTTGACCCGCCTGTTTTAACATACGAATCAATTGTGGCGAAAGTTCACCATCACCCGTCACTAAACATGCAGGAGAATCGACTAAACGTGTGGTCACACGTACTTCTTTGGTTTTAGCTTTCAATGAATCAGATAATTTTTCAACGACTGGCTTAAATTGCTCAGCTGCTGCTTCCAGTGCTTTTTTCTCTTCAGCGTCTTGTAAATCGCCTAAATCAACCGCACCTTTGGCAACGTTTTGCATTGGTGTACCATCAAACTCATGTACGAATTCCATTGCCCATTCATCAACACGGTCTGCCATGAGCAGAACTTCGATGTCTTTTTTACGGAACAACTCTAATTGTGGAGAGTTTTTGGCAGCAGCAAGACTATCTGCAGTCACATAATAAATTGCCTTTTGCCCCTCTTTCATACGTGCTTTATAAGCTTCCAATGAAGTAGAAACATCATCATTGTTCGATGTAGAGAAGCGTAAAAGTTTAAGAATTCGTTCGCGATTGGCAAAGTCTTCACCTAAACCTTCTTTGATCACTGAGCCAAATTCAGCATAGAACGTTTTGAATTTTTCTTGATCTGCTTGATCTTCAGATTTTGCCAAAGCGTCCAAGGTGGTCAATACACGTCGTGTATTGCCTTCACGAATGGTTTTCACATCGCGACTTTCCTGTAAAAGCTCACGGCTCACATTTAATGGAAGGTCTGCGCTGTCCACCACCCCTTGTACAAAACGGAGATAGTTTGGAATCAGGTTGTCCGCATCATCCATAATAAACACGCGTTTCACATACAATTTGATGCCGGCTTTTGCTTCACGGGTAAAAATATTGCTTGGTGCTTTACTTGGAATGTAAAGCAGTTGGGTATATTCCGTACTCCCTTCAACACGATTATGTGCCCATGCAAGCGGAGCTTCGAAATCGTGTGTTAGATTCTTATAAAACTCAACATACTGTTCTTCAGTGATATCGCCTTTACTGCGTGTCCACAAAGCACTTGCAGAGTTAATTGCTTCCCACTCATCAGTTTTAACATATTGACCAGGCTTTTTCTCTTCACCTTCAACTGCTTCTTCTTCCTGCCAAACTTCTTTCTGCATTTCAATTGGCAAGCTGATATGATCAGAATATTTATTGATAATCTGTTTTACTTTATAAGCTTCTAAATAGTCCAGAGCATCATCACGTAAATGCAAGATAATATCTGTTCCACGTGAAGCCTTATCGATTTGCGTGACTTCAAAATCACCTGTCCCACCACTGATCCAACGCACACCCTCGGATGCATCTAAACCTGCACGGCGAGATTCAACCGTGATTTTGTCTGCAACAATAAAGCCTGAATAAAAACCAACACCGAATTGACCAATCAACTGTGCATCGGCTTTTTGATCACCGGACAGCTTAGACATAAAGTCTTTGGTTCCAGACTTGGCAATCGTACCCAAGTTATCAATTGCTTCTTGTTGGCTTAAACCAATTCCATTGTCTGAAATCGTAATGGTTTTCGCATCTTTGTCTAGACTGACTCGAACGTGTAGATTAGGATCATTTTCATAAAATTCTGGATGATTAATCCCTTCAAAACGCAATTTATCACATGCATCTGAAGCATTAGAAATCAATTCGCGTAGGAAAATTTCAGGATTTGAATACAGTGAATGCGTCACTAAATGTAAAAGCTGAGCCACTTCTGCTTGGAAGCTGTGCTTTTTTGAATTTTGTTGTGCGTTCTGTTCGCTCATAAAATCACTCCGTAAATTCATAACGCTTTTTTATCGAATGTTGTATGAAATGGAGTGGTTTAAGTATTTTTCAATAGTAAAATTCAATTTTTTTTAAAATGGACCCTGCTCATAGACCCGATTCATATAAGTCTCAAGTTTTTGTTGCCGCATTTGATATGCATCGGTTAAACAACGTACATTATCCTGACATTGATTGCGCAGTTGTAACCATTTCACTTGTTGGTCTTGAATGACTCCCCGTGTTCCCATAGGGACTAATTTTCGAATAATATTGTAGGTTGTCGCCATTTTAACATCTGCATCATTTAAACTGCGTTGTTCACAGATACGATGCTCTGTTTTGGTTTGTGCATGGTCACAGTTAAAACTGGCTGCCTGACTGATTGAAGTGCCACAGCTGAGTAAAAATACAATTGGAATTCGTAATTTCATATTCATTCAAAAAATAAAAATAAAGTCATGAGTTTTAGATTAAATTGATTTTGTGCATTGTTATATAGTCAAAAATGACTATTTTTTATGGTTTCTTGTTTCAACAAAAAATTGATCAGTTTAAAAATAAAAAGCTCGGTATACGTACCGAGCTTTTTTATATCAGTCTACTTAGAATCTATAGCTATAACCTAAAGTATAAATAACCGGATCGATATCTAAGTCAAATTTTGCAGCAGTTGCGCCACCAGCAGTTACTTTCACTTCTGGACTAAGTTGTGCATAGCGTGCATCAAAGAAAACACCCCAGTTTTTTGCATCGGCTGGCTGGAAATTAAAACCGATTTGACCCGCAAAACCAACATCGTCTTTCACTTTTACTTTGGTACCTGATAATGCACCTGTTGACTCTTCATCCCACGCAACAAATGCTGTACCACCTACACCGATATATGGTGTAAAACGAGTTGAGTTTTTAAAGTTATATTTAAAAGTAACAGTAGGCGGCAAATGTTTAAGTTTAACTGCTTTTTGACCATCCAAATTTACATCATGGCTGATCGGTGCAGCTAACAAAAGCTCAGCTGAAAATGGTGTTTCACCAAAAAAATATTCTACTGATGGTGTAAAAGCATATTCATGATCAGCTTTCACAGTACCCACACCTGCAACATTGGTGTCTTGAGTAGGTGAAATCACCGAACCACCCACTTTGACTTGCCAATCTGCAAATGAAGCAGAAGAAATTCCCATTAATGTAATAAGAGCAAGTTGCTTCAACATTATAAAATACCCCGCGTTGTTATTAATTAACATTAAACATAGGTATTAATTATTTTGCAACATTTATTTAAATACAAAAAACTTATTTATTTTTAAGTAACTGTTATATATATAAATTTATTTTAATCTTATCAAAATAGTTGGTTTTAAAAACCAACCAAATTAATCAAGATTATTGAGGGTTTTTATAATAAAATAAGATTTTATTATAAATTAATAATGCAAATAAAATACATTTTATATTTATTAAAACATAAGCATGATTAAATTTCTTTGCACTGGTTGAAAATTAATCTATGAATAATCAAATACTTTTATAATCATAAAAAAAAGCTGTTTAGATATCATCATAAACAGCCTTCAATATGACCAATGTGAATCTACAAGACCATTGCCGCAATCCAGCCAAAGACCAATAAAGGAATATTAAAATGGATAAATGTAGGAACGACCGTATCCCAAATATGATCATGCTGCCCATCCACTCCTAAACCTGCTGTAGGTCCGAGTGTAGAGTCTGAAGCAGGAGAACCCGCGTCACCAAGTGCTGCTGCTGTCCCAATCAATGCAACTGTTGCCAATGGAGAAAAGCCAAACTGCACACACAAAGGGACGTAAATAACCGCAAGTACAGGTACACTTGAGAAAGATGAGCCAATCCCAATCGTCACAAACAAACCAATGAACAGCATTAAAAATGCCGCCAAAGCTTTATTGTCACCAATCAAATGCACCACACCATTGACCAGATGATTGATATCCCCTGTATGTGTCATTACAGAGGCAAATCCAGCAGCAGAAATCATGATGAAACCCACCAATGCCATCATGCGCATACCTTGCACAAACACATCATCTGCTTCTTGCCATTTAAAAATTCCTGCCGCAGAGAGTACGGCAAAACCGACCAAGCCACCCAAGATCATTGAACCTGAATACAGCTGCGAGACCAGCGTTAAAGCAATTGCCAGCAAAGCCATCAAAATCGTTTTCTTGGCAATCACAGGTGCTTGTTTGGCTTCTTGTTCCAAAGCCAGACCATCTGCTTTTAGCTCTTCAACATTGACCGCCCTGAGTGGCTTATCTAGATCAATGGCCGTAATGGGTGCAACGTTACGATCGACGTAGATACGAGGCTTACGATAACTGACGAATACAGCGACTAGAGTTCCTATCACCATACCAAGCACGGGAATCGCCATTCCCATCGGCATCATGCTCCGTTCAACATGCAGATGATACGCTGCTCCAATTTTGTTGATATTTCCCATTAAAATTTGCTCTAGGAAAATTGCACCAAAACCGACAGGAAGAAAAATATAGGTTCCGACCAATCCCAATGTCAGTACGCATGCTGCTGCACGACGGTCAAGCTTTAGATGGTTCATTACCTTTAATAACGGTGGGACAAGCACTGGAATAAAAGCAATATGCACTGGAATTAAGTTCTGAGAACAAATTGCGGCAATGAGGAATATTCCCAACAATAAGAATTTTACTTTTGTCGCTTGCTTTTGAGTCGCTTCCATCCCCAATAAACCAATCAACTTATAAGCCAATAAATCAGGTAAACCTGATTTAGACAGTGCCAAGGCAAAAGCACCCAATACGGCATAGGCCAGTGCAACTTCAGCACCATCCCCCAACCCGGCATTAAATGCTTCAACAGTATCTGCCAAACTTAAACCAGCGACCAAACCACCTATAATTGCTGAAATAACCAATGTTAAAACAACAGAAACTCGTGCCAGTGACAGAATAAACATCACGGCAATCGCAATAACGACAGCATTCATAGAGAAATTTACGAAAATTTGAAAGGCGATACTTTAGCAGATTCACGGCAATGAAGCTGCAATTTCATCCAACTGATCATTCAATAGCGAGATGATAAATACACATCACCTCGCTATAACAAACAAAATTTTAATTATTTTTCAATGCAAACTCTTGAATATATTGTGCAATTTCTTGAGGTCGACTGAGTACAGCCCAATGATTTGCATCAACCTCGACGCGCTCAAATTGAGTTGCCCACTTTGGAACTTCATCAATTAATTCTGGACTCACAAACTTATCTCTTAAAAGTACAACCGCCTGTACTGGACAAACAGCAAAGCGCTGACGCGGACGAGTTAAACGTGGCAGGAAATTAGCACGATATAACCCAATACCATGCTCACCATCTTTGGCAATATTTGAGTTTAAAGGCAGATCTTTTGTTTTTTCTAATTGAGTTAAAATTGCCCCCCAACGCTGCGGACTAAAAAAATGCCAGACGGTAGGTGCAAGAATCGGCAGTTGAAAAGCAACGATGTACCAAGATTTCAATAATTGCTTAAAAAATTTTGGTTTTTCATGTAAAAACTGCTCACGCATCCAAAATGCGGCATGATCTAAACATGGTCCTGACATAGTGGTATAAGACAAAATTCGATTTTTAAATTTTGTTTCAGTCACAGATTCCCATGATTGGATGGAACCCCAATCATGTGCAGCCAGATGAAAATTGCGATTTGCCAGCAACTCATTGACAACACATTCCAAATCTAATGACAAACGCGGCAAAGCATAATCGCGGATACGTTTGGGTACAGAAGATTGTCCTGCTCCACGCACATCATAGGTCACAATATAAAATTGCGAAATCAATTGTTCGATAATTGGTTCCCAAACTTCCTGATTATCAGGATAACCATGCACCAAGACCAACGCGGGGTTTTCAGCATTGCCCCATGTTTTTGCATAGAGTTTCTGCTGGTCCTGTGTCGAGATCCAATAAGTTTGCGCTTGCATTGAGTCACCTTTTATTGTTTTCACCATTGGCTATGATTTCGCTCTAGAGGGCATTTCGATCAATGCCACTTTGCATTCAGTTCTTTATTATGGTTGAAAAATAGATAACTAGAATTGACCATGAATGTGCTAATCAAGAAACTACAGACAATTCCATTTGTATCCAGATTTATGTTGAATCATTTTTCTCCATACAAAGGTGCAGGAATTGAAATCGAAAAAATTGATCTGAAAAACTATCATATCCGGGTCAAAATGCCTTTAACACGCAACAACCAGAACATTGTTGGGGTGCACTTTGGTGGAAGTTTATATTCGATGGTCGACCCATTTTATATGCTGCTTTTGATGCATCACCTTGGTCCTAAATACATGGTGTGGGACAAAGCGGCGAGCATTAATTTTCTATCACCCGGACGCAGTACGGTTTATGCCGATATTCGATTGGATGCTGCTGAAATCGAACATGTTAAAGATCTGGCACAGAACTATAAGCCTGTATATCGTAACTACACTTTAAATATTTTTGATGATTCGGGCTTACGAATTGCTGAAGTACAAAAAACCGTTTATATCCGTCGTAAGAATCCACATCCGTTGAAACGTTAATGACTTTAGTAGACGACATTCAATATCGTTTAAACATACTTAATGGTCTACTAAATAACGTGAGTTCGATGCAACCACATATTTAACTTATTGAAAAACATTAAGTCTCGGCGGAGTCTTGCTGAGTTTTCACCCAATTTCAGGATCAGCCTGCGGCTCGCCATACTTTTGTTTTGGCATGAGGAGCGAAGCTCCGCAAGAGCAACCATCTTGCGCAGCGGTATCGCTGCTCACCGCAAAACTCGTCAACCACTAGCAACATATTTAATCAGTCGCAGAAACAATACCTTGTAGAAGTAGTCCTGCCTCAAACAGTAGCGGATGACGTTTCCGAGTATCATATTTCATCAAGAGTTTTTATCGAACTCAGGTTAAATATAAACGATAGAAATAAAAAAAACGCTATGCTGAATCAATACAACATAGCGTTTTTATCGTTCATTGAATAAGTTATTTGTTCTGCTCAATGGCTGCACCAGCGCCACCACCGATTGCACCACCAATCGCAGCACCTGCATCACCACCTAGAATACCTTTACCAATCACGGAACCAATACCTGCACCAACACCACTGTAAGTTGCGTTACGATTTGACCCATTACTTGCCTTGCTTCCTACAGCCGCACCACCACCTGCACCAACAGCGGCACCTATACCATTCCCTGCATGATTACCCAAGCCACCACCAACAGCACCACCAAGCGCTGCGGAACCGATACGCTTATCATTTGCTGACATGTTTTCACAACCTGTAAGCATCACGATAGGTAAAGCCACACACATTATGGTCATTATTTGCTTTTTCATGCCCTTATTCCTTCTGTTATTACAACAAGTCAATCAAACATTTTTTCCACTTGAAATTATCTCATGGAAAGTAAAGATAAATTCGTGAGGAAATGATTGCTTTATTGCATCCATTTGTAACTTTGTTTAACACAGGGCTTTGAATTGATGTTCTGATTCACCGCCTGCAAATGATGTATTCGTGCATGGTAAATCGCTTATTTTATGGATAAAAGCATGAACTCGCTAGCAAGCTCCTATAAACTATAGATAAGACTGGAGCTTATCATGTCACAAACTTCCACTTTAAAACGGGGACTCAATACCCGTCACATCCGTTTCCTGGCTTTAGGTTCTGCTATTGGTACAGGTTTATTCTACGGTTCAGCCTCAGCAATACAGCAAGCAGGTCCATCGGTACTACTGGCTTATATGATCGCCGGGATTGCGATTTACATCGTGATGCGTGCTTTAGGAGAGATGGCTGTTCATCATCCTGTTTCAGATTCATTTAGTCATTATGCGTCTGAGTACATTAGTCCATTTGCAGGTTTTACCACGGGTTGGACCTATGTTTTTGAGATGGTGATTGTTGCGATCGCAGACGTCACCGCTTTTGGAATATACATGGGTTTCTGGTTTCCTGATGTGGCACGTTGGGTCTGGATTTTGTCACTGATTTTCTTTTTGGGCGCAATTAACCTGATCCATGTCAAAGTCTATGGTGAGCTGGAATTCTGGCTATCCATCATCAAAGTTACAGCCATCATCGCCATGATTCTCGGTGGTTTCGGCATCATGCTCTATGGTCTGCACATTCCACATACAGAGTTCAGTTCAGGGGTATCGAATCTTTGGACACACGGTGGATTCTTTCCCAACGGTATTGCCGGTTTTATTGCCTGTTTTTCTGTGGTTGTTTTTGCATTTGGTGGAATTGAAATCATTGGTGTGACCGCTGGAGAGACCAAAGACCCTAAAGTCGCAATTCCTCAAGCCATCAATGCAGTTCCTTTTAGAATTATCCTGTTCTATGTATTGACGATTTTTGTACTGATGTCGATTTTCCCTTGGAATCAAATTGGTTCCCATGGCAGTCCATTTGTCCAAATATTTGAAAGTTTAGGAATCAAATCCGCTGCTGCAATCCTGAACATTGTGGTGATTACGGCTGCTGTTTCTGCGATTAACAGTGATGTTTTTGGTGCTGGGCGGATGATGTATGGCATGGCAGTTAAAGGCAAAGCACCAGCAAGTTTTGCTAAAACATCAAGAAATGGTGTGCCATTTATGACCGTCATTGTGATGGCAAGTGTGCTTTTGGTGGGAGTCCTTTTAAATTACCTGATTCCTGAAAATGTTTTTGAAATCATTGCTTCGATTGCAACTTTTGCAACTGTTTATGTGTGGTTAATGATTTTATTGGCACAGTTTGGTATGCGAAAAAAACTCAGTGCGAAAGAAATTAAAGCGCTCGATTTTCCTGTAATCGGATGGCCGATTGCACCAATTTTAGCCACAGCATTTATGATCTTTGTGATTGCCATGATCGGTTATTTCCCTGCATCACGTCCCGCCCTTTATGTGGGTGCGGTTTGGCTTGCCTTATTGGCTGTTGCCTATCAACTCTGGGTAAAACCTCGACACGCTTAAACTTAATGATCGATTCACATCGACTATAAAGCCGCTGAACTTCAGCGGCTTTTTTATATTTGAATCCGTCTCCTTCTTTCTAAAGTCCGGAACGCATCATTTTTGTCTTTTTAAAAATTGCTGATGAATATTGATGATCACCGCAGTAATAAAGCCCAATAACGCAATAAGTAAAATAGCAAAGTAAAACAACTCAGCCAATATAATCCCTAATTTATATTCATACAGTATTCTAAATAAAAAACTATTTTTAACCCGTATAGACACCAATGAAGGGTTTAAGTGCCATAGGCTTAACGTTATTGCAAAGCCGATACAAAAGCAAAAAAAGCTTAAAACAATCACGGCATCAAGAGGCTTAAACTGATTGGGCTTAGGTATTTCATCCGCTTCATCTTTAATAATTAAATAAATGATCAACACAGCCCAAAATGGACAAAGCAAGGTTAAATAGCTTTTAACAAAAAGACTAAAATACTCAAGTTCACCTGTGTTGGTACTTTGGATTTTTAATGACTGATTGATCCATTGCGCCATATCAACTTGCCAGCTCTGCGCGATTGCAGGTGCAGGCAACAGGATCAACAGCAATAATGGGCAAATCGTCAGCAACGCTAAAGCCATCACAACAGGATTTATTTTCATTGTGGATCAATTTTAATTTCTATTTTTTGATTATATAAAAAAAGACGCCCTTGGGCGTCTTCTTCATTTCAAAAGCTGTTTAACTTAGAAAGAATCTTCGTTTAAAGCTTGAGAGAATGCTTGATCAACTTCAGAGAAGTCATTTACAAGTTCATGCTCTGCAGCTTCTGCTTCTTGACGACGACGCTCTAGGTGGTATGCAAGACCAGTACCTGCTGGAATCAAGCGACCCACAACAACGTTTTCTTTCAAGCCACGTAAATCATCTTCTTTACCTGTTACAGCCGCTTCAGTTAACACACGTGTGGTTTCCTGGAACGATGCAGCAGAGATGAACGAGTCTGTAGAAAGCGATGCTTTGGTAATACCCATCAATTGACGTTCATACTTCGCAGGGAACTTGTTCTGAGCCAATACCGCTTGGTTTTCGCCCACAACGCGGATGTAATCCACTTGTTCGCCTTTGATGAAGCTTGTATCGCCGCCATCAGTAATGTCAACTTTACGCAACATTTGACGCACGATCACTTCGATATGCTTATCGTTGATTTTTACACCCTGTAAGCGGTAAACGTCTTGAACTTCGTTCACGATGTAGTTGGTTAATGCAACTTCACCTTTCAAACGCAAGATGTCATGCGGGTTCTGTGGACCATCAGAAATGGTTTCACCACGGTTCACATGCTCACCTTCAAACACGTTAATGGTACGCCATTTTGGAATCAACTCTTCATAAATTTCTGAGCCATCATCTGGTGTAATCACTAAACGGTTCTTACCTTTGGTCTCTTTACCAAAGCTTACAACACCTGAAATTTCAGCAAGGATTGCATGCTCTTTCGGCTTACGCGCTTCGAACAAGTCAGCTACACGCGGCAGACCACCGGTAATATCACGGGTACGTGAAGTTTCTTGTGGTACACGACCGATAACATCACCGACACCAATCGTTTCGCCATCACGAACAGTCACGATTGTGTTTTGTGGCAAGAAGTAGAACTGTTCGCCGCCATCGGTTGTATCCAACACAATTGCAGGACGTAAATCTTTACCAGACGCAGGACGTGCTGTTACCGGCAAGATTTCAACAGTCGTCATACCTGTTGCATCATCAGTTTTCGATGTCGCAGTTACACCATCAGCAATTTGGCTGAAGCGTGCTTTACCCGCAACTTCAGTTACCAATGGATGTGTATGTGGATCCCAAGTTGCAACAATACCGCCGCCTTCTACAGGTTGACCATCTTTGATCAAGATAGACGCACCGTATGGAAGTTTATAGCGTTCACGTTCACGACCTAAGTCATCCGCAATACCGATTTCACCTGAACGTGAAACAGATACCAAGTGACCTTTGGCATGTTGAACAGTTTTAACGTTATGGAAACGAACTGTACCCTTGTTACGTACTTGAACGCTGTTAGCAGCAGAAGTTCGGCTTGCAGCACCACCCACGTGGAATGTACGCATGGTTAACTGTGTACCAGGTTCACCAATTGATTGTGCAGCCATTACCCCGACAGATTCACCTGGGTTCACCAAGTGACCACGAGCCAAGTCACGACCGTAACATTTCGCACATACACCGAATGTTGAAGCACAGTTTACTACTGAACGTACTTTAACTTCATCAACACCATTATCTTCAAGGAACGTTGCAAGTTTCTCGTCGATCAATGTGTTACGTGGAAGAAGGACATCATCTGTACCCGGTTTCTTCACATCTTCAGCAAGTACACGACCCAATACTCGAGCACCTAAGTTCTCGATGACATCGCCACCTTGAATGAACGGAGTCATTACAAGACCATCATAGGTACCACAATCTGGCTCAGTAATCACCAAATCTTGTGCTACGTCGACAAGACGACGTGTTAAGTAACCAGAGTTCGCCGTTTTAAGTGCGGTATCTGCCAAACCTTTACGTGCACCGTGTGTTGAAATGAAGTACTGAAGTACTGTCAAACCTTCACGGAAGTTTGCTTTAATTGGGGTTTCAATGATCGAACCATCTGGTTTCGCCATCAAGCCACGCATACCTGCAAGCTGACGAATCTGAGCTGCCGAACCACGGGCACCAGAGTCAGACATCATGTAGATACTGTTGAATGATTTTTGCTTCTCATCTTCACCCTGTTTGTTTTTAACAGTGGTGAATGACAAGTTATCCATCATTGCTTTTGCAACTTGGTCGTTGGTACGCGCCCAAATATCGACAACTTTGTTATAACGTTCACCAGCAGTTACGAAACCTTGCTCGAATTGTTGTTCAATTTCACGAACTTCAACTTCAGCTTTTTCAATAATTGCTTGCTTTTGTGGTGGAATCAACATGTCTTCCATACCCACAGAAACACCTGAACGTGTTGCTTGACGGAAGCCCAGGTACATCAATTGGTCAGCAAAGATAACCGTATCTTTCAAACCTAATTTACGGTAGCAAGAGTTAATCAATTTAGAGATGTTTTTCTTAGTCATCTCAACGTTAATTTGTTGGAAATCCATACCTTCAGGAACAACTTCCCAAAGTAAGCAACGACCTGGTGTCGTATCTACAACAATGGTTTGATGTTCACGGTTACCGTTGTCATCAATGACTGTTTGGTGTACACGTGCTTTTACACGTGCATGCAGATCAACCTGGCCTGTTGCAAGCGCACGGTTAACTTCATGCGTGTCCGCAAACACCATGCCTTCACCTTTGGCATTGATTGCATCACGTGTGATGTAATACAAGCCCAATACAACGTCCTGAGAAGGTACGATAATTGGTTCACCGTTTGCAGGTGACAAGATGTTGTTGGTCGACATCATTAACGCACGAGCTTCTAGTTGAGCTTCAAGTGTTAATGGTACGTGAACCGCCATTTGGTCACCATCAAAGTCGGCGTTAAACGCAGCACAAACGAGTGGATGCAAACGAATCGCTTTACCTTCGATCAGGATAGGTTCAAATGCTTGAAGACCTAAACGGTGAAGGGTTGGCGCACGGTTCAACATAACAGGATGTTGACGAATTACAGATGCAAGAACGTCCCATACTTCTGGTGTTTCACGCTCAACCATTTTCTTCGCAGCTTTAATGGTTGTTGCTTGACCTGAAGCTTGTAGTTTCGCAAAGATGAATGGTTTGAATAATTCAAGTGCCATTTTCTTTGGAAGACCACATTGGTGTAAACGTAATGATGGACCTACGGTAATTACCGAACGACCCGAATAATCAACACGCTTACCAAGTAAGTTTTGACGGAAACGACCTTGCTTACCTTTGATCATATCAGCCAAAGATTTAAGCGGACGTTTGTTCGAACCTGTAATCGCACGACCACGACGACCGTTGTCCAACAATGCATCTACAGACTCTTGTAACATACGTTTTTCGTTACGTACGATAATGTCTGGTGCAGCAAGATCAAGAAGACGCTTTAAACGGTTGTTACGGTTAATTACACGACGGTAAAGATCGTTCAGGTCAGAAGTCGCAAAACGACCGCCTTCAAGCGGAACCAATGGACGAAGATCTGGCGGAAGTACTGGAAGTACATTCATCACCATCCATTCTGGTTTGTTGTTTGACTCTTTGAACGCTTCCATCAACTTCAAACGTTTAGACGCTTTTTTCAGCTTAGTTTCTGAAGTTGTATTTGGAATTTCTTCACGTAAACGAGAAATTTCAGCTTCAAGATCAATGTCTTTCAACAAATCCTGAACTGCTTCGGCACCCATTTTAGCGCTGAATTCATCACCGTGTTCTTCTAACGCAGTAAAGTATTCTTCATCGTTAAGAAGTTGGTACTTTTCCATTGGCGTCATGCCGGGATCAGTCACCACATAAGATTCGAAATACAATACACGTTCGATATCACGCAACGTCATATCAAGCAGTAAACCGATACGGCTTGGTAATGATTTCAAAAACCAAATATGAGCAACAGGAGAAGCCAATTCGATGTGACCCATACGCTCACGACGAACTTTCGCAGTTGTTACTTCAACGCCACATTTTTCACAAATGACGCCTTTGTATTTCATACGCTTGTATTTACCACACAAGCATTCATAATCTTTTACTGGACCAAAGATTTTGGCACAGAACAAACCATCACGTTCTGGTTTAAAGGTACGGTAGTTAATGGTTTCTGGCTTTTTAACTTCACCGTGAGACCATGACTTAATCATTTCTGGTGACGCAAGACCAATACGGATGCGATCAAACTCTACTGGAGCATGACCGTCTGAGTCCGTCTTTTTGCGCATGATATCGAGCAAGTCTTTCAATTTTTTTCTCCGTGTGCCGAAGAGGCTTTCTCTCTACGGCTGGGTCACAAATATTGTTTTTTCACTGAGATTGGGAATCTCCCCTAACCCCTCTTTGTTAAAGAGGGGAACGCCCCCCCTTTAACAAAGGGGGGACGAGGGGGATTTAGTCACCATTTTTCAGTTCAATGTTGATACCTAAAGAACGGATCTCTTTGGTCAATACGTTGAACGATTCAGGCATACCCGGATCCATATAATGGTTACCATCTACAATATTCTTATAGATGCGAGTACGACCTTCAACGTCATCCGATTTCACAGTTAACATTTCTTGAAGTGTATAAGCAGCACCATAAGCCTCAAGTGCCCAAACTTCCATCTCACCGAAACGCTGACCACCGAATTGTGCTTTACCACCAAGCGGTTGTTGCGTCACAAGTGAGTAAGAACCTGTAGAACGTGCATGCATCTTGTCGTCAACCAAGTGGTTCAACTTGAGCATGTACATATAACCGACAGTTACTGGGCGATCAAAACGCTCACCTGTACGTCCATCATACAATACTGTTTGACCTGTACGTGAAATACCACCAAGTTCAAGCAACTCTTTGATTTGTCCTTCTTCCGCACCATCAAATACTGGTGTAGCTAAAGGAACACCTTTACGCAAGTTACCTGACAACACCAAGATTTCTTCATCAGTCAAGCTATCAAGATCTTCTTGCTCGCCACCAACTTTGTTATAAATCTTGTCTAAGAATTCACGAAGTTCAAGAACAGTACGTTGTTCTTTCATCATCTTGTCGATCTTGTCGCCAAGACCTTTCGCTGCCATACCCAAGTGAGTTTCAAGAATCTGACCCACGTTCATACGTGATGGTACACCGAGCGGGTTAAGTACCACATCTACTGGAACACCATGGATGTCATGCGGCATGTCTTCCACAGGCAAGATGTTTGATACAACACCCTTGTTACCGTGACGACCCGCCATCTTATCACCAGGCTGGATACGACGTTTAACAGCAAGATAAACTTTAACAACTTTCAATACACCAGTGGTCAGTTCATCACCTGTTGAAAGTTTACGTTTTTTCTCAGCAAACTTCTCATCGATCTCGTGGCTCTTCTCTTTCAAGAACACTTGAATCTGAGTTAAACGTTCAGCAATGCCTTCGTCTGCCGGTTGAACTTCTAACAGATCAACAAGCTCTAAGTTAGACAATACGTCTTCTGTTAGCTTGTCACCACGTTTAGTTGTACCACCACCATTTGACTCTTGACCTTTCAATAAACGCACAATACGTTCACGAGCAGCTTCTTCAAAGATTTTGAACTCTTCTTTCAAGTCTTTACGATAAGCATCAAGTTGCGCTTTTTCAATTGCTTGAGCACGCTCGTCTTTCTCGATACCGTCACGTGTAAACACTTGAACGTCAATTACCGTACCTTTTACGCTTGAAGAAACACGTAAAGAAGAGTCTTTTACATCCGCAGCTTTTTCACCGAAAATTGCACGAAGTAATTTTTCTTCAGGTGTTAACTGTGTTTCACCTTTAGGTGTTACCTTACCAACAAGGATGTCACCTGCTGAAACTTCAGCACCGATATAAACGATACCTGATTCATCAAGTTTAGAGAGCGCGGCTTCACCCACGTTAGGGATATCGGCAGTAATTTCTTCTGCACCTAACTTGGTATCACGTGCTACACATGACAACTCTTGGATGTGAATTGAAGTCAAACGGTCTTCTTGAAGCACACGCTCAGATAACAAGATCGAGTCTTCATAGTTATAACCATTCCAAGTCATAAACGCGACACGCATGTTTTGACCAAGTGCTAATTCACCACCATCAGTCGATGGACCATCAGCAAGAACATCACCACGACCGACTTTATCGCCCAAGCTCACCAGAACTTTTTGGTTGATACAAGTATTTTGGTTTGAACGTGTGTATTTGATCAAGTTGTAGATATCTACACCTGCTTCACCCGCGATCATTTCATCTTCATTGACACGAATAACAACACGAGAAGCATCAACAAACTCAATACGTCCGCCACGTTTTGCGATGACACACACACCAGAGTCATGCGCTACGTTTGCTTCCATACCTGTACCAACAAGCGGCTTGTCAGCAAGCAATGTAGGAACAGCCTGACGTTGCATGTTTGAACCCATCAATGCACGGTTCGCATCATCGTGTTCAAGGAATGGAATAAGTGATGCAGCAACAGAAACAACCTGTTGAGCAGATACATCCATATGCGTCACTTTTTC
This sequence comes from Acinetobacter nematophilus, assembly GCF_026344175.1. Lineage (NCBI taxonomy): Bacteria > Pseudomonadati > Pseudomonadota > Gammaproteobacteria > Moraxellales > Moraxellaceae > Acinetobacter > Acinetobacter nematophilus. The sequence goes on from NZ_JAPKMY010000005.1 coordinate 283,630, forward strand.
AGGAGGCATACGAACGAATTCACCCTGATGACGTACAGAAACGAATTCTTCCGTCAGGTTACCGTCTTTATCTACGCCAGAATCGGCTTGTGCAATTACAGTGCCTACTTCTTCAATCGCAGATAAATACTCAACATCATCCGTTACACGACCATCGACTACTTTACGGTATGGTGTTTCCAAGAAACCAAAGTTGTTGGCTTTTGCGTATACAGAAAGCGAGTTGATCAAACCAATGTTTGGACCTTCAGGTGTCTCAATTGGACATACACGACCATAGTGAGTTTGATGTACGTCACGTACTTCAAAGCCTGCACGTTCACGTGTCAAACCACCTGGACCAAGTGCTGAAACACGACGTTTGTGTGTAATTTCAGACAACGGGTTGTTTTGATCCATAAACTGAGACAATTGGCTTGAACCAAAGAATTCTTTGATTGCAGCAGCAACTGGTTTCGCATTGATCAAATCTTGTGGAGACAGATTATCTGTTTCAGCCTGGTTTAAACGCTCTTTAACAGCACGCTCAACACGAACCAAACCAACACGGAATTGGTTTTCTGTCATTTCACCAACAGAACGTACACGACGGTTACCCAAGTGATCGATATCGTCGACTTCGCCTTTACCGTTACGGATTTCTACCAAAGTTTTCAATACATCAATGATGTCATCGTTAGAAAGAATACCTTCTACTTCACGAGACTTCTGATCCGTACCAACTTCATAAGGACGACCCAAACGACGGTTAAACTTCATACGACCTACAGGAGACAAGTCATAACGCTCTGTAGAGAAGAATAAGTTATTGAATAGGTTTTCAGCCGCTTCTTTTGTTGGTGGCTCACCCGGACGCATCACTTTATAGATTTCTACAAGCGCTTCTTCACGACCTGTTGTTGTATCCGCACGCAAAGTATCTGCAACGAAAGAACCACGGTCGATGTCATTGGTGAACAAGATGTTAAACTGTTTAACACCACCTTCAGCAATTTTAACCAAGACTTCATGGCTTAAAATGGTATTTGCAGCGATCACTTCGCCATCACGCAAAGTAATATCTTCAGCTGTAATACGCTCATACAGGTATTCATCTGGAACTGAAAGTTTAGTTAAACCCGCAGCTTCCATTTGACGAACATGACGTGCGTTAATACGCTTACCTTGTTCAACAATCGCTTTGCCATCATTGTCTACGATATCAAATTGCGCCATTTCACCGCGAAGACGTTCTGGCACAAGATCAATTTGATAGCTACCCATATCAAGATATACAGGTACTTTCTCATAGAACATGTCAAGAATTTGTTCATTGCTGTAGTTCAATGCACGTAGAATTACAGTTGCCAATAATTTACGACGACGGTCAATACGAACAAATACTAAGTCTTTAGCATCAAATTCAAAATCCAACCATGAACCACGGTAAGGAATGATACGTGCCGAATAAAGCACTTTACCACTTGAATGCGTTTTACCTTTATCGTGATCAAAGAAAACGCCTGGAGAACGGTGTAATTGAGACACGATTACACGCTCGGTACCATTGATCACAAAAGTACCATTCTCAGTCATGAGCGGCATTTCACCCATGTACACTTCTTGTTCACGTACGTCTTTGATAGATTTCGTTTCACGATCTTTGATGATCAAACGAATTTTAACGCGCATTGGTGCCGCAAAGGTTGAACCGCGAAGGATACATTCGCGAACATCAAACTCTGGTTTACCAAGACTATACTCAACGAATTCTAAAGCAGCATTGCCAGAATAACTTTCAATAGGAAAAACTGAACGAAATGCAGCTTGGAGACCGATATCTTCGCGATTTTTTGGAGTTTTGCCATCTTGCAAGAATGTTCTGTACGAGTCGACTTGAATCGCGAGCAAGTACGGAGCATGCATGACTTGGGGCAATTTACCAAAATTCTTACGGATCCGTTTCTTTTCGGTATATGAGTATGCCATCTGGAGTCCTCGGAAAGTAAACTAAGCCCGCCTGCAGAACGAACTTAGAAGGAATTACGCAGGTCGATATGACCACCACTTTTATACAAATGCTGCAAATTTCAGTGGTACAAAACGCTTAACAATATTTTTAAAGCTGAAAAATATTGGTAAGCGTTTGATTTTGTTTATTTGTTTTAAAAATTGATGATTTTTATATCAATCAATCTAAAATCGAGCCGATTATTGTAACGCAAAAAGGCTGATGACCCAAGAGCCATCAGCCAATTTGTGGAGCCGATTATAAAAAAATCGACTCCCCTTAAGATTACTTAAGTGTAACTGTAGCACCAGCTTCTTCAAGTTTCTTCTTAAGTTCTTCGCCTTCTTCTTTAGAAACCGCTTCTTTAACAACTGAAGGAGCGCCTTCAACAAGATCTTTAGCTTCTTTAAGACCAAGACCAGTTGCTTCACGAACTGCTTTAATTACAGCAACTTTGTTAGCACCGAAAGAAGTCAACTCAACGTTGAATTCAGATTGCTCTTCAGCAGCAGCAGCGCCAGCACCTGGAGCAGCAGCTACAGCTACAGCAGCTGCAGATACGTTGAATTTTTCTTCGAAAGCAGAAATAAGTTCAACAAGTTCAAGAACAGTTTTTTCAGCAACTGCGTTTAAGATTTCTTCGTTAGTTAAAGCCATGAGAATAACTCCAAATGGATATTGAATGGTGTGTGAAAATTTTTAAGCTTAAGCTGCTTCCGACTCGTTTTTCTCTTTGAGCGCTGTAATAAGGCGACCCAATTTCGAAATAGGAGCTTGAAGAACATTGGCAAGCATCGTAAGTGCTTTTTCTTGGTTTGGAAGATTTGCAATAACGCTAACATCAGCACCTTGATAAACTTTGCCATCAAATGCAGCAGCTTTAAGTTCAAATGCTTTGTTAGTTTTAGCAAAATCTTCAAACAAGCGAGCAGCTGCGCCCATGTCGTCTTCAGAAGTTGAAAAAGCTAGAATAGTTGGACCAACAAGGTTCTCATCCAAGATAGAGAATTGAGTACCTTCAAGTGCACGCTTAGCTAAAGTGTTACGCACGATACGTGTTTTAACACCTAACTTACGAGCTTCTACGCGAAGAGTAGTCAATTGTTCTACTGTTAAACCTTGGTAGTCAGCAACAACAGCAGCAAACGCTGAAGAAGCAACTTCATTTACTTCAGCAACGATCTGTTTTTTGTCTTCGATAAGAAGAGCCATTGTAAAACCTCCTAACGGTGATTTATGCAATCCACAAATGGACTGCACTCCCAATTCGCAAGTCAATTTCTCAACTTACACGCGGAGGAGGAATCAATCACACCACCGCGTCTACTCAGACTGGTATTTTAAGAAGCAAATCCTAAGACCTGCCTCGCCTGAGGTCTTTGACGCTGATAAACTTACATCTATCAATTCAAAGTCCGCCTGAGAACCCATCAGCAAGTCAACCTTGCCAACTCACAAGATGAGAGAAAACTTCTGCTGAAGCCTCCCCCACTTTGCGCAAAATTTAAAAACCTTGTTTTAAATTTCACTCAGGACTTTAAAATTCTTTCATTGCAAATAATTATTTATAAAAATAATTACTTAGTAACGTTCTGTACGTCTACAACAAGACCAGGACCCATTGTTGAGCTCAAAGTGATCTTTTGAATGTAGATACCTTTAGAAGTCGCAGGTTTTGCTTTCTTAAGGTCAGCAATAAGTGCTTCAACGTTTGAACGAACAGCTTCGGCTGTGAAACCTACTTGACCGATCGCAGCGTGGATGATACCCGCTTTGTCTACACGGTAACGTGCTTGACCTGCTTTTGCATTTTTAACTGCAGTTGCAACGTCAGGAGTTACAGTACCCACTTTAGGGTTTGGCATTAAACCACGTGGACCAAGAATCGTACCCAACTTACCTACAACGCGCATTGCATCTGGAGCAGCAATCACAACATCAAAGTCTAAGTTACCCGCTTGAATGCTTTCAGCTAGATCATCAAAACCAACAACGTCCGCGCCTTCAGCTTTAGCAGCTTCAGCAGCAGCGCCTTGAGCAAACACAGCTACACGTACAGTTTTACCAGTACCTGCAGGAAGCGTAGTCGCGCCACGAACAACTTGGTCAGATTTACGAGGATCAACACCTAGGTTTACCGCAACATCCAAAGATTCTTTGAATTTTGCAGCAGGAAGGCTGCTAAGAACTTGTACTGCTTCTTCCAAAGTATAAACTTTGTTTGCTTCTACAGCTGCAGCAATGGCTTTTTGACGTTTAGTTAACTTTGCCATGTCTTATAGCTCCACTTCCAAGCCCATAGAACGCGCAGAACCAGCAATGGTACGTACACGTGCGTCTAAATCAGCACCAGTTAAGTCTGGCTCTTTAGTAGTCGCAATTTCTTCTAATTGAGCACGAGTCAACTTACCAACTTTAGTTTTGTTTGGTACAGATGAACCCTTCTGGATACCAGCAGCTTTCTTAAGAAGAATAGATGCAGGTGGAGTTTTCATGATGAATGTGAACGACTTATCGTTGTACACAGTGATCACTACAGGAATTGGAAGACCTGGTTCAACTTTTTGTGTAGCAGCATTGAATTCTTTACAGAATGCCATGATGTTCACACCACGTTGACCTAGTGCAGGACCGATTGGTGGAGATGGATTCGCTTTACCAGCTGGAACTTGCAGCTTGATATAGCCGTCAATCTTCTTAGCCATTTCAAATTACCTCTGGGTACAAACGCCTTTTAGAGCTCCCCAAGTTTTCAAGTAACGATACCGTTACAACAACAATGCCCGATCCATAACAAATCGGGCGCTTTTTGAACAATTCAAATTAAATTGTTTTTTCGACTTGACGAAATTCCAATTCAACTTGAGTTGGTCGATTAAATACGTTAATCGTCAATGTTAAACGCGATTTTTCGTACTGAACTTCTTCCACCACACCCTTAAAGTCTGTGAATGGACCGTCAGTCACAAGTAATTCTTCACCCGGCTCGAACATCGTCTTAGGACGAGGTGCTTCACCTTTGTTGTGTACACGTGCAAGAATCGCATCAGCTTCTTTTTGCGTAATTGGCGCTGGTTTTTCAGCAGTACCACCGATGAAACCCAATACTTTTGGACATTCTTTAACAATGTGCCAAGTTTCATCATTCATTTCCATTTCGACCAATACGTAGCCTGGAAAGAATTTACGTTCTGATTTACGTTTCTTACCATCCTTCATTTCTACCACTTCTTCGGTAGGAACAAGGACTTCACCAAAACTATCAGCAACAGCGCTACGCTGGATTCGATCATTAAGTGAACGCATCACTTGTTTTTCATAGCCTGAATAGGCATGAATAATGTACCAACGTTTCATAGCTCTCTTACCCGATAATAAACTTCATAAACCAACCGATGATATAGTCAAAACACCACAAAATAATTGCGGCAACTACAACAACGAGGAGAACCTGCCATGAAGTGGTTACTGTTTCATGTTTCGTAGGCCAAGTGACTCGACGCAGTTCGATACGCGAATCTTTAAGCAAACGAACAAAGCCTTTGCCTTGATGGGTGGCGTATAATAAACCTAAAGCTACGATGATACAAGCTAAAATTACCCCAATACGCACCCAGATGCTATTTGCCGGTGCCCAATACGCTGGAAGATATTGATTTGTCATCAAAGCACAGCCAAATAAAGCCAATGCAATGATCCACAAAATAAAATCAAACGGAGAACTTGTCTTCACCATTTCAGCTGAATTGTTGCTTTGAGGAATTGCCGCGCCGCCTGTTGCGTCACGTGATTTATCGTTCGACATTTTTGTACTCGTCGTAGGTTTCGCGACTTATTATATGACCAGTTTAGCCGACATCAAGTTTTTTATTTAAAAACTGGCAGGTCAGGAGGGACTCGAACCCCCAACATTCGGTTTTGGAGACCGACGCTCTACCAATTGAACTACTGACCTAATAAGCAAACCGAGAGCCGCAACTCTCGGTAAGAATAAACATTT
>NZ_JAPKMY010000006.1:0-237624 GCF_026344175.1 Acinetobacter nematophilus
GACCATTTGCAGTCACCACGAAGCTGTTCAATGGCGGTAAGTTGCTACCGTCCAGGGCTTCGCTATAGGTGAGTGTTAGATGCGTTCCACTACTATCAATACTTGCAGACTGGAATTGAGGATTTGTCACATCTCCAGCGGTAATATCAATAGTTTTTGGATTCCCAGCACCATCTGTCACAGTGACTTTCACTGTTTCCCCGTCAGTCAACGGACGCGTAAGCTGGATATTATCAATGGTGTTATTACCTGTGATTGTCCCACTACCAATCACATTACCACTACTGTCTTTGATGGTTACTTGACCTGCTTCATTTGAAGTTACGACAATATGGGTTGCATCTTCAACTGTCGAAGTAATGTTTGGTGCTGTCACATCTCCCACTGTAATTACTTTTTCTGTCTGATTACCGGAAGCATCAATTACATCAACAATAATTTTACTACCATCAGTTAATGGTGAAGCTAAATCAACTGTTGATTGACCATTTTGTCCAATTACACCCTGACCAATTATTTGACCAGCGTCATCCTTAATAATAACTTTGCTACCTGGTTCATTTGAAACAATACGAATAGTGTCGTTATCGACAATATTTACTTCAACAGTAGGTTTGGTAACATCCCCAACACTTATAGTTTCAGTTGTTTTATTTCCAGCATTATCAGTTGCAGTTATTGTTATTTTCTCATTATCAACCAATGGTCTTGTTAAAGTGATATCGAGTGAACCTGATTGATTTAATTGCCCTGATCCAATTATTTTACCATTCGCATCAATAATTGTAATTTTACTGGCTTCATCTGCCGTTATTTTAATTTTTTCATTATCTAAAATCTGATGCGTTATTTTAGGACCAGTCTTATCACCATTTCCTGAATGATTTGAATTTCCATCGCTGCTTCCTGCAGCTGCAGCTATACCAATAATCCCCGCTGCACCTGCTACCCAAGCCCATGCTGGTACAGCGCTATGTTCACCTAGTAAATATTCCTGAAAATCATTAATACCCAAATAATCGATTTTAGTCACAGTGCCATTTGCATCAAATTCAAGAAATTCAAGTAAATAATGTTTCCCATCTGAAGTTTCTATAGTAAATTCTTTTGGTTTTTCTCCAATAAAAAAGTCTTCAATAACAACTTTTTCTCCATTTTGTAAATAAACCTCCAGATTATTATTAACTTTAACGATTTTGGCTATTTCAGCACTATCTAGATTCACTTTATAAACAGTGTGATGTTTATTCACTAAATCCTGAGTAAGAATTTTAGCCGTTCCTTTTTCATAAATTGTGATGTTTTTCATAATAGTTCTTCCGTCTTATAATTCACTCTTATGCAAAAAAGATAAATAAGTGAGACAAAATTCACAAGTGTATAGTTTTAATAATAAAAACGTATAACATTATAAAAAATATCAGTTGTCTATAATAACTAATGTATTTAAAAGCATTTCGTGATGTGCTTATCATTTATTTATTTTGATTGAACTCTTTTAGACTAGTTGTACTCAATTAAATTTAATTATCGCTTTATATTCATAATTCTCAGTGATCTTCATCATTTTTATAAATTTATTAATTTTTTATTCATAATCCTATATATTTTTAAATAACAGCTTTGGCATATACTGATTAATCATCATTTTTATAAACAAGTTATTCCCCTTTAAAATCTACGGGTATTATTGAAACTTAAGAATTATTCATAGATTAATTTTTATACAAAAAATGTAAAAAAAAACATTAATGTGAAAAACATCACAAAAAAAATAAATTATAAATATTAAATAAACTCACAATTCATTAAATGTTTAATTTAAATATTTTTATTGAACAAAAAAATGGAGTTTAAAACTCCATTTTTTAATAATAATTATTAAACAGTAAAATCATCACCCAAATAAACTTGGCGTACTGTTTCATTGGCCAATACTTCTTCAGGAGTGCCTTCTGCAATAACTGCTCCCTCACTCACAATGTAGGCATGCTCACAAATTGCGAGTGTTTCGCGAACGTTGTGATCAGTAATTAAAACACCAATACCACGGTCCTTTAGTTGTCGAATAATATCTTTAATATCCCCCACGGAGATTGGATCTACGCCTGCAAAAGGTTCATCCAGTAACATAAACTTGGGATCAGCTGCCAAAGCTCTTGCGATCTCAGCACGGCGACGTTCACCTCCTGAGACACTCATACCCAATGAATCTTTAATGTGGGTAATTTTAAAATCTTCCAACAACTCTTTAAGACGTTGTTGTCGTTGCTGTTTATTCAGATCTTTTCTAGTCTCAAGAATTGCCATGATATTATCAGCGATTGTGAGCTTTCTAAAAATAGAAGCTTCCTGAGGCAAGTAACCAATTCCTTTACGTGCACGTTGGTGCATGGCTAAGTCGGAAATATCTTCATTATCTAAATGAATCTCTCCTTTATCCATACGAACCAAACCAACAACCATATAGAAACTTGTTGTTTTACCTGCACCATTTGGACCCAGTAATCCAACAATTTGCCCGCTCTGCATACTAAAAGAAACATCTTTTACCACCCAGCGTTTACTGTAAACTTTAGCTAAGTGTTTAATACACAGTGTTTGGCTTTGATTCGAAGCTGTCATTAATCACGTGCTCCAGGGAAAGACTTGGTGCTGTTTGGTGGGATAATAATTTGCACACGTCCTTTTGATGAACCTGTTGTATTTGATGAACCTGAAGCTTCAACGTCCCCTTTATTCATACTGTATTTTAAAGTACTGCTTCGAATACTTGCACCATCTTGATATAAATAAGCATTACCAATCAGATTGATGATACCTGTTTCAGCATTGTAAACAATTTTCTGCGCTTCACCACGTGCCACACCTTTTGCACTGTCTACCTGTTGTTGAAATTTAGCTGGACCACCTGTAGCAGTAATAGTGCTGATTTGTTTACTTTTATTCAATTGAGCAACAATTGAAGAAGCTTGAAGCTTCATCGTACCTTGTTCAATAATGACATTGCCTGTGTAGGTCGTTACACCTGTCGCTTCACTATAAGTGGCTTTATCCGCAACGAGTGAAATGGGTTGATTACGGTCTGATGGTAATGCAAATGCCGTTACTGACAAGCTCAACATACTGATCGTACAGATCGCTTTTCTCAGGAAAGATTGTTTCAGTGAAAAGATCTTAATTAGGTACATACTTTCCTCGAATATTTGCAAATTCATATTGACCTTGGTTTAAATCAGCTTTTAAACCCTGACTAATAAATTGTGCATCAGGTGCATTGACAGTGACTTGGTGAGTCGTTTCAAACTGACGAGTTTTAGGATACCCGGTTAATTCATCCGTTTGAAATTCCATTATTCCACGTTCACCAAGCTTAGTTGCTTTAACTTGTCCTGATAAAACAACCTTTTCATTGTCATTAAATCCTCTTGCTTCTTTGGCAAAAAAAGTTGAATCAACTTGATTTTGATTAAACATTGAAGCATTGAGATTGCTGAGTTTAGACGTTTTTCTTTGTAAATCCTGTTCTAGATGATCAACTTGAGCACGAACATAAAGATTGCCCTTTTCATCGGTTTGAACCAACTGAATACCTTCAGCAGAATAGGTCATACTTTGTGCTGAACTTCCATCCAACTTTTTGCCCTTTCCGCTGTAATAGTAATAGCCACCACTCATTGCCGCAATGACAACAGCAGTCACATATAGAACCTTAGTATCCATAAATTATATTCAACATTTGATCAATCTGAATTTAAGCTATTAATGCGGTATAGCTGTATATTTTTCAAGTAGTTCTTGGTAAGTGCCTTTAGCCATCAGCAACATATCGCAAACTTCTCGTACCGCTCCACGTCCACCCATTGCCTGTGTGACTAAGTCTGCTCGACGGCGAACTTCAACGTGACCATTAGGTACTGTGACTTTCATTCCAGCCAGTGCAAATGCTGAAAGATCTGGCCAATCATCACCCATATACAAGCAATCTTCAGGTTCTAAATTGAGTTTTGCACACGCTTCTTTCAGTGCAACCCCTTTATCTTCACGCCCTTGAAAAATCAGATCGACACCAAGGTCAGACATGCGTTTTTCAACGATATGACTTTTACGCCCAGTAATAATAATGACTTTGATCCCAGATTTTTGGACCAGTTTCATACCCAACCCATCCCGGATATCAAATGATTTGATTTCGTCTCCAGAATTGGTCAATGTCACGAAACCGTCACTTAAAATTCCATCTACATCTAAAACCAATGCTTCAATATGACGCGCTTGTTCTAATAAAACATAGGAAGCCATTGATTAATTTACTCCAGCTTGAATCAAATCGTGCATACTAATGACACCGATCACTTTATGCATCTCATCGACAACCACAAATTGACTGATTTTCTTTTCATTCATTTTTTCTAAAGCTTCCACAGCTCGTGCTTCTTTAGAAATTGTTGAGGGGTTTTTTATCATGACCTCAGACACAGCTAAATTCACATCAAAACCTTGTTGTTTATCAATTAAACGACGCAAGTCACCATCTGTAAAAATGCCCAGTAAGGTATCATTTTCATCGACAATCGTGGTTAAACCCAAACGTTTATTTGAAATTTCATACAATACTTTATTCATTGGCGTATTGGGTAATACTTTGGGTAAATCATTGCCTGTATGCATTAAATGTTTTACATGCAATAACAGTCGCTTACCCAGTGCTCCCGCCGGATGAGACATCGCAAAATCATCGGCAGTGAATCCACGTGCATCTAACAAGGCAACTGCCAAAGCATCACCTAGTGCCAATGTCGCAGTTGTACTTGAAGTCGGAGCTAAACCCAATGGACAAGCTTCTTTAATATTTCCCAGTGTTAGAGCCACATCGGCATTTTGTGGCATCGGACCTTTATCATCACCGCTAATGGTGATTAATGGAACACCTAAATATTTAATCAAAGGCATCAGCATCATAATTTCATCACTCTTTCCCGAGTTTGAAATTGCAATAAGCACATCTCCTTTGACCAACATCCCCAAATCACCATGCCCTGCTTCACCAGGATGCATAAAAAATGAAGGGGTTCCTGTAGAAGCAAAGGTTGCTGCCATTTTCCGTCCGATATGACCAGATTTTCCCATTCCTGTTATTACCAGACGACCTTGGCATTGCAAAATGATTTCGCAGGCACGCGTAAATCGCGCATCGATTTGAGCCGCTAAAATCTTTAGTGCATGTTCTTCAATGCGCAAGGTTTCAAGTGCAACCTTTTGAAAATCAACAGGATTTGATTTGTTTTCAGAATTCAAAATGGACTTACCTTAACTCTAAAAGAGTTTTGAATATCAAACGGAATATTTTTGCTATTTTAGCATAGCAATACAATAGCCTGCTTTCCTAAATGTATAAATTTCATTTTCTTAGAAAATTAACGTATAAATCTTTATGAAATATGGAGCTTAGGTTAAGATAAATCACCCTTTTGTTGAAACATTTAGAAAACCTATGCAACCATTTGTTCTTTACAACTCTGAGCAACGTAAAAAAGTTGAATTTGTTCCCCGTAAAGAAGGACATATCGACATGTATGTGTGCGGTATGACAGTTTATGATTACTGTCATATTGGACATGCTCGGGTGATGGTTGCTTTTGACTACATCATTCGTTTTCTACGCAGTCAGGGCTGGAATGTAAAATATGTTCGAAACATTACGGATATTGATGACAAAATCATTGCACGTGCCAATGAGAACGGTGAAAGCATTACAGCACTTACGGATCGCTTTATTCAAGCCATGAATGAAGATGCTGAAAATTTGGGATGCCTACACCCAGATGAAGCACCTCGTGCCACCGACTATATTGACCAGATGCAAAATATGATTGGTCATTTAGTCAATAAAGGTGCTGCTTATCCAGCTGCAAACGGCGATGTATATTTTGAAGTGGAAAAATTTACCAAATACGGTCGCCTCTCCGGACGCAAACTTGATGATATGCAAGCTGGTGCTTCTGAGCGTGTCGATGTAGGCGTTGAGAAAAAGCATCCTTTTGATTTTGTGCTTTGGAAACATGCCAAAGCCAATGAACCTTCTTGGACTTCACCATGGGGCAATGGACGTCCGGGTTGGCACATTGAATGTTCAGCAATGTCGACTTGCTGCTTGGGCAATCACTTCGACATTCATGGCGGTGGTTCAGATCTTTTATTTCCACATCATGAAAATGAAATTGCCCAATCAGAAGCTGCTACCGATGAACAATATGTAAATTACTGGATGCATGTGGGTTTTATCAATGTAGATGGTGAGAAAATGTCTAAATCACTAGGCAACTTCTTTACGATTCGTGATGTGATGGAGAAATTCCATCCAGAAGTGATTCGCTATTTCATTGTTTCTTCACACTATCGCAGTCCTGTGAACTTTTCAGACTTTGCATTAAAAGAAGCAAAAACAACCCTGTCACGCTTCTATCATGCATTTAAAGCATATCAGCAGGTTTATGGTGATCTATCTACAGATTTACTTGATGAAACCTTGGTAGAACGCTTTAATGTCGCGATGCGCGATGATTTCAATACATCAGAAGCGATTGCTGTACTGTTTGAAATCATTAAAGAACTGAATCGTGCTGTCAAAGAAGAAAATGCAGAGCAAGCAACGCTTTATTATTCTACTTTACGCCATCTAACCCACATTCTCGGTTTAGTTCAGTACAATGTCGACGAGTTTTTGAAGTCAGATATTGGACAAGACGCATTAGGTTTAACTGAAGCTGACATTGAAGATTTGATCCAACAGCGTGTAGATGCCAAAAAAAATAAGGACTTTGCGCGTGCTGATGAAATTCGCCAGTCTTTACTCGCTCAAGGAGTGGTACTCGAAGATACGCGTCAAGGTACAATTTGGCGTCGTGCTGATTAATTCAGCAAGGTATCATTTCTTCTATAAAAAACCTGATCAGTGATCAGGTTTTTTTGTTTTGATTTTTTAAGCAGATTTCATCGTGCCTGTTTCTTCAAACTGTGCATGCCAAGACAAAGCCTCACCTAAAAGATGTGGTGTTTGTCCCCCCAATACACATGCCCGCTCAAAATAATCCGTTAATTCAGTTCGATAGGATGGATGTGCACAGCACTGTATAATTTTGAGAGCACGTTCCCGTGGTGCCAAGCCTCTTAAATCGGCCAGTCCCTGTTCTGTCACTAAAACATCAATATCGTGTTCTGCGTGATCACAATGGCTGACCATAGGAACAACCGAAGAAATTGCACCCGCTCTGGCAATCGATTTGGTCACAAAAATAGCCAGATGTGCATGGCGAGTAAAGTCTCCTGATCCTCCAATACCATTCATCATTCTGCTACCAGCCACATGTGTTGAATTTACATTTCCATAAATATCAAACTCTAGTGCAGTATTGATTGCAATAATTCCTAAACGTCGAATGATTTCAGGATGATTCGATAATTCCTGTGGGCGCAACACAATTTTATCTTTATAGTGCTTAAAATTAGTCATTACATGCTTGGCGCATTCATCAGACAAAGTCATTGAACAACCCGAAGCAAACTTCATTTTGCCGGAGTCAATCAATTCAAATGTACAATCCTGCAATACTTCTGAGTACATTTCTAAATCATGAAAGTTTGAATGCGCAAAACCCGCAAAAACAGCATTTGCAATTGAACCAACACCAGACTGCAATGGACCTAAGTTTTCAGGTAAACGTCCGAGCGCTACTTCATTTTCAAAAAAGCGTATCAAGTGCTGCGCAATGGCAAGGGTTTCATCGTCTGCTTGGTCCATTTTAAATGAGGTATCTGGAATATCATTGAAAACAATCGCCGAAATTTTATCAGGATCAAGATGAATACCCAACGTTCCAATACGATCACTCACCTGTGTAAGAGGGATAGGGTCGCGATAAGGTCGCTTCTTGGGAAGATAAATATCATGTGCACCTTCAAGTATCGGGTGAATCGTCCTGTCAATTTCAACAATAACCTGATCTGCCATTTCAACAAAATTTGCAGCATTTCCACATGAACCCGTCGGAATGATTTGTCCATCCTCTGTAATCGCAGTGGCTGCAATAATCGCGACATGGGGTTTTGCTAAATTATGATGGCGAATATTATCTGCAACTTCAGATAGATGTTGATCAATATACATGACCTCGCCGGCATTAATCGCTTTGCGCAAAACAGGATCAGACTGATACGGGTAACGGCGCGCCAAAGCATGTGCCTCGGTTAAGCGACCATCTATACGATTCCCTAAACTTGCGCCAGTCGCTAAAGTAATTTTCAAGGGGTGCAGTTTTGCATAATCTGCCAATGCCAAAGGTACTGCTTTGGCCTCACCTGCGCCACCAAAACCACTCACTCCGACCACTGAACCATTTTTGATTAAAGTTACAGCCTGTTCAGCAGACATTATTTTACTGTGCAAGCTGTTTAAGCGTACACGTTCCAAACCGTTAATCATTTTAAAAATCTCAAAAAAATAAAAATAAAGCATGAAAGCGCCCGCCACCCCTGCGAACAGGGATGGAAGAAATATAGAGTTATTCGTTTATAAAGGAGAAAGGATTAAACTAATTCAATGGCAATCGCTGTTGCTTCGCCACCGCCAATGCATAGGGCTGCGATACCTTTTGTCCCCCCTGTACGTTTTAAAGCATGAATAAGAGTCACAATAATACGTGACCCCGAAGAGCCCAACGGATGACCCAATGCACAAGCACCGCCATGAATATTGACTTTATTTACATCCAGTTGGAAAGCATCTATCGCCAACATGGCAACCATTGCAAAAGCTTCATTAACTTCCCATAAATCAACATCTTCTGCCTTCCAACCTGTTTTCTTCAATACTTTTTCAATTGCACCCACTGGTGCAATCGTAAATTCAGAAGGATGCTGTGAATGTGTTGCATATGCGGATATTTGTGCCAATGGCTTTAACCCACGCTGCTTGGCTTCTTCACTTGAAGTGATCACCAATGCCGAAGCTCCATCGGAAATTGAACTTGAATTTGCTGCAGTAATGGTACCGTCTTTTTTAAATGCTGGACGTAAAGTCGGAATTTTATCGGCTTTTGCATTCAATGGTTGCTCATCCTGTTCAACCACAACCTCACCTTTGCGAGATGATACTGTAACAGGAACAATTTCAGCTTTAAAATAACCGTTGTTAATCGCCGCTACCGCTTTATTTAAAGAACCAATCGCATAAGCATCTTGCTGTTCACGAGTATATCCCTTGCGATCTGCCATTTCTTGCGCAAGAATCCCCATGGATAATCCTGTTTCAGCATCTTCCAAGCCTTCCTGAAACATATGATCAATGACCTTACCATGTCCCATTCGATAACCAGAACGTGCCTTGTCCAGTAAGTAGGGCGCATTTGTCATAGACTCCATACCACCCGCAACAACGATATTCGACGAACCTGCCTTGATTGCATCACACGCCTGCATGACTGCTTTCATACCTGAACCACAAATTTTATTGATCGTGGTTGCACCGGTTGAGTCTGGCAAACCCGCCTGACGCATGGCTTGACGTGCTGGACCTTGTTTTAGCCCAGCAGGAAGCACACAACCATAAATCACTTCATTAATATCATTCGGCTGCAAACCTGCACGGGCAACCGCTTCTTTGATGGTGACTGCGCCTAAATCTGGGGCTGTACAGGCTGATAAAGCACCTTGAAATCCACCCATTGCTGTACGTACTGCCTCAACAATTACGATCATTTTTATCTCCCTATTTATTGATTCAAATCTTGTTTTAAACCATAAGGAAGTGAACTCACTTATGGTTTCCCTTTGTCAACCTCAGGTTTTAAGCCTGTGCTGTAAAATAATTTTCAGGCAATTGCATAATGAGATCAGCACCCGCTTGAATACGCTGTATTCTTGCCGCCAAATCTGGAAGCACTTTAGCAACATAATACTGTGCCAAGACCAATTTGTTTTGATAAAATGTATCCGATTTACTTTGAGCCGCTTGAGCTATTCGTGCAAACATATAAGTAAAGCTCAACAACCCGACCACATGTAAATAGTCTACGGCAACTGCACTTGGAAAATCTGGACTCGCTTTTGCCTGTTCAATAATCATTTTCGTGATTTCATCAACCTCAACACAGACATCCAATGTGACAGTCTTGATTGACATTGAATCCTGCATTGTGTTGGCAAATTCGCGTATTTCTGTCAGATAGTCTGCGATAAACGCACCATTAGATTTAATTGTTTTTCGTCCAATTAGATCGAGTGCTTGAATACCATTGGTTCCTTCATAGATTTGGGAAATTCGCAAATCACGAATACATTGCTCCATTCCCCATTCACGAATATAACCATGTCCACCGAAGCACATTTGTGCCTCAAGTGCTGAATCCAATGCCTTATCCGTCAAATAGGCTTTTGCAATAGGTGTTAACAATGCAACACGCTCATTGGCTTTTCTTACACATTCAACATCTGTAGAGAATTTGGTAATATCCAGTTGTTGTCCAACATATACGGCAAATGCACGTGATGCTTCATTATTGGCACGTGAGTTTAACAACATACGGCGCACATCCGCGTGGACGAGAATCGAGTCGGCAGGTTTATCTGGTGACTGTTGACTTGTTGCTGAACGACCCTGTAAGCGATCTGAGGCATATTGTGCTGCATTTTGATACGCAAACTCTGACGCACCTATTCCCTGAATCCCCATAGAAAGCCGTTCATAATTCATCATAATGAACATGGCTGCTAAACCTTCGTTCTCTTTACCTACTAGATATCCTTGAGCTGCATCGAAATTCATGACACACGTCGCTGATCCTTTAATTCCCATTTTGTGTTCAATGGAACCTGCACTCACTGTATTGCGCTCACCCAATGAACCATCTTGATTGATAAGAAATTTTGGTACGATAAATAAAGAAATACCGCGAGACCCTGCTGGTGCATCCGGGGTTTTGGCTAATACAAGATGTATAATATTCTCACTGAGATCATGCTCTCCACTGGTGATAAATATTTTTGTTCCTGAAATATCGTATGAACCATCGCTGTTTGGTACTGCCTTTGTTTTGATCATACCTAAATCAGTACCTGCATGGGGTTCTGTCAGACACATCGTTCCAGACCATTCCCCTGTATAGAATTTTGGTAAGTATGTGGCCTTTTGTTCTTCTGATGCCGCTTGATCAATTGCCATACCTGCACCCACAGTCAGCAACGGATACAGCATAAATGAAGGATTGCAACTCCAAATCATCTCATCTGCAAGAACAGTCAGCATTTTTGGCATGCCTTGACCGCCCCATGCTTCATTGGCACCCAAACCGATCCAACCGCCTTGGGCAAACTGTTGAAAAGCTTTTTTAAAACCACGTGGTGTTTTGACCTCACCCTGGTTAAATTCAGCACCACCTTCTTCATCTGCACTACGATTTAAATCCAAAATGACATTTTTAGAAAATTTTGCCATTTCTTCTAAGATTGCGTTGGCGGTCGCCATATCCAAATGCGCTAGATTGTGATTTTCTTGCCAGAATGTTTCGGCCTTAAAGACATCTTGAAGAATAAACTGCATATCTTTAAGTGGTGCATTGTAAATGGGCATGATTGCTTTCCTTGTGACATGACTCTTCAGTTACGACCAAAGCCATGTTTAAATCTTTCTGCGTTTAAGAAAAAATATCTCATTCATCAACACCCCTGTTTTATGCATAAAATACAGATAAATTGATAAATTTTAATCAAACATAGAAATTTGATTTAAAAAAATATTTAGGTAAAGCCCTATATTGTTTGTAAAAAATCAAATGACTACAAACTTTTTAGGCAAAAAATAAGTTAAAAAAACAATAATCCAATTCTTTAAATAATGGAAATATATTTACATACTTTGACCTCATAGGTTCAATTTTATTGACTTTAA
This sequence comes from Acinetobacter nematophilus, assembly GCF_026344175.1. NCBI lineage: Bacteria > Pseudomonadati > Pseudomonadota > Gammaproteobacteria > Moraxellales > Moraxellaceae > Acinetobacter > Acinetobacter nematophilus. The sequence goes on from NZ_JAPKMY010000006.1 coordinate 11,945, forward strand.
AAAAATAAATTCTTTATCTTTAGCCAATTTCTCAATCAATGCTTTATGACATGAAATATCAGAATTCTTTTGAAATATTTTCTTGAAAATGATGACTATAGTTTTATTGAATAACTGGAATAGCTGATATACTCTGACTCTAGTTCTTCATCAGTGGTTTTGGATTAATAGAATGAGTTCAGTGCGCCAACAAAATTTTCTTCTCCGTAAAGAGAAAATTTTAGCAATGGCAGAAACCTTATTGCTTGATAATAATCAGGATATTACTTTAAGTGAGCTTGCTGCTGAACTTGATATCGCTAAAGGCACGATTTACAAGCACTTCAAAAGTAAAAATCAACTCTATCTAGAACTGATTATCTTAAATGAGAGAAGACTCTTAGATATTTCCAAAGCGTACCATCACGACATTAAAATTTATGTCTCTCAATACATGCTGTATAACATGCTGAATTCAAATCGCACCATTCTATTGCATGTTATTGAAGAACGACTCACTAACAACGAACGTAAGTTGAAAGACTTATTTGAAGAACTTTATTCAATCCGTGAACAACGTATTTTAGAAATTAAAGATCTCTTTGGCGCGCATCTGAAATCACTCAACAGCATTATGTCGATCCGTGATTACCTGTCTTATATTTGGACGGTGACCTATGGTGCATCGCTACTGTTAAATTCAACCCATTATCAAAAGTCGATTGGCTCCCGCGAACGTCTGATTAAACTTTATGTCAATCAAGCGCTTATGACACCTGATAAATTAACTGATGCTGAACACCCTAACGATTGACGTTCTACGCTGTTGTCAGGAAAGTAGCGTATCCAACCCGAATATCACGTGCGCACTATATATCCAATTCATTTTGGGGGCTGAGTAACTGACTGGGTAAAGGCATGGAATTGACTTGACTAAAAATTTCATAACACATATGTCTAAGCCACTGATGGCTGGTTTTATGGTGGCATGACATATGCCAATACTGCTTAATCGAATAAGTTGGAAACGAAATGGGTGCCGGGAAAATCTGTAAGTTCCCTCTTGATAATAATACTTCGCTCAAATAATACGGAACGGTAGCAATCGAGTCTGTATCTTGTACTACCAGTCCTACACCGAGATAACTTGGGATGCGCATCAACACATTGCGTTTTAAGTCCAGATTTAACAGCTCATTGGCAATATGATAATGTCCCACCCCTGCATCAATATCAATGTGAGATTCACTCAAATACTGTTCAACCGTCATACTTTGTTGACTTAAGCGAGGATGATCTTTCGAAGCAATCACCACATAAAACTGTTCAAATAATTTTTGTTGGTAGAATCCATTTTCCAATTGCGGCAAAAAACCAATGGCTAAATCAATTTCTCCATTCGCCATTTGATAGCTGGTTTCAGAGGTAATTGCACGAACATTTAATTTAACGTGTGGTGCATGTTGTTTCAGGTATTGAGAAATCTTTGGAAGCAAAACCAAATGCGAAACATCGGTCATGGCAACAGTAAACTGTTGGTGTGACGCCGTTTCGTCAAAGTTCACACTGAAATTATTGATAATTTCAACCTTACTCAGTGCCTCACTCACCAACGGATAAAGTTGTTTCGATAACTCAGTCGGCACCATTTCATTACCGATCCTTAAAAACAACGGATCGTTGTAGTGAGTACGAATTTTGTTCAGAATATTACTTACTGTAGGTTGGCTCATTGCTAAATGGTCCGCTGCCACAGACACACTTTTAAATTTATAGATATAGTAAAAAATACTGAGCAACTTACAATCTAACTCAAACACGAAATTACATCTCACTCATTTGTGTATTCGGTAGTATATCTTCTGCTTTTTTATAAAAATTGCCAATGTTTTAATGTACCGATTTTAAACAATCAGATCAGTGATTGAAAATCAGTACACTGCATCTGTTTCAATCTCTATTCTTTTACAAATAAATCAACCATTAATTCATCCTCTGAATCCGCGTAACGATATTCAGAAAAATCCGTCACCCCAAATTCTCGAAGAATATCTTCATCAATCAGCAAACGTCCTGTCAATGCACGCTGTTGACTGTTTAAAATATGATAAGCAGCATCTGCCATAATATTGGGTTTGCGTGCTTTGCTAAACAACGCCTTACCGCCTAAAGAAAATTCGATTGCGGCAGTTGCAATGATTGTTCTTGGCCAAAGTGAATTTACACTCACGCCATAACTTGCAAATTCCTGATTCATTCCCAAAGTCAACATACTCATACCATACTTCGTAATCGTATAAGGCGCATAACTCGCAAACCATTTCTCATCCAAATTCAAGGGCGGAGAGAGATTGAGAATATGCGGATTATCACTGTTTTTTAAATAGGGTAATGCGGCTTGACTACATACCATTACTGCACGGGTATTAATTTGATACATCAAATCAAAACGATTGGGATCGAGTAGCTCTACACCAGATAATTTAATTGCACCTGCATTATTAATCAAAATATCAATGCCACAAAAATGCGCTGCAGCCTGTTGCATTGCTAAAGCGACAGCAGTTTGATCTCTCACATCCAGCTGAATGGCTAACGACTGACCACCTGCTGCTTCGACCTCTTTCGCGACAGTAAAAATCGAACCGCCTAATTTGGGATGTTCCTCTGCTGATTTAGCCGCTATCACAATATTTGCACCGTCTTTTGCTGCTTTCAGTGCAATTTCTCTTCCAATTCCACGGCTTGCACCTGTAATAAAAAGTGTTTTTCCTTGAAGTGACATGACATCCTCTTTGTATTTGTTCTAAGCCCTCCAATTTACTGAATTTTGTTATGTTGTTGTAGTAGTAAATCCATTAATTTATATACTCATGAGTACATTAATTATTTTATCTTTTGTCAGTGTTTAAAAATCAACAGCTTGCATAAGCAAGCTGTGGGTAATCATCCATCATTTTTACGCTGCACCGACTTTTGGACTTGCACCAATCTGCCAAACGAATGGCAGCGGTTCACGGTTTACTTCCCAGTCTCCAATCACTTTCTCCTTATAAACTAAAGGATTATGTGAAGCAACCACGCGCGCATTTCGCCAAAAACGATCGAGCTGCTTAGATGTACTACTGGCTGATGCGCCCAACGCATTAAATAATTGACTGGTTAAATCCAGCACCAAATCCGAGATCACCACTTGACCTTGTGCAGATTCAAGTTCGGCATCATTATTCGCCTGAATGTTTTTGACCTCAGACTCTCCAAAATGGCTAAGATATGCTTGCTGTAAAGCTTCTGCCGTTCGCAAGGTAATGGTTTCACTGGCATAGGCCTGTGCAGATGCTTTGCCTATCACTTGTAAAATTTGCGGGTCATTTCGGACAAGATCTGCATTGCCATGACTGAAAATACGATCACGCTTTTGCACTTCATGCGTAAATGCTGCAACAGCAGATTGCGCAATCCCCGTCAAGGTTGCCAAATGAATGACTTGATAAAATGCTGTTTGATATTTAAAGCGCTGTTCAAAAGGCAATATATGATCACGTTCAATTGCAACATCGGTTAAGCTTAATGTACCACTTCCCGTAGTCTTTTGCCCAAAACCATCCCAATCATCCAATACCTGTACGCCTGAAGCATGGCGAGAAATTGCTGCAATCACATGTTGATCCGTTGTTTCATCATAGGCAAATAAATCGACCCAATCGGCAAAAATAGTTCCTGTGGAGTAATACTTTTTCCCATTCACCAGTAATTGATTGTTTTTTTGTTTTACTCTGGTGATCACATCCCCAATTTTTACCTGACCAATTTCAGTCCAAGCATTTCCGATGAGATCACCTTGAACAAAACGTTTAAACCACAGCGCTTGATCAGCAACTTTATGGGCATTTAAACGGTCTTCAACAAAGGCAAAATGCCCACGCAGTGCCTGAACGATATTAGAATCTGCTTTGGCAAGCTCTATAAGCAACTGAAACAGTTGTGGTAAAGAGACACCATCACCACCGAACTTCACAGGGACCCGAAGTGCCCCAAAACCCACTTGTTTTAACCAGTTGATCTGTTCATAGGGCAATGCACGTTGCTGTTCACGCGCTCGTGTTCCTTCAGCAATTTTTTCAAAAATTGGACGATACTTAGCTGCAACTTTCTCATAATTGGCTGCGGTTGATAACTCATCATTAATATTGGTTTGAATGTTTTGTTGACTCATATTGGCGCTCCATTATCTGATTGTTACTGTCCTTAACTCCACGCATGACGTGGCAAGTGAATGTTATTTAAATAATAATTACCAACCAAATTAAACTTCCAACGTACTGGGTCATGTAAAGTATGGGTACGTGCGTTGCGCCAATGGCGGTCTAAATTCAACTCTGATAAAGTTGAACGTGTGCCTGATAACTCAAACAATTTATTGGATGCCAAAATCGCAATTTCTGTGGTCAATACTTTTGCCTCAGCCACCAACAATGTCGCTTCATTGGCATGCGCTTCTGAAGGTTGCGCGATGGCTAAATCAATTGCATCACCTGCCAAATCTAAAACCGCTTCAGCTGCTCTTAATTTAATTTTTAATTCACCGATATTAGCAATGGTATAAGGATCATCAGATGCTTTTTGCAAACCAGAATCTACCCAAGGACGTGAATGCAGCCTCACATATTGAATGGTTTCGTCAATCGCACCACGTGCAATGCCAGCATCGACAGCAGCTTGAATAAACTGTGAAATTGCACCTGCAACTGTTGGTTTTTCAAAAGCTTTATATATCGGTACAATATATTGGGCATCCACCTTTACCTGTTTCAGTACAACTGTGCCACTTGCTGTAGTCCGTTGTCCAAAACCAGACCAATCATTAATCACCTCTAGCCCAGCCGTGGTTCGGGGGGTTAAAGCCACTACTGGCAAACCTTCTTCATTGACCGCGACTACAGGTACCCAATGCGCTAATAATGCGCCTGTAGCAAAAAATTTCTGTCCATTGATTTCATAGCCCTGTGCTGTTTGATGAATTTTCGTTTCCAAATCAGCAACTGTCTTGCTGCCTTTTTCTGAAAAGGCATTTCCTAAACGACGTCCTTTTAATATCTCTGCAAAGAAAAACTTTTGCTGCTCAAGGTTAGCATCCAAACGTAAATGTTCAATAAATGCCCAATGGTTTTGCGCGATCTGCCCTAAAGAAGGATCAACACTTGAAATCGTTTTTACCACTTCAGCTAAAGTTCGATATTTTACTTCTGCGCCACCGAAAGATTTAGGAATATTAATTCCCCACAAACCACTTTGTGAATATTGCTGTATCTCAGCCAGAGGTAGACGACGCTCATAGTCTCGCTGTGAAGCTTCTTTGGCAAACTCTTTCGCCAAAGCTTGAGCGACTTGAATGGCTTCTGCATCCGATTGAATCACATGTGCATCTTGGTTGAGTTCAAAAAATTGTAAAGGTACAGCCGTCTGTGAAGAAAATTTTTCTTGGTTTAAATCAGTCATTGTTGTCACTCTCTTAAAATAAGCATGACCTTAAACTAGCATTATTCTTTTGGTTCATTTATATAAATAAATGCATTCAATATTCAAAAAAGAAAGTATTCATTTATGATTAAAATGTATAGTTAATAAAATCAAAAAATAATGCCCACATAATGTGGACATTATTTTAATTGATCATGAATTATTTCCAAGACATGCCTATTGCCGATTATTTTATTAGACAGAATGTTTTAAATACCCTTTCATCATCAAATAAAACCTATAACACAGGCTTACATCATCAACAGCAATGTTCAGTCAAACCTAAGCAAAACTCGAAAACAAATCGAAATCATTTAACTGGCATGTGCGAATTTATTTTTAGTGCCTTGACGGTATTTTGCGCCACGATGATTTTCTGCCAGATGTGGACCATGTCCAAATAATTTTTCTCTTAACGTACCATGACCATATTCAGTTTGATAAACCCCGCGTCGCTGTAACTCAGGGACAATAAAATCTACAACATCGATAAAAGTCTGATGCGCCAAAATATAAGCCAGATTAAAACCATCGACATCAGTTTCTTCAATCCAGTGTTGCAATTCATCGGCAACCGTTTGAGCTGAACCGACAATTACAGGACCATTTCCACCAACACTGTTCCATTGCGCAATTTCTTCTATTGTCCAGATACGATCAGGATCCGCATTAACATATGCATCCAACATTGATTGGATGGCATTGGTTTCAATATATTCCACTCTATCTTTCGCTTGATATTGTGAGAAATCCACACCAGACCAACCGGAAACTAATGTTAGCGCACCATCATAGCTACCGTAGCTTTGATACTCTTTAAATTTAGCATCAGCCTTTTGATCCGTTTCACCCGTCACAATAGACAACAATGTATAAATTTTTACACTATAAGGATCACGTCCTTCCTCACGCAATTTCTGGCGTATGCTCTGAACAATTTTTTTCGCAGCAATTTTTGAAGGCGGTGCAATAAAAATGCATTCTGCATTTTGACTGGCAAACTTTTGCCCACGAGTAGATGCACCAGCTTGATACAATACAGGCGTTCGTTGCGGTGATGGTTCACAAATATGGATACCAGGTACTTTAAAATATTGACCTTCATGTAAGATCGGATGAACTTTTGTATGATCTGCAAATCGACCTGCATGTTTATCTCTTAAAACCGCACCATCTTCCCATGAACCCTCCCAAAGCTTATACAGTACCTCTAAATACTCATCTGCGACCTCATAACGGTCATCGTGATTGAGTTGTGCACTTAATCCGAGATTTTTAGAGCCACTTTCCAAATAAGAAGTGACAATATTCCACCCAACCCTCCCCTTGGTCAAATGATCCAGAGTACTGATTCTTCTGGCAAAGGGATAAGGGTGCTCAAATGAAATAGAGGTTGTGACACCAAAACCCAAATGCTGCGTAACTGCTGCCATAGCGGGGACAATTTGCAGTGGGTCATTTACAGGAACCTGTACTGCACCTGTTAAGGCATGTTCAGCGCTCTGATGATAAACATCATAAATTCCAAGTACATCTGCAATGAAAATCCCATCAAATAAACCCTTCTCTAAAATTTTGGCGAGATCGGTCCAATATTCAATGTCTTTATATTCTGTAGAACGGTCTGATGGATGGCGCCATAACCCAGGGGATTGATGTGCAATACAATTCATTTCAAAAGCATTAAAGCTAATTTGCTTAGTCATTACTATTCAACATCGATATTCATAATATTTTTTATCCTATGTCATTTATCTTTATTCTTTTATCTTAATATCTTCGATGATTATCACGAAAGTTTTTATCATATTTTATGGCTTAGGTATATCATTTCATCACATAGTCCTGTTTAAAATAGAACTGGAATAAATCACCTTGTGATTGATATTATTATTTACTGGACAGAAATAATAAACAAACTGAGTTGAATAAAACTATTAATGAAACACAATCGTCGAAAACATCATCCACAACAGTTTGAGGCAGGACTTTTTTATCATGTATTGTTTCTGCGACTGATTAAATAGGTAGGTGTCTAACCAATTTTATGCTGAACCGCATATCACAGCGAGACGATGATCCTTGTGGAGCTTCACCCCTCACGCCAAAATAAAAATATGGCGAGCCGCAGACTGATCCCAAAAAACGGGGCAAAATTTACTAAGACTCCATTAAGATCATTTTTTCAAAAAATTAAAATACAGTGATGTCAATCACAGATTAAATATTAACTTTTAATTTTTTCAGCAAGTCTTTTACTGGCTTTAAAATCTTTATAGAAATATAAAAATAGACCACAAATCAGCACTGCTGCGCCAACAAATACCGTTATCGTCAGTTTTTCATTATTCAACATAGCTCCCAAAAACATGGCAATCATGGGAGTCATCACTGTTGTTAACGATAATGTCGTTGCTTTAATATTTTGAACCAATTTAAAGTAACAGAACATTGCCAGCAAAGATGCCATTAACACAGTATAAATCAGTGCAAATAGTGATTTGGTTTCCGGGATATGGGTTGGAGCATGTTGCCAGATAAAAGGAATAAGACAACTTGCGGCTAAGGTTGAAACAAAGATTGAGCCTGTTGCTTGCGCCATCGGCAACACGTCTGCATTCACTTTTTTAACCCAAAAAATTGACAAGGCATAGGTAAATACACTCATCAACATCAATCCAATGCCAATAGGATGAACGTGCTGACTTGCGCTGCCACTCATGCAGATGATTGCTAAACCGCATACGGCCACCAACATACCCAACCATTGAATTCCAAGCAAACGTTGACCAAAACCAAAGCGACCAATCAATCCTGCCATAATTGGCGCTAAACCGAACATCAGCGCAATAATTCCTGAACTTAAATAACTGGTTGCGGCATAAGTGAAAATCTGCGAACCAATCAAACTGAATGATCCGGCTAGGTAACTGTGCAAAGCAATTTTATTGAGCGGTAGTTTGACTTTAAGAATAAAAAGTAAAATAAGTGCAATCGGCAATGCAATAAAAAAACGCAATACCAATGCCCACATCATATGTAAATCAGCCACACTCCAAACAATCGCCAAAGGCGTACTTGCCCAGATGAAGACCAGTAAAATATAGGTCGTCACCAGGTTGGATTTGGAAGGCATAATTAGTCCTGTAAGTGATCAGTTCAATTCAATGGGTTACGGTGTTAAAGATGATAAGATCAAGCCATGATAAAAATTCAAAATAAACGCCTAAACATGGCTTAGATCGAAGTTTTCCGTTTCTGCTTTTGAATTGTTTGGTCTAGACTACTCGAAAATTCACGTTTATCTCGTTCAGAAATTGGCGGTGGTCCACCTGTTTGTACACCGGCTCCACGCAAGGTATCCATAAAATCACGTAAATGCAGCCGAGCTTTTACATTGGCTGAAGTATACACCTCTCCACGTGGATGGATTGCAACACCACCTTTTTCAATAACTTGGGCAGCTAAAGGAATATCTTGAGTAATCACAATATCATGCTCGCCCATGCGCTCAACAATCTCTTGATCGGCTTGATCGGCGCCAGACATCGCTTGAATTGAATTAATTCGAACCGAAGGCGTAATGCCAACCGGTTGATTGGCAACAAAAGTGACTTCAAGTTGATAACGATCAGAAGCACGTAAAATCACTTCACGAAGAATTTTAGGCAAAGCATCTGCATCGACCCAAAGTTTAAATGGCAGCACAAAACATCTCGAATCAAGATTTTCCACCATTTTAGCAAAATGCAACTGGCGTGTCCTATGCTTATTATTTTATTTGCTTCGAATATCGCGATGTCATGTTCATCTTCACACAACATTGTTATTTTGCTCATTAAAAATACAAGCCAAGCGCTTGTTGTCGAAAATTCGCTTTAATCTTATGGTTTTTCTTATGATTTTACATTTCGTGACTTGAAATTTACTCATCATCCTCGATTTAATAGAATAAGAGAGGCATTCAATACGTGAAAATGAACAATCAAAACAGACCTGAAACAATTATCATCGAAGATCAAAATTTTGGTAGCCATGTCGAACATTGGAATCTTTTAACTGAGAATCCAACAGCAGAAGTGCCCAAATGGTTAGGTCTTGCTTTAGATGCACCTGTTATGCCAATGGGTCTCTGTTCACAAGAGTGCGATATGGATGTGTCAACTTGGTTGATTCAAGGTCCAAATGGCTCTGCAGTGCAACTATGCCAAGTCATCGATGTTGAAAATAATAAGCCTAAAGCCGTTAAAACGGCATTTCCTAGTTTTGAAAGCCCTTATCAGTTAAATGCTTCTATTGATCGTATCATTACCTGTAAAACCAATACTCAAGCGGTACTTAGTTTAAAAGTTGGAACCAACAGTGTGGTCTATGCCTTTGATAGCTTATACAGTGTCAACAGTCATCGATACCTACAAGACCAACAATATAAAGTGCAGTTGAATGCGTGGGCTTACGAGCTCGAAAAAGTTTCTGATCATGAACAAATCATTGTGGATGATCCTGCTTCAATCAAGCATCATCGTGCTTTAAACGATATCCTTTCACAAAACAATGGTGTTGCCCCGGAAAACTTGCAAGAGCAGATTGATGCGTGGGAACCCAAATCCGAAGACGATAAAGCTCCCGTAACCGTTGATTTTTCAAAAATGGTGGCATATCTCTATGGTGAAACACTTGGACAAGAAGATGAAGCCTGGTTTCAAGGTAAAGTGGTAGGAAAAACGCAAATGCAGTTTATGCAACAAGACTACACACTTTATGATGTAACATTAATTCTTGAAGAAAACCAACCTGCGATTCTTGTTCGCATTGCAAGCAAAGACCCCGCATATAAAGATTTTGAAATTGGACAATATATTCGTGGCAATATTTGGATTCAAGCCAATATTTACTCTGCTGCATAAATCAGCATAGCATCTCAAAAGCATGATGAATATTCATCATGCTTTTTTATTACACGTTTTGTAACATTTTAAATATACTGAATTTCATCTATTCAATTTTTCTTGTTTTGAATTCAAAACAACGAGTTATCCACAATTTAAATTCAAAATAAATTAATCTTCTAATTTGTTTGTTAATAAATTAAGCAATATGGGGAATTTATTTTAATAATCAAATGACCCTCATGTTTCTCAGCGTACAGATTTATGAATTTATAAATAAATTTAAAAACAGATATTTAGATCAAAATAGTAATTCATTGAATTTCATTACTTTGTATAGAGATTTGGCTCTTTTCAAGCGGTATTTATACAGATTTTTATTGATGAAATTTTGAAATGATCAGAGTTATCCACAAATTACCAACAAACCCCATGTTTTAAATTCATATTCCGTATAATTTTTTAGAGATAATAATTTCTCAAAATTTATAATAAATAGATTTAGCGCTTTATTTAACCAGTCAATTATGTTAAAAATACGACGAACCAATAGGATTTAACAATAATTTAAAATCTAGGCTCAGTAATGAAAATTATACCTGAACAATCGACTAGTCTAATCAATCAAGTTAGTGGTTTTCACTTACGTTTGGATAAAGGAGCATGTTGCTTTTTTGTTCTGGGTATGTTTTTAGCTGCAATATTGATCCATATATTAGGCATCTTTCCAACGACTTAATTTGCAAGATACGATTTACATAAAAAATCCCTCTAGATGCTCATCGGAGGGATTTTTTTATTTGCCTGAAGATTATCTGTTCTTCTTTGTTTACAGCAAAGAGCCACCTTAGACCAGATGGCGTATGCATTTTTTCACTCAAACAGATCAGCCATTACGTTGAGCAAAATCATCCATAAAGTTGACTAATGCCTGTACACCTTGTAATGGTACAGCATTATAAATACTTGCACGCATCCCACCTACTGAGCGGTGACCCGCAAGATTTAATAGATTGTTCTCTTCTGCTTCTTTCAAAAATAATTTATCCAGTGCATCGTCAGCCAATGTGAAAGGTACATTCATGATTGAACGGTTTTGAACAGCAATTGGGTTGTTATAGAAATCGCTTGAATCAATATAGCCATAGAGTAATTTAGATTTTTCAAGGTTGGCTTTATGCATTGCATCTACCCCACCCTGCTCAAGCAACCACTCAAATACCAGACCTGACAAATACCAAGCATACGTCGCAGGCGTATTGACCATAGAATCATTTTTTGCTTGAGAAGCATACTTCAACAGGCTAGGAATTTCAGGTTTTGCCTGATCCAACAAATCATCGCGAACAATGACCAATGTTAATCCTGCAGGTCCAATATTTTTTTGTGCACCGGCATAAATCAAACCAAACTTCGAAACATCAAGTGGCGCAGATAAAATGCTTGATGAGAAATCTGAAACCAAAGGTTTGTCTGTTTCAGGAATATTTGCAAATTGAATTCCACCAATCGTTTCATTATCGGCATAATGAACATACGCTGCATCATCAGACAAATTCCACATGCTTTGCTCAGAGATGGCTAATTTACCCTCAATTGTTGTCCCTGCCTCAACAATATGGATATCACCATAACGCTGTGCTTCTTGAGTTGCCTTTTCAGACCAGATCCCTGTATGGATATAATCCGCTTTTGAGTTTTTGCCCAATAAATTGAGTGGAATTGCTGAGAACTGAAGTGATGCCCCGCCTTGCAAGAACAATACTTTGTAGTTCTCTGGAATATTCATCAATTGACGTAAATCAGATTCTGCTTTTTCTGCGACAGCCACATAGTCTTTACTACGATGGCTCATTTCCATGATGGATAAGCCTTTACCACGCCAATCCAACAACTCTGCTTGAGCTTTTTCTAAAACGGCAGTAGGTAATGCAGCAGGACCAGCACAGAAATTGTACGCGCGCATGATTTTTCCCTTTTATAAAGTGAAACGAATGAAATAGGCGCATTTAACCACAAATCGCCTTTTCTTGCAGTAGCTTTATCAGTCAATATTTCAATGTAATTGCATATTTAGAGCTAAGATTTCAATAACAAAATTTGAATGTTGTTTAAGTTTTGGGAATCAGGTAAGTCATCGATTTATATTTAGGTTGTTGCGAACAATAAACAGGAGTTCCATTTAATGATTCTGCAATACGACGACTTGCATCGTTTTCAATTGCAACAGGATAGATAAAAGCTTCAAAATTAAAATGTTGTGAAGCCCAATGAGCAATTGCTGTGACAGCCTCTTTTCCATATCCAAAGCCATGGCGATCTTCTCTAATCCAGATGCCAAGTTCAGGTCTTGATTGCTTTGCTTGGTGAAAACCAACCAAACCCAAAAACTCATCATTTAATTGATTTCGAATTACAAAAACCCAATCTGATTCATCTTTGATGGTGATTAACCATGTTCGCCAAATATTTTCAAAGGCAATTCTGTCTTGAGGCGGATCCCAAGACATATACTTTGTCAGCGTAGGGGTAATACAGCCATAACACTCTTCTGCATCATTGCAAGTAAATGGTTTTAATTGCAATCGTATTGAACTCATCAAAACAGTATTCAATCCATTGAGGTAAATATTTCATTGATCATCATTTAATATCATTAAAAGTCTTAAATTCTCTTTTCCACATAGCGTGCAAAATTATCTAAGATGGCTTGCCATCCCGCCCGCTGTTGTTCAAATGGATAGACCGTTTCAGGGTCAAAGCAAATACGAACCAATACAGCTTGGTCCTGTTGAACAAAGGTGATTTCTGCTTTGCGCTCTCCAAACGAGTAAGCAATCTTTTCATGTGGAATAATATCCGTATACGTCCCTGCGAAATCAAAGCCCATACTGCCATCTTTAGCTTCCATGCGGTTTGAAAACTCACCGCCCACACGTAAATCATTTTTCGAATTAACCGTATGCCAATCTGGCGAAGCTGTATTCCACTGCTCTATATCCTGAGGATTATTATAAATACGCCATACCACATCGATGGGTGCCTCAACTAAAGATTCCACAGTAATTTTTGACATTTTCAACTCCATCTCTTTTTAAGATTTGATTGTTATTTAAATATCCCGGTAGTGATTATAATTTAATCAACCATATATACTTTATAAAACTACAAAACTACACATATTCTTATGGTTATTTAGATTATTTACTCCAGCCTTTTCCATGTAAAATAGTTTTTAAATTTAGTCAGATGCAAAAGATTATGCTGATCAAATCACAACACCTTAAAAATAGAAAAGCATTATCCAAAACACTTAAACTTTCAACTTTCGGATATGTTTTTTACAGCCTGATCATCGGGCAAATGAGCTTTGCTGAAAATTTAAGCTATAGTCAAGCAGAACAATATTTACTTGAAAACTCGTATACAACTCAAGCCAGTAATGCCTTAAATCAAGCATCGAAACTTCAAGCTGAAGCGGTTAAAAATATGGGTTTGCCCCGCATAGACTTGAATGTCCGTGCTTATAAATTTCATACAGAAACTGATCTTCCTTTAAACAGTGTGAAAAACAATCTAGAACAAACCCTATCACAAGGTGTAAATGAACGTGTTGACCAATGGCAGTCAGAACAGAACATTCCTTCCACGATCACCGATCCTTTAAAACAGGGATTAACCCAAGGTATTCACAGTGGTATCGGCTTAATTCCAGACACAGCAAACGTTGTGTTAGAAGATGAAGTTGTTCGCCCGACCGTTTCCTTAATGATGCCAATTTATACTGGGGGGATTACTTCAAGCACCAAACAAATTGCCAATCTGAAGGCTGAACGTAGCCAACTAGATGCTAAACAGCAACAGGATACCCAACGTTTTGAAGTGATACAGGCTTATTTTAATGTGCAATTACAACAACAGCTTGTGGATGCCAGCCGTTTCAACCTTAAAGCAATGCAGCAACACTATGACAATGCCCTCAAACTCGAAAAACAGGGTTTTGTCAGTAAAGGACAACGCATGCAATTCGAGGTTGCACGAAATAATGCCTTGCGTACTGAACAAAATGCCGTGGCAAATTTACAAGCCAGTCAGTTTCAATTGGGGAATTTACTCAATAAATCAGGTATCGACCAACTGACCACTCCACTTTTTGTCAATCGCCAACAAAGCCAGTCACTGAAACAGTTGCTTGATTCTTATCCTGAAACTTCAAGTCTGGTTCGAAAGCTGCAGATGGATACACAATTGGCTAACCAAAATGTCAAAATCCAAAGTGCAACCAAGAAACCTACCCTATTCGCTTTTGGAGAATATAGCCTAGATCACAACCAAAACTGGATCGTAGGTGTCGCTGCCCGGTATAACCTGTTCTCAGGCGTTGATAAAAATAAAAATGTCCAAGCTGCCGAATTACAGCGCTATGCGACAGAATTGATGACTGCACGTACCCAACAAGAGATTGAGAATATTATCTACAAATCTTATAGTGAATTAAGTACCGCTCAGCAATCCAATCAGCTGTTGCAACAAAATGAACAAGCTGCCTTAGAAAATCTCCGTATTCAGCAATTGTCATTTAAAGAAGACATGGGTACAGCAAGTCAGGTGATTGATGCACAGAATCAATTAAGCGTATTAAAAACTGAAAAAGCACTCAATGCTTATAAATATGTAATGTCCTTGGCTACACTCCTACAAAGCCATGGCTCAATTTCTCAGTTCAAAGACTACGTTAATCAAACCAACACCGATTATATTCGTTGAGATGGAGCTTAAAATGACACAAGAAAATAACCATCAGAATACGCCTAATGATTCAGCATCGGATTCTAAGTTAAATACTCAAGATCAACACGACAATACCGCCAATACGCAATCTTCAGATCAACTTCCTGAACATGATGACACATCAAACCAGCAGAATAATCATGTGCCCAATTCGGTTGAGGACGCTGCCCAATCTCAGCCAAGTGATGAAAGAGCGCAAGCTGTCAAGCCTGCTACAGTCAACAATCATCCCTCCAAATCTAAAAAAGGTATTGTGATTGGTTTGATTATTTTCATTCTTTTGATCGGATTGATTGCTTTTGGATTATGGAAAAGCTATCAACCTAAAACTGTAGATGTTCAAGGGCGGGTAGAAGCAGAAACACTGCATGTGAGCACCAAAGTACCCAGTCGAATTGAAGGTATCTTTGTCAGTGATGGACAAAGAGTGCATAAGGGACAACTTCTAGTCACATTGAGCAGCCCAGAAATTGAAGCGAAGAAACAGCAGGCTCTTGCCACTCTACAATCAGCATTGGCATTACAATCTACAACTGATCGCGGCTCTCAACAAGAAAATATTGATACCCTTTACGCCAATTGGCAGAGTGTAAAGGCACAAGAACACCTTGCTAAAGCAACCTATCAACGCGGCGCTAATCTCTTTGCTCAAGGTGTAATTTCTCGTCAGCGCCGTGATGAAATGTATGCTGCGGCTCAATCGGCAACGCAGATGAGTGAAGCCGCCTATCAACAATATGCACGTGCAAAGCGCGGAAGTACTGCTGAGCAAAAATCAGGTGCGGATGCGCAAGTTGAAATTGCGAAAGCTGCTGTTGCGGAGGCAAATGCTCTAGAAGCAGAGACCAAGCTCTATTCACCTGTAAGTGGCACTGTATCTAAAACCTACGGAAAACCGTCCGAATTGGTTGCAATTGGCGTACCTGTGGTCAGTATTCTCCAAGATGACGAAAAATGGGTAAGTTTAAATGTGAGGGAAGACCAATATGCGCAGGTTTATCAAGCCAAATCACTTGAAGGATTTGTTCCAGCATTAAATAAAAATGTTGCATTTAATATTAAAAACATTGATGCGGAAGGCGAATTTGCAACCATTAAAACCACACGACAAACAGGTGGATATGATATTCGTAGTTTTAAAATTAAATTGACTCCTGCTGAAAGATTGCCAGACTTAAAGGTAGGCATGAGTGTGGTCTTTAAACTTCAAGAGCATCACTAAACATGTGGGCGAACATACAAAGAGAGCTTCGATATCTGTTCACACATAAATGGGATTTATGTTTAGTTACACTCGCCCCTTTGTTTGTCATCGTTTTATTCAGCAGCATGTTTTATGCAGGCAAAGCAGAACATTTACCAATTGCCATTATCGATCAGGATCAAAGTGAATTAAGCCGTAATATTGAGAAATACCTTAGTCTTAATCACACGCTTTCGATTTATACCGTTTCAAACGACCCAAATCAAGTTGAATACTTACTGAATCAGACCAAAATCTGGGGTTATGTACACATCCCCGCAGGCGCAGAACAAAGATTGGTACAAGCACAAGATGCACAAATCAGTATTGCGTTTAACCAGTCTTATTTCAGTATCGGAAATGGCATTTCATCTGCAATGCTACTTTCAACTGTTGAAGCCATCGGTGACTTTGCACAGCACGCTTACTATGAAAACAAAATCCCATATGCTGAGATTTCGACACCGAATGTCAAAATTTCACCATTATTTAATCCCAATCTCAGTTATGAATTCTATCTAGAACCTTTTATGATTCCTGCAATTTTGCACCTCTTGCTCTGTTGTTGCGTTGCATTTGCAGTAGGTCAAGAATTGAAATATGCAAGTGTCAAGCAATGGATACAAGGACGATCGATCTTTGCTGCATTGTTGGCTAAAAATATGGTCTATGTATTGATCTTCTGTTTCTGGACATGGTTATGGATGTTTTGGTTGGTCGAAATTCGGGGATGGTTTATTGCCGGAAGTTTATCGATGATCTTGCTAGGACAGTTCTTGCTGTATACAGCCTATGCATTAATCAGTAGCACAGTTGTTCTCGCAACCAAAAATTTATCTAAAACCTTTGGCTTTATTGCGGTCTATGGTGGTTCTTCTTTGAGTTTTGCAGGCGTCACCCTGCCTTTAAATAATGCACCTATTTTCACCCAATTTTGGGCAAATATTATTCCCTATACACCTTATGCAAAATTGCAAACGGAACAATGGGTCGTAGGTAGCCCTGTCTTTATCTCAATGATTCCACTCGCGATTCTTGCCATATACTGCCTATTTTATGCTGTAATATCGACTTTGTTGCTCAAAAAAGTTAATCAAGGAGCACAGTATGATTAATTTTTTAAAAGCACTTGCTCAACAATATATTGCCACTTTTAAGAATATTTCGAAAAATTCATCCATATTGACCACCATGGTTCTTTCAGTATTTTTTTATAGTTTCTTTTATCCTACTGCCTATAAAGCCCAGACCGCAGAAAACTTACCCATCATTATTGTAGATGAAGAGCAAAGTTTTTTAAGTCATGAGATTATTGTTCAAGTTTCGAAAAGTCCCAATGTTGCAGTTACAGAAATTACAGGTAATTTCGAACACGCCAAACAAATGCTTCAACAACAGAAAGCGGATGGCATTTTATTATTGCCTGAGAACTTGTCCAATAGCGTTGTACGGGGCGAAGAAGGTGGCATAGGTTTATATTTAAGTAGTGCTTATTTCCTTAAAACCAAACAAATTGGTTTAGGCCTGGCGACTTCAATTGAAAATACAATTGCAGAATACGCAGAAAAATTTGGCAAAATTTCGCACTTTCAACCTCCAGTTCCTGTTCATCAAATTCCACTTTTTAATACTTTATCGGGATATGGCAGTTATATTTTCCCAGCAATCGCACCTTTAATTATCCATCAAACCATAGTTTTAGGTTTATGTATGCTGCTTGCTGGTTATCGTGAACAACACTGGCGTGCCACACTGCC
The DNA here is from genome assembly GCF_026344175.1 of Acinetobacter nematophilus. Taxonomy (NCBI): domain Bacteria; kingdom Pseudomonadati; phylum Pseudomonadota; class Gammaproteobacteria; order Moraxellales; family Moraxellaceae; genus Acinetobacter; species Acinetobacter nematophilus. The sequence goes on from NZ_JAPKMY010000006.1 coordinate 30,124, forward strand.
TGAGTTTTTAGCGATTTATTTAGCCGCTTTAACCATTGGCTGTTTGGGTTGTTATTATTTATTTGGTTTTACCTATTGGTTGAATGATTATCCACGAGGTGGAAATTTTTGGGGAATGCTCTTTGCAGTACCTATATTTATCAGCTGTGTGATTGCAATGGCGATGGTTCTAGCAAGTTATCTGGATATTTCAGAACGCGCTGGACATGTTATTGTTTTTACATCAATTCCCTTATTTCTATTATCGGGTGCTGCTTGGCCATTACAGGCAATGCCACATTGGATGCAGGCATTTGCTCATATTTTACCATCAACACAAGGCATCAATTTATTTATCCAGCTCAACCAAATGGGCGTACCCACTCATATTGTTGTTCCCAAGCTGATCTATCTTGGATTTCTGTTTGGAATTTTGATGATATGGGCTTATATCCGACTCAGCAAAATACATAAACAAATAGAATGAATATGTAAAATATAATTCATATAATTAATAAAATTTCACAATCACATCGAATAATTTAATCAAACTGAATTATTTTTAATCAATTAAACGTATTTTGAATAAAAATATTAGTATTACAGCATCAAATAGCGGCAGAATACACCATTTTCAAAATACTCTGAATGTTCAGAATCTCCCACCCTAAAGTACCCACATACTTTAGCGGGATTTTTTTTTCATTTTTTTGATAGAGTTTTCTTTTCGCCAAAATCTGAATTTTAAGGGCTCAGTATGAAGAAAATGAGAATTAGCCTAGCTTGGCAAATTGTTATTGCGCTCTTCTTAGGTATCCTTGTTGGTGCATTCCTGCACAACTCTCCTGAACTTCGTAATGACATCGTTGCAAACTTTCTACAACCATTAGGTAAGATTTTCATTAATCTGATCAAAATGATTGTAATTCCACTTGTGCTTTCCATGCTGATTTTAGGGATTGCCAATGCAGGTGACAGTAAAAGTGTCGGTAAATTAGGCTTAAAAACCATTATTTACTTTGAGATTATTACGACCGTTGCCATCATTGTGGGCTTAGTTGCTGCGAATGTATTCCAGCCAGGCGCAGGCATTGATATGTCTACACTGACAACTTCTGATATTTCTCAATATAAAGAAACGACACAGGAAGTCAGTCATGAAGCTCATGGTTTAGTAAATACCGTTCTTTCACTTATTCCACCGAATATCTTTGCTGCAATGAGCGATGGGCATATGTTGCCAATCATCTTCTTTGCAGTGATTTTTGGTATTGGTCTCGGATCATTATCAAAAGAAACCAAACAGCCTTTGATCGATGTATTAAAAGCTGTTTCTGAAACCATGTTTAAAGTAACGCATATGATCATGATGTTTGCACCATTTGGTGTTTTCGGCTTGATCGCTGCAACTGTCGCAAACTTTGGATTCAGTTCGTTACTGCCGCTTATTAAACTGGCAGTATTGGTTTATGCAGCAATTCTATTCTTTATCTTTATCGTGCTTGGTTTTGTGGCTAAATTCTGTGGTTTCAGTATTTGGACAATTATCAAAATCTTAAAAGATGAATTGATTCTTGCCTACTCAACCGCAAGCTCTGAAACCGTTTTACCACGTATGATGGAAAAAATGGAAGCTTATGGTGCGCCTAAATCAATCACCAGTTTCGTTGTACCGATTGGTTATTCATTTAACCTGGATGGCTCTACGCTTTACCAAAGTATCGCGGCAATTTTTATTGCTCAGCTTTATGGTATTGATTTGACCATCACCCAACAAATTGTTTTAGTGCTTACACTGATGATTACCTCTAAAGGGATCGCAGGTGTTCCAGGTGTGTCTTTTGTGGTTCTATTGGCAACTCTGGGCAGTGTCGGTATACCTCTAGAAGGTTTGGCATTTATTGCGGGTATCGACCGTATCTTAGATATGGCACGTACAGTATTAAATGTAATTGGTAACGCACTTGCTGTTCTTGTAATCAGTAAATGGGAAGGCAAATTCGATACCGAAAAACAAAAATCTTATAATTTTGATGCCACACATTAATTTTTTAAGATCAGAAAAACCACCTTCGGGTGGTTTTTTTATATTTGCTTGTTGATCAATATCATGGACGATCATGAGTTTGAGCTTTCCATGTCATGATTGAGTACATACTCAACAGAATATCTCATATTTTAACATGCGTAGGGATACTGCCTTGATGGTGTTGACCCCTGCTTTAAAATGATTTTAATCTGACTGTTTTTATTGACATCAATAAAATCTTGGGTGATATAACCATTTTTTGCAACACATAAATACCAGTCATAGAACTGAACGCCATGAATCATTAGACTCTCAACTTTCCATTGCGCTTGCTTTTCGAAGTTTACTGCTCCAAATTGATTGCTAAACTTTTCATCATATTGATCATCTATTTTTGCAGGATGTACTGTAGTCACTAAGACCACTTTTGCATCAACAATAGCAGCTCCCTGTTCATCGACTACATTCACAGCCAGTTGGGGTTTTTGGGTTTTATATATCGGATAACATGCGCCAATTGAAATCAATATGGGGATTAAAAATATAAATCTAAACATTCATTTACCTTGTATAACCACAGCTTAATTTTGAGTTTCCTTGTGGTGTTTCATCCAAAGTATTCTCAATATTCCAATCATCCCCTACTACCTTACGTAAATGATAAGTGATTGTGGTGGGTGTTCCTTCAAATACAAAATAAAATCCTTTGGACTGAGATTTACCCGACTGATGCTTTTGCAATGCAATTTTAATCAATCGTACGCCGAAAACCTGATGATCTACGGCTAAATCATCTTGTTCTAAATGTGCTGTTTTATAGTGTTGGTGGCCTTGTATTCCCGAGTATGTATTCCCTCCAATTGTCATGATTTGTTTTGATTTATTGAGTTTGATCTGCTTTGGTCCTTTTGCGTTAAAATCACGCAATAATGCTGTAATTTTGCTTTCTGGCTTTTGAAAAAGTTGATCACAATTTAGTGCCTTAATATCGATTAGTGATCCAATCTGGATATCCTTAGCATTCGTAAATTGAGGACCTATAAGTGCAAAAAGTACAGGAATCATTTTCAACATATTAAAATCCCATTTTTCTCATCATTTTTATAAGCTCAATAAATTTTTAGAAATTTTAGATAAATAACAAAAGCAATCATTTTTATAAAAATATCATCAAAATCAGTTTATGCAAAGCCACAATCAAGTGGCTTTGTGAGTGAATGCGAATAAAGCCATTACTTAAGCAATAAAATAAGCACTCAGAATAATGACGATTTGTAGAACTAAAACTGCACTAAACCACTTCCATCCTTTTTGACGAAGGATAACCTTTTCTGCTGTTGAGTAGTTCACTGTTCTTATCATTTTGTCACCTCATTTTTGCTATACGATGGCACACCTTTGGGATAAAACATTGGTCTTTTAATAGACAATTTATAACAAGCAAGAAATAAACCAACCCTAGAAATGTAACAATTTCCCAAGTCAGACATTTATATTGATTCGATACCTTCTGATAGAACTTTCTATGTTAGTGCAGAAATCAGTCAAACATTTTTGTGTTGAATCTATTCAATAGGGGGAAAACAATAGTCATCCGATTCGAAAAAAACTGATCTTTTTTGCTCTGTGAATTCAACTTGAACATAATGATCATCTCCATATCAAGTCACAAGTTTTAAACGTTGATCACAATCAAAGTCTGATGAATCATGGCTGTGTCTAAATCGCACTGAACCGTATGTTCAATACTGAAATAATGCTTTGGGTATTTACAATAACTTTAATGAACTTTTCCAAGCATTGATCTTTTAGATCACCACGTTGACTCAATTAATTAAAAGCAAAACTTGAAGGATTTAAATGTTGAATATCTATGTATATCCCTTATACCTACCTCAAAACTTTTAATAATAATGATGCTAGTGATTGCTAAACTGATCCAAAATAACTCCCCCCCCATCCAATCATCTTTTTTTTCATTTTAGTAGGTATTCAACATTTTCAACCATCATAAATAAAAAAAGCCCCTTACGGGGCTTTTACAATTCATTGGTCTAGCTCTAATTAACCAATAAACTTACGCGCATTACGGAACATACGTAACCATGCACCATCTTCCGTCCACTCTTCAGGCTTCCAAGAGTGCTGAATTGCACGGAAATTACGTTCAGGATGCGGCATCATAATCGTTGCACGACCATCTTTTGAGGTGACGCCAGAAATCGCCTCAGGAGAACCATTCGGATTGAGTGGATACTGTTGAGTCGCGTTACCCAAGCTATCGACATAACGTAAAATCACTTGATTACCTGCATTTAACGCAGCAAAGTTTTCCGCAGAAGTTTCTGCACGACCTTCACCATGCGCGACAGCGATTGGTAAAATTGAACCTTCCATACCTTCTAAAAGAATAGATGGAGATTTTTCAACTTTTACATTCACCACCCGTGCTTCAAATACTTCTGAAGTATTACGACGGAAACGTGGCCAATTGTCTGCACCTGGGATCAGTGGCGCAAGCTGTGCCAACATTTGGCAACCATTACAAATACCCACGGAGAAGGTATTGTCACGGTTAAAGAATTTTTCAAATTGATCACGTAGCTTAGCATTGAACAATACAGATTTAGCCCATCCGCCACCTGCACCTAAAACGTCACCATAAGAGAATCCACCACAAGCAACCAAGCCTTCGAAGTCATCTAAATCAACACGACCGGAAAGTAAATCACTCATGTGGACATCAACAGTATTGAAGCCAACTTTATCAAAGGCAGCGGCCATTTCCACATGTCCATTGACACCCTGTTCACGCAAAATCATCATGTTTGGACGACGTTCGTTAATATAAGGCGCTTCAACAGGTTCATTTAAATCAAATGTTGGTAAAGCAATCAAACCTTTATGTTCACGGTCACCAATCAACGCAAACTCAGAGTCAGCAGTTTCGACATTATCACGCAAACGTTGAATTTGATGAGAAACTTCAGTCCAAGCCTGTTGTAACTCAGCACGATCAAGCAGCAAACCATTGACAGCAAGTTGATCAGAACTGTTTACTGTACCCACAACACTGATCGCATCTTTTAAGCTGGATGCTGCAACCTCATCAACTAAGCTTTCCCAATCTGCTTGTGCAATTTGCAATACTGCACCGATTTCTTCTGCAAATAAGCTTTCATTCGTTTGGTTTTCAAGTGCCACACCTAAGCGTGACGCAAACATCATTTCTGCAACAGTTGCCAAAAGACCGCCATCACCAATGTCATGATAAGCCTTGATCAAACCACGATTATTCCAATCTTGCACTAAAGTAAAGAAAGCTTTGAAATCATCAAAACTATCGACATCTGGTGTTACTGAACCAATTGCTTTATACACCTGAGCAAGAATAGAACCCCCCAAACGGAACTGACCTTTAGATAAATCAATACGTACTAAAACTGAATCTTCATTTTTCAATTCAGGCGTCAATGTTTTACGTACATCTAAAACCGGTGCAAATGCAGTGATCACCCCCGACATTGGTGAAGTAACAGATTTATCTTCGCCTTGGTCATTCCATGTAGTACGCATAGACAGTGAGTCTTTACCGACAGGGATCGCAATACCCAAGGCAGGACACATTTCCATACCAATGGCTTTTACACCTTCGAATAATGCCTGATCTTCACCTTTTTGACCTGCCGCCGCCATCCAGTTTGCTGATAACTTAATATCACTGATTTGCTCAATATTGGCGCACATGATATTGCTGATCGCTTCAGCAACTGCTAAACGTGCAGAAGCGGCAGGATTCAGCAATGCCACTGGCGGACGTTCCCCCATTGCCATTGCTTCGCCTGTATAACCCTGCAAACTGGTCGTTGTTACTGCTGCATCAGCAACAGGTACTTGCCAACGCCCCACCATTTGATCACGCGCAACCATACCTGTAATCGAGCGGTCACCAATCGTAATCAGGAATGATTTAGAAGCAACCGTTGGATTTTTCAATACACGGAAAATTGCATCTTTCAGATCAACTTGGGCAGCATCAAATGCATTACCTGTACGTTCAATCGTTTCATATGAGCGACTCATACGCGGTGTACCACCAAGCATGACTTGCATTGGCATATCCACAGCTTTGTTGTCAAACAATGGATCATTTACAGTCAATTGACGTGCTTCTGTCGCCTCACCCAATACTGCAAATGGGCAACGTTCACGCGCACAGATAGATTCAAACAATTCCAATGATTCTGGTTTGATGGCCAACACATAACGTTCTTGTGCTTCATTTGACCAGATTTCCATTGGCGACATGCCAGGTTCTAGTGATGGAATCTTGCGAAGATCGAGAATTGCACCCAACTCATGGTCGTTAACCAATTCAGGCATTGCATTGGAAATACCGCCCGCGCCAACGTCATGTACAGATACGATTGGGTTGAAATCTTCCATTCTCCAACACGCATCAATCACTTCTTGACAGCGGCGTTCCATTTCTGGGTTTTCACGTTGCACCGAAGCAAAGTCTAGGTTTTCGCCCAATTTACCACTGTCTACAGAAGATGCTGCACCACCGCCTAAGCCGATCAGCATCGCAGGACCACCCAAGACAATCAGTAGATCGCCGGGTTGAATCGCATCTTTTTCAACGTGATCTGGACGGATGTTACCGTAACCGCCTGCAATCATGATCGGTTTATGGAAACCTTTTACTTCACCATTTACATTTTGTTCAAACGTACGGAAGTAACCATTAAGTGCAGGACGGCCAAATTCATTATTGAATGCTGCACCGCCCAATGGACCTTCAATCATGATTTGAAGTGGTGAAGCCATACGTGATGGTTTACCGTAATTCTCTTCCCAAGGTTGTTCAAAACCCGGAATATTCAGGTTGGACACCGTAAAGCCTGTTAATCCCGCTTTTGGTTTACCACCACGACCAGTTGCACCTTCATCACGAATTTCACCACCTGAACCTGTTGCCGCGCCAGCAAATGGTGCGATTGCAGTTGGATGGTTATGGGTTTCCACTTTCATTAAGATGTGGGCAGCTTGGCTCTTATATTTATAAACATAATGCCCAGTTGCTTCATCTTTTTTAGGATAAAAACGTTGCGTATCAAAACCAACAATCACCGATGCATTATCTTTATAAGCTGATAATACGTCTGTCGGAGATTCTTTATAGGTATTTTTAATCATTTGGAACAATGATAATGGTTGTTTTTCACCATCAATGGTCCATTCAGAACCAAAAATTTTGTGACGACAGTGTTCTGAGTTTGCTTGAGCAAACATCATCAACTCGATGTCGTGAGGGTTACGACCCAATTTATTAAATGCTGCTGTTAAATAATCAATTTCTTCATCTGATAATGCAAAACCGAATTCAGAATTGGCTTTAACAAGTGCGTCTTTACCTTGACCTAAGATATCAATTGAATTTAACGGCTTAGGTGCAGTTTCTGAAAACAATGCGGATGCATCATCAATTTTATTGAAAACGCTTTCTGTCATGCGGTCATGTAAAACTTGCTTCACTTCTTCGGATACTTCAGAAATACCCTTTAAAGTAAACAAAACACCGCGTTCTAAGCGGTGTACAGGCGTATTACAGTTGGCAAAAATATCGGTTGCCTTAGACGACCACGGCGAAATTGTACCGACACGTGGCGTGACTAAAATCTGTACTTCATCACTGGTTGCCTGATGTAATTCAAACGATGCACCATCGTTTAAAAGCTGTAAAGCAGATTGCTGTTGTTGCTCGTTGAGCGCTTGGTCGAAAAGGTAAACCCATTGGCTTTCTATTGATTGAACAGAACTGATTGACGCAAGGCGTGTTAATAGTTGTGTTTGCTTAAAAGAAGAGTGTGCAGGTGCACCGGCAACGATAAACATGCTGTTTTTGGCTCCACGGGCAGGCTTTGGCAACCTACCTCAATGTGACTTGAAGAGAGCGCATATTCTACTGTGAAAGCAAGATTTCAGCTAGTCATATCCAACTTAAAAAATACTGAAATCTTGCTTTTAAACATTCGATTTACTTTGACTTTCACCTTTAAACATGATTCGTAACAATTGAATTATTGAGCACGATAAGTAGACTCGCCTGTTTTCGGATCTTCTTTTGCGATGATTCCACTTTTTTGATAAAAAACTTTTCCACATGAAATATCTGGTTCGATTTCCCCATCAATGGCATAGGACAGTTCAATATTTACATGTCTTAAATCGGGATTTTTAGGTACAGAATCTATAAAAAATACATCTAAACTTTCCATGTTATAGCACACATAGATTTTTTCAGGATGTGAGTTTTTATTCAGATCAATTGTATAAAGGTGGTCTGCTGTTTCTGTCATCCTGTCTAATTTGAGGGCAACCGTATTCACTAGATCGCCATTATGATCTATCGCATGAGCATATTTCGCTCTTTCATCTTGATAGCCTTCATTGCAGTTTTTTATTGGCTGTCCAATTTTTACTTTGCTTGGCGTAAGATCCTCGGCAGTAAATTTAGATTTTCCATTCAACATACTGCTCGGTATGATACTCCAATAGACTTTTCCTTGTGCATCTGGGTCATCTGTCCAAATACAATTATTGGCAAGATGACCATCTGAGGTTTCCTGAAACGCAAAAGTTGCTAAAGCTTGATCTAGTGGTTCAGGCTTCGCAGGAATACTTTCTTCAATTTCAAATTTACTCACTTCCGTATTTTTCTGAGTTTCGATTTGTTTATTTTGGCTGCTTAAGTTTTTATCGGCTTGGTTACATCCTGATAAAAAAATTATAAATAACAATATAAATTTATTATTCACTGAATACCCTTCATTATTTTGCGTTACTCTGACAGCATACGTTGCATAGTCAGCGAATCATAGCGATATATCCCTAAGTTTGGATCAAATTCCACTCTGTTTATCTGGTTTTCATCTTCCAATTTATCTTTATATTGAATCTGTATTGGATAATATGGCTGATCTTTTACAGGTATAAAAGAAAGTTTTGAATCAAACTTGTGCGCTTTAGGTCTATAAGACATTTCGGTTGTGTCTTCACACGCATTTGAGACTAAATAGCTTCGTAGAAACTCATCCTTTTTCAAACTTAAGATGTACCAATCGGTAATAGTCCCATTTTTAGTTGATTTAATAAATAGAAAGCCAAAGTTCTTATAGTTGTTTAAATTTAGGTGGTTTACCATCAACGGATATCTAGGTCATTCTGATTTCATCCTGTTGTATTTCTCATATGAAAATAAATCAACAATATGACAACTTATGTCGCACGACTCTAGTACATGCTCAATAAATTTGGCATCATACCCTTAACGAAAAAATGATAAATGATAAATGACTCAAATGCGTTGGTTAGAACTTCTCTCAACTGTTCGTTTAGGAAGTAAGAAGCAAAGTACAGAACAGGCACGAAGCCCTTTTCATAAAGATTATGACCGCATCATATTTTCACAAAGTTTTAGACAACTGAATCGAAAAACGCAAGTTCATCCCCTGACTCAACATGACGGTATCCATACACGACTGACTCACTCGCTTGAAGTCTCATGTATAGGTCGTTCATTGGGTATGCTTGCAGCCGAAAAAATTCAAAAAGAACTTCCCGTCTGGATTTCTCCTGCCGATGTGGGTGCAATCATACAAGCAGCATGTTTAGCACATGATATTGGCAATCCACCTTTTGGACATGCGGGTGAATATGCCATTCGTGAATGGTTTGATGATGCCGCGCATACCGATTTTTTACAGGACTTGAGCACTGAGCAACAAGCAGATGTCCGTCAGTTTGAAGGCAATGCACAAGGTCTACGTTTATTGACTAAAATTGACTACCATCCTCATGATGGGGGAATGCGCCTAACTTACGCAACGTTAGGAGCTTACCTGAAGTATCCCTGGCTATCCCAAACCATAGAATCTCAAGGTGATACGCCTGCAAGCAAGCGTGCAAAATTCGGCTGTTATCAAGCTGAGAAAGAGATCCTCAAACAAATTGCTGATCAACTTGGCTTGCTTCAATTGGGTGAATATCGTTGGTGCCGCCATCCTTTGACCTATTTATTAGAAGCAGCAGATGATATCTGCTATGCCTTAATTGATTTAGAGGATGGGATTATTCTCAACATGCTTGCTTATGAAGAGGTTGAACCTATTTTCCTTGATTTATTGGGGGATTTTGGTGTACCGGCTGAATTGAACATGCCCTATACCACTTGGCAACAAAAAATTGCTGCATTACGGGGTCGTGTAATGAAGCGTTTGGTTGAAGAAGTAACGACTGCTTTTGCAAAGCAACATTTTCAAATTCTATCAGGACAGCTCAAAGGCTCGCTATTGCAATACTGTTCTGAAGATATTGAACTGGGGATAGATCGCGCCAAAAATCTTGCCCGTGAAAAGATCTTTGAACATCCACAGAAGTCAGGATTGGAAATTATTGCGCATCAAAGTTTACAGCATATCTTAGATGCGTTTATCCCATTAACCACCCCACATAAAACCCTAAGTTTTAAAGATGGGCGTTTGATGTCGATATTAGAACGTTTTGGTGCTCGCTTTAGTGACGATCATTATGACAATATTATGCAGGTTCTCGATATCGTCAGTAAGTTCTCAGATCACCAAGCCTATAACTTGGCGCAAGAACTTCAAGGTAATAAGGTTGGGTTTTTCTGATGACATCACGCTATGTAGATGATGGAGTTTATAAATATCAGTTTATTTTTGCCGATCAATGGGTGCATTGTCCTGACTGCCAAGCCCCTGGAATAATTCGTTATCAAAAGTTAGATAAAACAACACTCAGTTGTGATTGCACTTCACACTTTGTATTTACATGTAATCAATGCAATCGCCATTTAGATAGTCATGCCAGCCAGTACAATAAAGAATTTAATGGTCATTACTATGTTTATGTCACCGAGCGCTGTCATTTCTGTGGCGGAACTCAACTGAGTGTAAACCACAGGATACGTCATCTTAAAAATCCGGTGGCGCATGTTGAAGCAACTTGCCCTGTGTGTAATAAGACCTCACAACTCAGCGTAAAATCACAAGATATTGACTATGCCAATGCAAATCGACTGGAGCATACACAATTTGGACTTAAACTGTATTTAACCGCTCATACCCGACTTGGCAATCTGTACATACATAATCCTGAGCATTTACAGGTACTCAAGTCCTATGTCCAAGCGGAGCTACGTGAAAGAACACAAAGCACAGGAAATTCCAGTTATTTTTCCCGCCTGCCTGCTTGGATAAAATCTGCGCGAAATCGTAAAGAAATTCTCAAAGCAATTTTGCGTTTAGAGCAAATGGCATCTACTATTCAACCATGAACAAAATAAGTGAACCCATGCAATGATCGGATGTCTTATCGGTGAAGTCCTAGCCCTAGAAGCCCCTACTGTACTTTTGAATGTTAATGGTGTGGGCTATGAAATCGACACCCCGCTTTCCACATTTTGCCAACTGCAGAAAGGACAACAAGTCACTTTATGGACGCATCTAGCTGTACGTGAAGATGCTCAATTGTTATATGGTTTTTCAAATGCGCAAGAAAAAACCATTTTCCGTACCTTACTCAAAGTAAATGGCGTTGGACCTAAAATGGCTTTAGGTATTTTGTCTACCCTCAGCGTAGAAATGCTAGTGCATACTGTTGAAAATGGTGATGTCAAAACATTGGTCAAAGTCCCAGGTGTAGGAACCAAAACAGCGGAACGCTTGATGATTGAACTGAGAGATCGCTTTAAAGCATTTTCTACGGGTACAACAGCAAGTAATTCAGCTTCAACTCAAATACAATTTACGGGTAATTCTGCTGTTGCTGAAGCTGAAGCTGCATTACAATCTTTAGGCTATAAACCTTTAGAAGCGCAAAAACTGATTAATAACGTGAAAGCAGACTACACTGAAGCAAGCGATATTATCCGTGCCGCACTCAAATCCATGAATAAATAAGACAGATCAAAATACTCATGCAAGACCGTTTAATCAGTGGGACTGAAAAACCTGAAGATCATTTTGATCGCGCCATACGCCCAACATCATTGGATGACTATATCGGACAACCCGTTGTCCGTGAGCAGATGGAAATCTTTATTGGTGCAGCACGTGGCCGTGGTGAAGCATTAGATCATACTTTGATTTTTGGTCCACCTGGTCTAGGTAAAACCACTTTGGCCAATATCATCGCACGTGAAATGGGGGGAAACCTCAAGTCTACATCTGGTCCTGTTTTAGAGCGTGCAGGTGATTTGGCAGCCATGCTGACCAATCTCGAAGAAGGTGATGTACTGTTTATTGATGAAATTCACCGTCTTTCCCCTGTGATTGAAGAAATTCTTTATCCAGCCATGGAAGACTATCAACTTGATATTATGATCGGTGAGGGTCCTGCTGCACGTTCGATTAAGCTGGATTTACCTCCATTTACCTTGGTTGCTGCAACAACTCGAGCAGGTTTACTTACCTCTCCATTACGTGATCGTTTTGGTATTGTGCAACGTCTTGAATTCTATTCAGTTGAAGATTTAACCCACATTGTCGCTCGTTCAGCACATTTGATGGATGTACCGATGACTTCAGAGGGAGCCATTGAAGTCGCACGTCGTTCTCGTGGTACACCACGTATCGCCAACCGTTTATTGCGGCGTGTGCGAGATTATGCACAAGTCAAGGGAACAGGCGAAGTAACTCAGGAAATGGCGCAACGTGCCTTGGATATGCTGAATGTCGATAAAGATGGACTGGACACACTAGATCGTCGCTATTTGTCGATGCTACTTGAGCGCTTTGATGGTGGCCCAGCAGGTGTTGAAGCTTTGGCCGCAGCAATGGCTGAAGATTCTGGTACTTTAGAAGATGTCATTGAACCTTATTTAATCCAGCAAGGTTATGCCATGCGTACAGCACGTGGACGTATTGCGACCAATCAAGCTTATTTACAATTTGGTATGGCTCCTCCCGAACCCAAGTAAGTCATATCGGGAATATTAAATATTCCCGAGCCTTTTCGCCATTCATAAATAAAACAAAAACCTCTTCTGATCAATTAAAAAATATTTGAAAAATCAAAATCTTTACCACCAAATATCAAAACCTGTCAGGATTAAGCTTTGATATAAACTCATCCTTAAAATTTAAAGGTCGTACTTAATTGAACACGACGACCTTCTTGGATATTTCTATATCGGTTATAATAAAGAGAACCTACATTTTGATAATCAACAAAGTTTTTATCAAAAACATGATATAAGCCAACACCAATATCAACTTTATCATTTATATTAAAATTAGATCCCACATGCATCAAAGCGTAGGCTTTATCGTCACCCAAGGTATCATATACCCCTTTTTCAGTCGCTATTAAATTTGCATAAGTGGACCTATAGCGTGCACGCTCACTTCGATACTCGCCTCTCGCCCACAATTGAATTCTATCGTCGGCTTGCCATTTTGTTGTAATACCTAAAAGTGCTATCGAAACAGGACAACAAACCAACTTTCTCATACATAAATCCCCATTGATAAACCAGATAAAATTCAAAACATGTAGATACAAATAATAATTATTCTTATTTGTGCAAAAAAAACAAAACGCACAATAAATAGTAAAAAATATTACACACAAAATTAAATATGACTAAAAAGTAATTTTCAGAATCAATAACAAGAAATCTTCTATTCAAAGATATCACTCTAAATAATTGTTAAAATTAATCTTTTATAGATTTCTATTTTCTACAGTACGCCTATCAATCATTGTAATCATGCAAATTGAGAAACTCCCTGATGTAAAGCTTTAGTCCATTCTTGTTAGTTCTTCGAGCATGGAAAAATTTTTTTTTAAAACGAGAGAGGTTTTTTGAACATTAAAACGTATAAAAAGTTGAATCAAATCCTATGCGGTTGCTTTTATTTCGCCATGCAAAAAATATGGCTGTACGCTTTGGATTAATGAGTTTTACTTATCATACGTTTAAAAGTTTAAATTTATAAATTGCTCAATTCAATGTTAATAATCTTATAGAAACAGCATGAATGTTTTATCTCACGATAAAACAGCGAATCAAACAAGTAGGCTTACAAGGAGTGTAAGTTTTAAAAGTCAAACTTTATGGATCAATAGCTCAAAAATCAATTTTATACAAATACTTAAAACAGGCTGATGCAGACCAGCCAATCAGAAATCGTCAATATTTTCACTATGGATGCAGTCGCTTTATCGCCAAATAAATAGGATATTTAAATATGGATAGTTCTCACAACATATTACAAAAATTTGCCATAAGAGTAAGTAACTGGTCAGAAAAATGGTTTCCTGATTCCTATATCTTTGCACTCTTAGGTGTAATCATTGTTGCCATCGCTGCTATTGGAATAGGAGCACCTGTTCATGATGTTGCAATTTCATTTGGCAATGGTTTCTGGAGTCTGATTCCTTTTACCATGCAAATGTGCATGCTGATTGTTGTCGGTTATGTAGTTTCTGTCTCTAAACCGATCGAAATACTCATTCAAAAAATGGCTCAGATTCCCACTTCAGGAAGAAATGCAATCGTTTTTGTTGCAACAGTAAGTTTATTGATTTCACTGATTAACTGGGCAATGAGTACAGTTTTAACAGCCCTTTTGGTGATTGCACTGTCCAAACGTAAAGAACTCAACATGGATTATCGTGCCGCCGCTGCCGCTGCTATTATTGGTATGGGGGCAACATGGGCGCTTGGAATTAGTTCTTCTGCAGCTCAACTACAAGCCAATAAAGCGAGCTTACCTGAACCGCTGTACAATTTAACTGGAATCATCCCCTTCTCTGAAACGATCTTTTTGCCACAGTCAATGATGATGACTGCAGTCTTGATTATTGTATCAATTGCTATTGCATTTTGGTCTGCACCTAAAGCAAATAGCATCAAGACTGTAGATGATTTTGATATCCATTTTGAAGACGAAAAAAGCCAAGCACAAGACCAAAAGCGCCCTGGTGACTGGTTAGAAAACTCCCCCATACTCAGTATTTTAATTGTAGTTTTAGGACTGATCTGGATGTTTAATGAGTTTACCAAGAGTAATCCAATTATAGCCATCTCCAGTCTCAACACTTATAACTTTATCTTTCTCATGCTCGGTATTGCTTTACATGGCACACCTCGAAACTTTTTAAATGCAGTTTCTAAAGCCGTCCCTGCAATTTCGGGTGTACTGATTCAATTCCCACTCTATGGCAGTATTGCCTTTATCATGACCAATGCAATCAATGCACAGGATTTATCGTTATCTCATTATATTGCTGAATTTTTTGTGTCAATTGCATCTAAAGAAACCTTCGCAGTTGTCATGGGACTCTATTCTGCGATTTTAGGCTTTTTTATTCCTTCAGGTGGGGGGAAATGGATTATTGAAGCACCTTATGTCATGCAGGCTGCACAAGATTTAAAAGTACATTTAGGTTGGTCTGTCCAAATTTATAATGCGGCAGAAGCTTTACCCAATTTAATTAACCCATTCTTTATGTTACCAATGCTGGGCATTCTAAAACTAAAAGCCAAAGACGTTATCGGATTTACCGTAACCCAGCTGGTGTTCCATCTTCCATTGGTTTTATTCTTATTGTGGATTCTTGGGCGTACCCTCACCTATACCCCACCGATATTTTAAAAACTGATAAGGCTTTTTTACACATTGTCCTTCTTAGTGACTTATTCAACATAATTTCCTGTTGAATAAGTCTTCTGTTCAAAACTTATTTTAAACAACTATTCTTAGAAAAATCATAAATTATTGATATATAAATAGATATATCATTTTAAAACAAAATTCTCTTAAAGTATTGATTCAACCATTGAAAACTTTCGCTTTTTTGACCTTTTATTTATAAATTTGCGATGTATAAGCATTTTTCTAAAATATAAATGATTAACTGACCACCAGGATATGTATCCAAAACGCTTCTAAAGGACAATCAGCTTTCAATCATACTCTCAAAAAAAAGCCCACTATTGGGGAAGTGGGCAAAAACCTTTGCTAGCCAAGTGTACGCATTGCAAAGAAAGTTGATTTATATAATGGAATAAAATAATTTTCAAGTTTTTATAAATTAATTGTTTAATAAAATTAAATTAGTGTGATAATTGTCATTTTTTTAAAGCAAAACCACAAAAATGAGCGTTGATTAATACTTCGACTTATTTATAACGATTCGCATTTTCCAACTGAAACAATTAAATCACGACTAACTCGAGTCATAATATGCTCAATATTAACGCCCCCATGATCATTTTTTGAAACTTCAATTGATACATGTAGTACATAAAGATTTCCATTCTTTTCATCATCAATATTGATACTAGATGGCGCATTCAAATAGATGAATGAAGCATATCGCTGTTAGATAGGCTGTTAAATTTATAATATGTTTTAGTGCTAAGCCTGCTGTTATTTTTGTGGAAATATCATCAGAAATCATTACCGAAATTGAGCTGTTATGCTCATCGTTGATAATCATTAAGTTTTTTTATTATTCACTCTTTCTTAAAACGGTGAAAAACCTATCTATGCCCTGATTCAGGTTGCTCACGTTCAAGCCATTTCTGATAGCTAATACTGATATTAAAAAAATTCATACCAACCGCAAGCACCATAGATAGCAAACTAATTGATATTGCTTTTGCACTTCTCAGCAACAGTGCCAATGCAAATAAAACAACCTATGAACCTACAAAGAATATATCGATAGATATGGCATAGTGATTATTTCTTGTCATAAATGAAAGTATATAAACTAAAAATATACCAATCAGATGTAGCATAGAAAACCAAAATAATATTTTTAATTTCATAAAATTAATTATTCTCTCAACCACTAGGGGCAAGGAACTTTCAACATCCATAAGGTTTTATAATACGACCACTTTTTGATTTATGAAAGAGATCTATGATGAGTAGATTCACTATACTAGACAAATCTTTCATCACATGCTAAAACAAATTACAGATTAAATAGCTCTAAATAAAAAAACATCCAACAATTTAATAGTCAAACACAACAAACCCACAGCATAAACTTGAGATAAAATTACTATGATTAAAAGTTTATTTGGATTAAGTCCTCAATTAACGGATGATGGTTCTTATAGCCCCTCACTACTTTCATTAAAAATGGCCACCTCAAAAATAACAGACTACACGCCATTGAAATATGAGAAACCTAATGATGATAAAAGTCTTAAAATTTTAGTGCTCTGTACCGAACAAAATCATATGCCAATGAAGAATGGTAAACTGTTTTCAACAGGCAACCACCCTGTTGAAATGATGGTTCCTATGTTACATTTTAAAAATGCAGGGTTTGATTTTGATATTTTTACACCTACAGGAAAACCTGTAAAAATCGAGATGTGGGCAATGCCCACAGAAGATGAAAATGTAATCTCAATTTATGAAACATATAAAGATCAATTCAGCAACCCTAAAAGTTTAGCAGACTTCGCCTCAGCTGAATTTTTTGATGATGAGAGTAATTATATTGCTATTTTTATTCCTGGTGGACATGGAGCAATGCTTGGACTTCCAGAAGATAAAAATGTTGGACATTTATTAAAATGGGCTCATAACAATGATCTTTTTAATTTAATTATTTGCCATGGACCAGCTGCTTTACTTGCTGCTAAACCTGAAAATGGAAAAGATACTTTTATATTTGATGGTTATAAAATCGCTGCGTTTCCGGATAGCATGGACAAATTTACTCCTTTAATCGGATACATGCCAGGAAAATTAACTTGGTTTTACGGAGAGAAATTAAAAAAACTAGGAGTGAAGTTTGTAAATTCAAAAGCAGATGGAACCTGTTTTATTGATAGAAAGTTAATTACAGGTGCAAGCCCAAAAGCAGCAAACGAGTTTGGGAAATTGGGGGCTACTAAACTATTAGAATCTCTGGAAATTAAATGACAAAAATACGATCAGATAAAATACTTTTAGCAATAGCTGCAACAGGATTAATACCTATTGCATTAAGTTATGGTTTAATGCCTGAAAAAACACTAAACATCCTCTATAAGATTAATGTTGATAACATCAATTTAAAGCATATTATGCGTGCTGTAACAGGTCTTTATTTCGGACAGATCGTAATGTGGTTTTTAGGAGCAAGTTATGAGCGATTGACACGCCCTGCATTATACTGCTTAGTCGTTTTTATGTTAGGTTTAGCCTTCGGGAGAATTGCAAGTTTCTTCGTGGATGGAATACCACATTTTCTTTTAATTGTTTATTTTCTTTTAGAGCTCATAATTGGTCTAATTGGACTAAAATTTATTTTAGAACATAAACATAAAATCTAGTTATTTAGGCATTAAAAAATTGTGTTAGGCCTCATCTATTTGGCAACTGAATGAAATTAATATCCAAACTCTTAACAGCAACTAACACACTAACACTCCAAGGATTTTTATCAATTGAATATGTGACTGAATCTTCCAACCAGTCACCACCTATTGGTAATCCCCCTCAAAATAATTGAAGTCAAAAGTAGAAAATCAAATAATCCTGTTAAAGTAAATTTTGTATGAAAAATCTTAATACTCAGACAGTTTAATCATGAATATTTTAAAGCAAAATGAATCAGGAATGCCTGTTCCTAACTTATGTCGTGAACTTGGCATGATTTCGATTACATTTTATAAATGGAAAGTAAAACATGGAGATATGGATATTTCAGTGATGGTTACACTTATCGAATTCATAATAATATTAATGATTATAACTGTGAGGCATTAAATATATTGGTGGATTTTTCTTTGTCAGATCAACGAATACAGAGGGAATTGGACCAATTAATTGTATAGAGAGTTAAATCAAAGCGCATACGCAATGTTAATAGGCCTGAGTATATTAGTAATTTGATGTAAACATGGAATTGAGTATGTATTTACCTAACCCTCTCATCCAAAACAGAATCCTTATATAGAACAACATTTTAACAGGACAATCAAATATGAACGTTTGAATCAATATTTATTTTGAGAACTTGAAGATATCCAAGTCTATACACCAGTGTAACAACACTTTTATAATCATGAACGACCTGATATGTCAGTTGATGGTAAACCACAAATTTAAACAATTATAAGGACTTTGGTTTTATCCTGATTAGATCAATTTAAAAATGAAGCATTTCACCTTATTCTTCTTATTATTCAAAGTACTATATCTACAAATTCATCACAATACTTTTCCATTTTTCATAAATTCATCTATTTCATTTGCATAAGCAGAAGAGTTTAAAAGGAGGATTATCAGTAATTTCATTTTCAAAAAGACCACGATTGTTAAGATTTTATGTAATATAATATTATTAAAAGTTGAAAAGAAGATCACGAATGAAATTATTGTTTCTTTACCTACATATTGTTATGGGTATTGTATTGATTAGCTTGATATTGTTATTTTTATTCAATCCTATTCGAATTTGTTAAATTATAGATCTTACTTAACCGAGCCCCATAGGTTATGTACTTGCCTATTTTTAGGATCATTGAAAGTTATCCAGCCATATTTTAGACCTATGACTCCCATTCAAACATGTGTATTCTTGGCGACGAAAACCTGTTAAGAGCAAAGTTAAAAGAAGATTTCTAACAGTATTATGTGAATGTCTCCATGCGGTAAAATTCATTACAGCAGTTACTCAATCAGATAACGCCTCTTGTTCAACATTCCCTTTACGATACTTGATTTTATTCCATGATCTTTTTGCATCTAAGTGTTGTTACAGGTTTCACAGTTGTAATTATTGACTCATCTTTGGCATCTAAAATATGTCGATTGAAAATTTAAAAATTGATCTAAAAATAGCTCTCGCCTTATTTACCTGAGCTTGACTTCTTGCAGTTAATTTACTGTAGTTTGTTACATTTGAATTTCAGGGATATTTCCTATTTTTTGATTTTTTCAATCTGCTAGGTATTTATCAACAACCTTGTCATTATCATTTAGCGCTCTTGTTTTTTAGATATTTACTTTAGACAAATTCTATAATGAAATGTTGTCTTGATAGGTTCAAATCATATTCACTCTTCTCAGCTTCAGCTACTCGCACCAGATTCGGAATGTAATCTTGTGCCATTTGAGAAAACACACCTTATGCTAAAATTTGCGCCGAAGTTAGTGCTGAATTCTTGTGAAAAATCTATCAGTGAATCAAATCAATTTACTTTTCTGCAATATAGCGTCTAAAGCCTATATACATGTACTGCCCAATCAACCAGTTCACTGTTCATGTAGATTTTTTCTCAAAACATCCATTAAATGTTTGGGTAGGGTTGATTTATTTCCTTATAGAGATTGTAAATTTTAATTCAGCTATTCAGTCAGCAATATAAAATTCTTTATTTCAACTGAATGATTTGAAATTGAACTAAAACAATTCAGCACTGACAAGCAGTTGATAGATATGCAATAAACAACACAGGAATGCATAGTAACATGAGTAATAAATTCGAATTTGAGATCCGTGTATATATTGAAGATACAGATGCAGGTGGAATCGTCTACCATGCCAATCATATTCGCTTCATGGAACGTGCTCGTACAGAATGGTTACGTGCTTCTGGCATTGATCATTACTGGCATCAAAAAGATTACAATTTTGTGGTCCATAAAATTGCATTGAAATATTCACGCCCTATACTGATGGACGATCTTATTACTGTTACAGCAAGTGTAGTTTCATGTAAAGCTTCGTCATTTGTGTTGCAACAAAATATATATCGTGGTGAAATCATGCTTGCTTCTGGCGAGGTAGAATTGGCATGTTTAAGTACTGATATGAAACCTCGTAGAATTCCTGACGAAATCCGTGATTTAATTCTTCGAGAATTAGCTCACGAATAAAAAATACTTTTGGCACATGTAACTATGGCAACACAACTAGAATCCTCTCTGCACATCTCTGATTTAATTTTACAAGCGAGCCCTGTGGTTCAATTGGTCATGCTGGTCTTAGTACTTGCATCTGTTTTTAGTTGGTATCTGATTGCCAAGTTACATATGAGCTATAAAAAAGCTCGCCAAGGCGATGATCATTTTCAAAAAATATTCTGGTCAGGCGCTGAGCTCAATACACTTTACAACAATGCACAACTTAACTCTAAACGTGATGGTCTAGAAGACATCTTTTATCAGGGTTTAAGTGAGTATTTGAAATTGAAAAAGCGTCAGGCAGATACCGTTCCCATGATAGAAGGGACAGAACGTATCCTGCGTGTAGGTTTAAGTCGAGATCAAGGTCGTCTAGAACAAGGCTTGAGTGCTTTAGCCAGCATTGGCTCTGTTGCACCTTATGTTGGTTTATTTGGTACAGTTTGGGGCATCATGAGTGCATTTATCGGTTTAGCTCAGGTTGAACAAGTCACTCTTGCAACTGTAGCACCAGGCATTGCAGAAGCACTGATTGCAACTGCGATCGGTTTATTTGCAGCAATTCCAGCAGTATTGGCATTTAACCACTACACTGCCAAAGGTGAAGAAATTTATTCAGATCGTGCATTATTTGCTGAAGAAATGGTGGCGCTGTTACAACGTCAGTCTGTGGGAACTACGCAGGAAGCTGAATAATGGCAATCCAACGCTCTGGACGTTTTGACCGCGTCAAAAAGCCTTTAAAAAGTGACATGAACGTTGTTCCCTATATCGACGTTATGCTGGTTTTATTGGTGATTTTTATGGTCACTGCTCCCATGATTACCACAGGTGTCAAAGTTGACTTACCCCAAGCCAACAATAACCCCATTCAATCTGAAGACCGACCTGCTATTGTGACGCTTAATGCAGACGGAAGCATTCAACTTGAAGATAAAACACATAACAATGATGTACTCACTTTAGAAGAGCTTAAATCTATACTCACAGAGAATCAAAAACTGGCACAAGCAAATAACAAACAATTGAGCGTTTTGATTAATGGTAGTGAATCACGCCCATATGGTGAAGTGATGAAACTTATGTCTGCATTGCAAGATGCTGGTTTAAGTCAAGTTGGTTTACTGACTGAGTCTGTAAAGTAAGTTATGAAAAATACTCAAAAGCCACAATCTAAAGAAAAAGCGATTGCACTTGGATTTACCCTCGCTATTCATGTGGTAGCAATTACTGGCTTACTTTTTCTTGGTCTGAGTCGACCACCAGAACCGCCAAAGCAAATTAAAACGGTTCTCATCAAACCTGAAGATTTACCACCACCAGAACCTAAGCCATTGGTAGATAGTGAGTCAACTGAAACAGCAGACTCAAAAGTTTCAGAAAATATCCAGCAAACTGCTGAACCTGATCAAACTGCACCTGAAATTCCAAGCCTGCACAAGCCAGATACTCAAGCCATAGACATGCAAAAAGCAGCTGAAGAAGCAAAAGCGGCTGCTTTAGAACAAAAAATGGCTCTCGCTGCAGCACGAGCAGCTCAGGAAAAAGCCGCAGAACAAGCAAAGGCAAAAGCTGCTGCTGCTGAGAAAGCACAACAAGAAGCGGCTGAAAAAGTTAAACAGGCAAAAAATGCTGCTGAAAGAGCCAAAGCGGAAGCCGAGGCAAAAATTAAAGCTGAAGCTGCTGCTAAAGCAAAACAAGAAGCGATCCAAAGAGCCAAAGCAGATGCGGCTGAAAAAGCAAGATTAGCTCGTCTTGATGCAGAAGCTAAACGCAAAGCTGAAGCTGCTGAAAAAGTAAGAAAAGAAGCGGCTGAAAAAGCTGCACAAGCTAAAGCAGAGGCAGCTGCGAAAGCCAAAGCAGAGGTGGAAGCGAAACGCAAGGCAGATGCAAATGCCAAAGCCAAGGCAGATGCCGAGGCGAAACGTAACGCAGATGCAAAAGCCAAGGCAGATGCCGAAGCGAAACGCAAAGCTGACGCGAATGCAAAAGCCAAGACAGATGCTGAAGCGAAACGCAAAGCTGATGCAAATGCCAAAGCCAAGGCAGATGCTGAGGCTAAACGTAAAGCTGAAGCAGAAGCAAAAGCCAAATCAGAGGCTGAGGCGAAAGCGAAAGCAGATGCAAAACGTAAAGCTGATCTTGCTCGTGAATTAGAGGAAGAAAAAAATTCTGCTGCTGAAAAAGCAAGAGAAGCGGCTGCGAATAAAAAAGCAGAGGTGAGAAAAATTGCATCTTCAGCCAAAAAAGATTTTGAAAATAAAGTTCGAAATGCTTGGCGTATGCCGGCTGGCTCATCTGGTCAAAAAGCAACTGCACGAGTTACACTGACAGATAGCGGTGCTGTCGCATCAGTCGTCGTGAATGCATCTAATCCAGATGTCAAAGCAAGTGTTGAGCAAGCTGTACGCAATGCAGCACCATTTCCAATGCCATCTGATCCGGATGCTCGTCGCGAAGCACGAAGCTTTACAGCGACCTTCACTGTCAAATAAGTTCGAGAATATATACCCTGCTCCGGCAGGGTTGTTATTTGATTCAAGCTATGGACAAAGTATCTGTGAAAATTTTTGTATTTATATTTCTGTCAGCCATCTATCAAAACACACTTGCAAATAAAATCAGCCAGAATGCAGAACCTAATTTTTCATCTATCCATCCGTCAGAATTGAATACCCATGTGTCGGCTCTTAGAAAGCAAAACAATCCTGCGGATGAACAAAAAGCTGAAACGAAAAAATTAGCATTCAGTACGAAAAAAGATTTTAAACATAAAATTCTAAGGGCTTGGCATATGCCAATAAATGCAACAGGTCTTCATGGCAACGCACGTATAAAACTTAGAGAAAATGGCTCGATTGACTTAATCGTCGTCAACGCTGCAGATCCAGATATCAAGGCAAGTATTGAGCAAGCGATCTACGATGTAGCGCCATTCACAATGCCCACTCAACCGGAAGTAAGAAGAGATGTACAAAGTTTTTCGGTCAACTTTATTGTAGAATAAAATTTGCATTCTCCGCTGTTAAAACGATATCGATAATCAATCAGAACACAAAGACACTTTGGGAAAATAAAATGCAATTTAAAACATTACTGGTTCACAGCTTGCTCATGAGTTTCCCAACATTTTCATTTGCCGAAAAAATTCAAACCAACACACCAGTTGAAGTCAATACGCCGCAAATACCTTCAAACCCATCTATATATGAAATTCCACCTGCTGCACCAAGCTTGCCAAGGAACCCGCCCACCCAAACTGATCAATCACAGCTCATCAATCAAATTTATAAGCACAGAGCAAACCGTATTACAAAATTTTGGAAAAGACCTGTAACCCATTTAGCAGAAAGTGCTCATGTACATGTTTATTTAGATGAACAAGGAAAGATAAAAAATATTTTATTGGATGGACAGTTTAGTGATGCATTTGCATTATCGATAAAAACTGCGATTTATAAAGCAGCACCCTTTAAAATGCCTGAGGAGCAAGCACTTAAAAAACAATTACAAGAAATTCGCATTCACTTCACCACAGAATAATATCCAAAGTTTCCTCCACAGTTATGCTGTCTATCAATTTGTTTTGACAGCCTTAACACACTGTAATTCTCCTACCTCATACATGTAGATTTATTTTGTATCAACAAACAGCGAATTATCATCTTTTATTCATAATTACATGCTTTATATAGATTAAAATAATGTCTTTATGCTACAAAGCTAAGCATAGTTAAAAATTGATATTTGAGTACATGAAGTCCAATGAAAATCATGCCTAAACGTCTATTAGGATTAGCGATAATTGCTGCATTGAGCCCTGCATTGATCACCACATCCTATGCACAATTGCATTTAGAAATTGCTAAAGCACCTGAGTCTGCACCAAAAATTGCCATTCTTCCTTTTAGTAATGATCAGTCGATCTATCCGATCATTGAACAGGATTTAAATCGTTCTGGTCGTTTTACCAGTTCATCTAAAAATCTTCCTGCGACTGCCAGCATAAACAATGTGAATGCAGAGGCATGGAAAGCTGCAGGTGTACCTTATGTTGTTTTAGGTGAATCCAAGGCAAACCCTGATGGTTCATTGGCTGTACATTACCAATTGTATGATGTCGAAAAACAAAAATTCTTACTGAATGAATTACTTACAGTTCCTGCTTCGCGAGTACGTACCGCAGCACATATGATCAGTGATGCCATCTATCAGGCATTGACAGGTATTCAAGGTGACTTTACAGGACGTATTGCCTATGTGCTACGCAATCCTGCAACACCGGATACACGTTATACTCTGCAAATCGCTGATACTGATGGTGAGCAACCTAAAACTGTTCTGAGTTCAAGAGATCCTATTCTGTCTCCTGCTTGGACACCTGATGCCAAGAAAATTGCATATGTTTCATTTGAAACAAAACGTCCAGCTATTTATGTTCAAGACTTGGCTTCTGGCGCCCGAGAGAAATTAGCCTCATTCCGCGGTTTGAATGGTGCACCTAGTTTTTCTCCTGATGGAAAGTCGATGTTGTTTACCGCATCCATGCATGGTAATCCTGAAATATACCAAATGGATTTAGACACTCGCCAAGTTAAACGCATGACCAATGACAGTGCAATTGATACAGAAGCACGCTATGCACCTGATGGCAAATCATTTATTTTTACTTCTGATCGCGGTGGATCAGCGCAAATTTATCGCTATAACTTTGATGATGGTTCAACCAAACGTTTAACTTTCCGTGGCGCATTCAATGCTCGTGGTACGCTTAGCGCCGATGGTAAATATGTTGCACTGGTACATCGCCCTTCTGGTAGTAATTACAAGGTTGCGATTCAAGAAATTTCAACTGGAATCACCAATATTCTAACTCCAACAAGTCTTGATGAATCACCAAGCTTTTCTCCGAACGGACAAATGGTGGTATACGCAACGCGTGAAGGCAGCCGAGGCTTATTGGCAATCATGTCAACAGATGGTCGTTTCCGTATGAATTTACCAAGTGAACAAGGTGAAGTACGTGAACCAGCTTGGGCACCTAAATAATTTAAACTATGTAGCATGACTTAATTTAAAAAGGAAGTATCGGAGATCAATATGAAGGCTATTCAATATCTAACTTTACCATTGCTTGCAGCAAGCTTGGTCATGACTGGTTGTGCCAGCCGTAAACCTGCTGCAACAGTAGAGTCTGGAACAAATCCTAATAGTGCGACTACGGTCAACACAACAGGTTTAAGCGAAGATGCAGCTTTAAATGCACAAAATCTAGCTGGCGCCTCATCAAAAGGTGTAACTGAAGCGAATAAAGCATTCTTAGCGAAGCGTGTTGTACATTTTGACTACGACAGCAGTGATCTTTCAAATGATGACTATCAAACACTTCAAGCACATGCACAATTCTTAATTGCCAATGCAAATTCAAAAGTTGCCTTAACAGGTCATACGGATGAGCGCGGTACGCGCGAATACAATATGGCTTTGGGTGAACGTCGTGCAAAAGCTGTCGAAAGCTACTTGATCACTAACGGTGTTAAGCCAAACCAATTAGAAGCGGTGAGTTACGGCAAAGAAATGCCAATTAATGCTGGGCATGATGAATCTGCGTGGAAAGAAAACCGTCGTGTCGAAATTAACTACGAAGCTGTTCCACCATTGTTAAAATAATTTTTCAAAATCAATATAAAAAATGCCCAATTCAATTGGGCATTTTTTATATTAGGCGATCCTGACTATTTGTCACTCTGACCTTAATGCTTTAAAACATCAAAACTGGAATTTCAACTGATTAATGAAAAGGAAAGATAATGTCTTCTTTATGATGGATTTTAAGCATGATTAAGACGATAGGATGCAAAATTTAGGTGAATCATAAAATTAAAAAAGCGCTCATCAAACTGATAAACGCTTCTTATTGCTTAAGCCTTTGACTCGTCTGGCTTGGGACTTTGCATGGATTCAATCATATCGTGCTTATTGAATTCTTTGAATTCAGGTTTAGCTTCGTAATTCTTCCATGCTTCTTTCACATTTTCAGCACTAATCTCTTTAAGATCAATACCTTCATTTTGAGTCGGAGTCGCTTCAAACTTTGCTGTTGTCATGTGAGTGCTCCTTTACGCTATTATCCGTATATCCAACATAACACTTTCTAAAATACTTGCAAGGGTAATTTCACGACAAATAACACAGGATAATTTTTATTTTCAGCTGAACTCATCTAAAATACCGCTATTGTTTAATGTATCAAAATTTATCGCTTTTGGAGCACCTCTGATATGTCATATCGCACCCTATCCCAATATTTAGAACAACAACAAGGGAATTTAACACCTGAACTTGCCAATGTGATTGAAACCATTGCCAACACATGCAAAACCATTGATCAGGCGCTACAAAAAGGTGCTTTAGCAGGTGTACTTGGCAGCGCTCAACATGAAAATGTACAAGGTGAAGAACAGAAGAAACTGGATGTGATTTCCAATGATTATTTAATTGATGCACTGAAAGCCAATCAAAATGTAGGTGGCTTAGCTTCAGAAGAATTAGATGAGTTCACACCGGCGCAAGAAAACGGCAAATATTTAGTTCTATTTGATCCTTTAGATGGTTCAAGCAATATTGATATTAATATGTGTGTTGGTACAATTTTTTCAATTCTCCCAGCTCAAAATAGCATTACTCAAGCTGAAGATTTCATGCAAGCTGGTTCACAACAGGCTGCTGCGGGTTATGTTCTGTACGGTCCATCCACGATGATGGCACTTACTGTTGGTGCAGGTGTTGTATTCTTTACCTTTGACCCGGAAACGCAACAATTCTTGCTGACTTCTGAAAATGTTCAAGTGGCTGCGGATACTAAAGAGTACGCAATCAATGCTTCTAATCAACGTCACTGGGAAGCTCCTGTAAAACGCTATATTGATGAGCTTCAAGCTGGTAAAACTTCTGTCCGCGAAAAAGACTTTAATATGCGTTGGGTTGCATGTATGGTGGGTGATATTCACCGCATTCTATGCCGCAGCGGGATTTTCCTATACCCATATGATACCAAAGACCCTCAAAAAGCAGGTCGTCTTCGTTTAATGTATGAAGCCAATCCAATGAGTATGTTAATAGAACAGGCAGGTGGAGCATCAACAACAGGTCGTGTGCGCATCTTAGATATTCAACCTACTGAATTGCATCAACGTGTTCCTGTTGTGATTGGCTCTAAAAATGAAGTTGAACTTGTTACTCGCTATCACCACTAATTCTTTTAATATTACGCTCTCATTGAAAGCGTGATACCAGTAAGGATCTGTTGAAAATTCCCTTAAGGATAAACAACAGATCCTACTTCTTTTTTGGATCTATTCTCCCATGCCTACTATTTTCCTTGAATCAAAAGACAATCCAAAAATTAAACACTTAAGAGGTTTGATTGAGCAAAATACTTACCGTAAAAAACAAGGGCAAACTGTACTCGAAGGGACACATTTAAGCCTTGCATGGTTGGAAAAAGGACGCAAAATTAATTCAATTTTCACCACTGAACATGCGTTGGATCATGAAGATCTGGCTGAAATCATTGACCAATACCAAGGTGCTGTGTTTGTCATCAGTGAAGCGTTATATAAGGACCTAAGCACATTAGGGACAAGCCTTGCCTGTCTTGCAATCGTTGATTTGCCGACTTCAACACAAGCATTGAATTTTAGCGAAGATACTTTAATTCTTGAAAATGTCCAGGACCCTGGAAATGTTGGAACTTTACTGCGTTCTGCCGCTGCCGCAGGTATCGAACAAATCGTCTGTACCAAAGGTTCCGCTTCTTTATGGTCACCCCGTGTTCTCCGTGCGGGTATGGGTGCGCATTTCTCTTTACAAACTTATGAAAATGTTGTAATCGAAGATATTTTAAAGCAATTCAAAATTCCTGTTTATGTGACCAGCTCACACCAAGCAGAAAGTCTTTACTCGAAAAATTTACGTAAACAATGTGTGTGGATTTTGGGCAATGAAGGTCAAGGCGTTTCAGAATTTGCACTGAAACGTGCAGAAGCCGTATCTATTCCACAACCAGGTGGTCAAGAATCACTCAATGTTGCTGTTGCAGGCTCAATCTGTTTCTTTGAAATGGTTCGCCAACGACTTTAAGGTTAAATTATTTTAAATATCGCCCGTTATTGAAGAAAATCATTTAAACTGAAAAAAATAATTGATTTACGTGTCAACCCAAACCATTTTTTAAACGTTATAGTGATATGAATTTAAAATAATGGTGGGTGCCCAATGACGGGATTTTCCATCTCTATGGACTTAGCACCAAAGAAGTCACAGACTGAAACAGCCAGTACTCAAACGAGTACCAGTGAACAGCGCCTGCGTTTTTTTATGCAGGATGTGACTGGTCGTGCCTTGGTCATGATGGAGAATGCAACACAAGGTCATAATGGAATTGCAATGGATTTGGTACAGGAAGCTTTTATTTCCCTACATAAGTCTTATGCAGATAAATCCACAGAAGAATGGTATCCATTGTTCTACACCATTTTAAACAACAAATTACAGGATTGGCGCCGTAAAGAAGCACGTAGAGCATCTCCCTTTTCATTGTTTCGAAAAATTGATTTAGATTCTGATGATGAAGAAGCAATGGAAATTGTTGATGAATCTACGCCAAACCCGCTTCAGTTTTTAGATCAAGATGTTACTGTCGAAGAAATTCAAGACGCGATTAGTAAGTTACCTGTACGCCAGCAACAAGCATTTATGTTACGGGCATGGGAAGGTTTTGACACACAGACAACGGCATCGATTATGAACTGTAGCGAAGGTAGTGTAAAAACCCATTACCATAGAGCAATTCAAGGATTGAGAACTGCGCTATCACATTTAAATCCGTATGGAGGTTCATCACATGAATAATGATGATTTCACCAAACAAGTGACGGCAAAACTGGATGAACTTGCACGTCATCACCGCAATAAAGCTGTAGTGATGAATAATGTGCTGGATCGTATCCAAGATCGGCCAACATCACGCTTTAGTAACTGGAAAATGACTGGCTTCGCACTTGCAGCAGCAATTACAGGCTTTGTTGTTGTACCCAATGCTTTTGATGTTTCCAATGAAGCTCATGCACCACAACAAGTGGTGATTAGCCCTAAACTTTCACCTCAGATGATGGAAGATTTAGATATGTTATCTGTTTTTGGTGAGGATAAAAATTCTCATGGTAGCTAGAAAATTAGTATTGGCATTTTGTGCTTTTAGTTTTCTACAAACAAGTTTTGCTGGATTTGAACGTTTTTGGATTTTTTCCAAAGATGCCAATACGCAAGTCAATGAAACATGGGATGCCCTGTCTGAAGATGAACAAAAAGCATTGATCAAGCGCTACCAAAATTTAAAAGAACTTCCTACAGAGCAAAGCGCTGCTTTACAACAGCGTATGGATTGGTTTACTCAACTTCCTGAACAAGAAAAGCAAAAAATGCGTGAAGCCTGGCAACAAATGAGTACATCTGAACGCAATGAAATGCGGAAAAAAATGCAAAAAGCATCTACATCAGATGAACGCAATGAAATCCGAGAAAAATATATTCAAAAATACCAACCAAGTAGCGTTGCATCGCATTAGCATCATGTATTGATGTTTACTAAAGCCAGCCATTGTACTGGCTTTTTTTGTAATCAACTTTTTCTTACGAAACCATAGCTAAAACTTTTGACCACTTATAAAAGTGATTTTATTTCTACGTTTTATAGTCAGTCAACTTGACGCTTTTATACAAACTATTCAAAGTCTTTCTTGATTAATTTATTTTTGTACTTTTCAGCCATAGGTCGTTTTCTATAGGCATCGCCTTAGCAAATCTATTGAAACTTTAGATATAGAGGGTGGCATTGAAGACTGGATCTCATCAAACAACATGTTTTTATATTTATTTTATTGGTCAAGGGAAATTGTGTTTTACTGTATTTTTTTAAACGTGGACTATGCCTTGAGCAAATAATCTTTTGATAAATACCCAGCGTACAGTGAAGTTAGAATTTCATCATTCAAGTCAATCAATCTGATTCATTTGAGTCATCAAATCCATAAAAATAAAAAAACCTGCATGAAGCAGGTTTTTTTCGCTTAAATTCAAATATGAATTACAAGCTGTAGTACATATCAAATTCAACTGGGTGAGTTGTTGTATTTAAACGACGCACATCTTCAGTTTTAAGTTCGATATATGCATCCAACATCTCTTTTGTGAACACACCGCCTTTAAGAAGGAAGTCATGATCCGCTTTAAGTGCTTCAAGCGCCATATCCAAGCTATGAGCAACTGTTGGGATTTTTGCTTCTTCTTCAGGAGGAAGATCATATAAGTTTTTATCAGCAGCTTCACCTGGGTGAATCTTGTTTTGAATACCGTCAAGACCAGCCATCAACAATGCCGCGAAACCTAAGTACGGGTTCATCATTGGATCTGGGAAACGTGCTTCAATACGTTTGCCTTTAGGGCTAGAAACGTAAGGAATACGGATAGAAGCAGAACGGTTACGCGCTGAGTAAGCAAGCATGATCGGTGCTTCAAAGTGTGGCACCAAACGCTTATAAGAGTTTGTAGATGGGTTAGTAATCGCATTCAATGCACGAGCATGTTTGATAATACCACCGATGAAGTAGAGTGCCATCTCTGAAAGTCCAGCGTATTCATCACCCGCAAACAGGTTCTTGCCATCTTTAGAGATTGACATATGAACGTGCATACCAGAACCGTTATCACCTACCATTGGTTTAGGCATAAAGGTTGCTGTTTTAGCATACTGGTGTGCAACATTCCAAACTGCATATTTAAACTGTTGGACTTCGTCTGCTTTACGCACCATTGTGTTGAAGCTCACACCGATTTCTAATTGGCAAGATGCAACTTCATGGTGATGTACTTCTACACGACCAGGACCCATGATGTCTTCAATACGTGCACACATTTCAGCACGCATATCTTGATGAGAATCCACTGGAGGAACTGGGAAGTAACCACCTTTTACACGTGGACGGTGACCGGAGTTACCAGATTCGTAAGAATTACCAGTCGACCATGCAGCTTCTTCAGCGATCAATGTATGGCGAGCGCCAGACATATCAATGTCCCATTTAACTTCGTCAAAAACAAAGAATTCTGGTTCTGGACCAAAGAATGCAGTATCACCGATACCTGTAGATTTTAAATACTCTTCAGCACGACGAGCAATTGAACGAGGGTCACGGTCATAACCTTGACCAGTCGAAGGCTCAATAACATCACAAGTCACGACAATTGTCGCTTCAGCAAAGAACGGATCAAGGAAAGCAGTTTCAGGATCTGGACGTAAAATCATGTCAGATGCTTCAATGCCTTTCCAACCAGCGATTGAAGAACCATCAAACATTTTACCATCTTCGAAAGTATCTTCATCGATAGTATCTGAAGGGTAACTTACATGTTGCTCTTTACCCTTAGTATCAGTAAAGCGAAAATCGACCCATTTTGCGCCACTTTCTTGTATGAGTTGAAGGACCTTGTTCGCCATGCTCATTTTGCTCCAATGAATTTTTGTTGCACTTGTGAAGTGCGTGTTAGTAGTTGGTATTTATAAAGCAATTAGCATACCAACTTTTAAAATAATTGCTAATTTGTTGAATTTCTTATCAGAAAATAAGCTTAGCAACCATTAATTCGTTTCTATTATACTGAGTGCAAAGAGAATTGCACCATATTCAGACACACTTCTTATTTTAAAATCACACAGCACCATTTTAACGCACTATTTTTGTGCATATTTGTCAAAATGTTTTATCTTGGTGCTTATTTTGAAATGATTTACAATGATCACATCCAATTATTTCAAGCACATTAAAAATCTTATACATAGAATCGATACGCTGTACTGTCATACCGAATACGATCATATTTATATTGTATAGGAGAGATGGTTTTATCCGAATTCAACTTCTGCGCGAGCAATCAATGCCTCAACCATTAGCAATACATCATCCTGTTTTCTCGCATCTACAGCGAAAATAGGCATATTGATCTGATTGATATTCATCCAATCTTTATATTGTTTTAACAGTTGCTGTGGATTTTCATCGACATGTGTAACTCCGACAACAATGTTATTTACATATTCTTTAAAACTTTGAAAATAAAACTTCAAATCATCAATTGCATCTTTTTGAGAGTGATCAATCAATACTATGGCACCTATTGCACCTTTACAGATTACTGACCAGACAAAATCAAATCGGTCTTGCCCTGGTGTCCCATATAAGCCAACAACAACACCGTCGTCTAAACGAATTTCACCATAATCAATCCCAACTGTAGTCAAGGCTTTACTGTGTGATTGTTCATCGGTATTTTGTGCTTCTGTAGATAAAACTGAGATTTCAGACAAAGACTTAATCGCTTCCGTTTTACCTGCTCCCATCTTGCCGCCAAATACTATTTTATACTGTTGTAAAATCACATCATCACCTTTATTCAAGTTCTTATAAGATATTGATTAAATTACTGTATTTATTTTCAACTTTTAAACAAGCCATGGTTATGTACTCATTTTTCAAATTAACAAATCAAGTAACAAATCACAGCCCTAGTTTTTTCCGTAATTTACCAAAGAAACCACGAAGAACACCAGCTGACTGTTTTTCCTCAACAATTAACTTTGCTTCTTCTTCAGGTATATTTTTAAGTATATTGCTTAATAAAGCGATTGAAACAAATTTATAAATCTGATCGTGACTATAGCCAGTTTTTTGCACCACTTGAGCAATACTTGCTCCTTGCTCAAAACAAGCTGCTATTTTAAAAATCATTTGTCTTTCATTTTGATGATTAGGCTGTGGCCAATCGACAAGTTGATAATAGTCCCCTTTGTGAATCGTAGTATTAATATCATTCGAATACCACAATAGATTCCACAGCCAAGACTTAAGCTCTATACCTTGATTTGAATTTACTGATTGGGCCATTTGCATGGTGGCATAGGTAAAATTTAAAGAAACATCAGTGCCTTGAATTTTACGTAATGGATCTACCCAAACTTGCTGAGTTCGAATATTCACTAATGCGATATTACCCTTCGCATCAAAAACTTGCACATTACCATTTCTTTCATTAAAAAATTCTGGAACGATTTTTGTGAGGTCTAAAGTCTTTGAAATTTGATTCACAATATGCACTGTTTTATGGCTAACTGGCACTTGAAAATAACGATCTTTAAACCATTTTCTTATGTCATCAGTGGCAGAAAAAGGTAAATATAGCTTATCTCCTTCGATTTGACCTGATTTTTCATTTTTATTGATTAATCTTAAATAAGGAACTTTTTTTACGCCTACCAAATTTTGAATTGTAGGAGAACTAAAAAACATATCATTCACAAGAAGAATATCTAAATGCGGATCAGCAATGTTCGCCCAACTTACTTGAAGTGAGTCATCATACATTAATCGTATTTTCTGCTTTATTGCATCAAGTACATTTAAGCTCAAGCCAAATATCGCAATTTTTACTTCTTCTTTCATTTAGCCCCCACGGCCTCATATAGAGTGTGACCAGTTTATCATTTTTATCAAAAAATAAAACAAAAAACACTATCTTTAGTGTGAAAAAATTGTAGCAAAGTTAATATACAATTTAATATTTCAAATACAAGAATATAATAGTTGAACTTTAAATAAAATATTTTCTTTAAAATAAAAATTTACTAAAATTTATTATAAAAATATTTTATTTCAATACCTTAATTATAATCTATAAATTTCATTCACAACATACTTTACTCATGACTCATATTAATCAATAAATTAAACTTAAATTTTTATTTAAAAATATTAATAACATTTGTATATTAATTCATTCTAAAGTTAAGCATCAGATAGAGAAATCCATTATTTCTTATAATAAAAGATTTCATAAAATCGTTTTCAGATTTGCTATGACTATATGACTAACTGTTTCTACATCTATGATATACGCTTTAGTCTCAAGGCTTTTTTATAAGCATATATTGAATTGTTTAAGTGTGGATATAATTGCTTATTAAGATATAAATTCTTAACTATTTTTATTTTGTAATATCAAATATTTGATGATATCTAATAAGAACACAAAGCCCCACAAATCGAGGCTAAATTTATCAACACTAATAACCTAACACCAATCAAATGGTGTAGCGCTTTTCTTATAAAAAAGTAAACAGTCTGATGATCTAGCCGTCTTTATCTACCGAATGTGGGGTTGTCGTTTGGTCTTGTTTTTGCGTATCTGAATCTCTTTTTTGACACGCAGTCAAACCGAATAGTAAAACTAAACTTACGATCGAAATGATTTTCATATCTAGCCTAATATTGCTTAAAAATTAAACCATAGCAGAAAATAACCACCAAATTGTTGAATTCGTGAAACACACCAAGTTTCTTTGTACTTTGACATAAAATATTAAAATTCAGCGCCAATCAGTTCCAGAAAACAGAAAAAATTTTTTCTTCTCCTATTATTTTAAGCTTTACCTTATATCCAGCTTTCTTAAATTCATCACTTAATTTTTCAAGTTCATGACGCGCAAAATCTTTTGCAAGGCATTCGCTCACGAATAATTCGCCTTGATCTGCTTTTAACCGAATTTGTCTCTTCAAAAAACGTTTTAGTTGTTCAATTGAAAAATATTGTGATTGATTCTGATGCATCTTTGTTTCATTCATTGCAGGAGTAAACATGGCAAAAATCTCATATTAAAAAACACAATCAATGATTATGGCGGATGCTACACCTGATTCAGTATAAATAATGAAATTACAACAATCTTGGAACATACAATCTAAACTATTAATTTATATAAATTAAATATAAAAATTATAAATATTTTCATTTACTTTGTTTTAATTAGGTTATACGAACTGCATCATTATTTAAAGATTTTTCCATTAAAAAATGAAAGAGATTATTTTTCTATAACCCATGATGCATTGTAAATGCTTAAATTTGAGAGCCGCTATCTAGTCTAAAACTCATCTCGATTTTTGATATGCGAATCGAGAGTTTAAATAAAGCCAAGTTTGAGGAGAAACTCAAGCTAGGGAATCAAAAACATAAATCATTATCATTTACAATAAAATTAAATATCAACAACTTTTTATTTTTCAAAGATAAAAATTTGAATTAAAAAATTATTCTAATTAAATTGCTTTCATCATTTGTCTTTGTCTTCTGACCAAGCCAAGAATTTCTTTTCTTTTACGGATTTCTTCATCGCTAAAAGGTAAGTGATCAACTAAGCTTTCAATAGGTAATGTACTATTCTCTATCAAATAACAGTCTTGATCTGTAGTCCAATTCGATATAGGACATTTGGGCTTTTTCTGGATTCTTTTCATGATTCAATTTTAATGTATATGACGAATATAGAAAAGCTCATCATTCAATAATCTCTATAGACCATAAACGAAGTATTGATTCAAATCATCCTATTCCCTTATGACCTTTTCGTTATCAAGAAATTGTAAATTTTCCAAGTTAATCTTCAACTGAACAATGCAAGAATATTTAAATCATCAAGAAGCCAAAGCAAGCCCTAAGATAATTTAAATCAAAACAAAAGCGCATGGAGCACCTTAGAGTGTTATTCGATAAAGCCTGTTTAATCCAATATAGAAAGATCGTCCATCGAGATTAAAATTACACTTCTGCCCTGTTTCAAGTTGAATTTGCTTACCTACTTCAACCCAAGAAATACCGTCAACATTATTTTGTTTACGCTTCAGTGGAATAATTCTGACTTGAATTTGATCTCCATTGACTGCTTTAGCAATCGTCCATCCATTTATTAAATTCATTTTTTCTCATTTCATTGTGCTTTTGCAAAACAGTTCAGTCACTCACTATTTGAGAGGAATATTTTAAAATCCAATTGTGAGAGGCAATTTCGCCTGAAATTTAACTTTCAATTTTTACATCAGCATATTTTTTAGGGTAATACGTATATGAGTTGAACCAGTAGCCAACCCTCATTTATATTTTATTCAATAGAAAAATCTATTTTTCAATATCTAACAGAAATAGCTCAACCGATTTTGTCAGCCATTCGTGATAAATACAGAATTAAATAAAAAAAACCTAGTAAGCATAAAGCGAACTAGGCTATAAACTTTAAAATTTTTCATTGGTAGCGGGAGCTGGATTTGAACCAACGACCTTCGGGTTATGAGCCCGACGAGCTACCAGACTGCTCCATCCCGCATCAATGAAACACCGTTATACGCTTAATGGAACAGTAATACAATGTTTATTTTTTAGTTATGTTAAAAAATATGATTTCTACTCATATAAAATCAAATAAACAACTCAATCAAAAAGTATCTTTTGTGTAAAATCACTTATGATGAATTGATCAGCCTGTTATGTACAGATCGGTATGAATTATTTCAAATAA
Source organism: Acinetobacter nematophilus (assembly GCF_026344175.1). Taxonomy (NCBI): domain Bacteria; kingdom Pseudomonadati; phylum Pseudomonadota; class Gammaproteobacteria; order Moraxellales; family Moraxellaceae; genus Acinetobacter; species Acinetobacter nematophilus. Next base: position 67,547 of record NZ_JAPKMY010000006.1, read on the forward strand.
ATGATATAGAATCAAATCATCCCGTTATACATTTCATCCATAAAAAAACCCACCGCAGTGGGTTTTTCGCTATTTAGGTTCTTTAGCTTTAAGTGTTTTAATTTTCTCATCCAATTCAGCAATTTCAAATCGCATTGGTAAATACTCTCGGTGAACCTCTTCTGCTTTTGAACACACTTCTTGTCTATGCTTTTCCATCTTTTCTTTACTTAAGTTTAGATCACCTGTTGGTATAAGTTGGTTTTGAATCGAAGCACACTCGAACATTAAACCAAGATGCTCTTCTGTAAGTTTGTCAGCTTTTTCCGTCAAACGATCTCTTTTACTTTCAAGTTTTTCTATTTCAGTAGAACATCCAATAAGAATCAAGGAAATTAAAGAAACGTATAAAATATTTTTCATGATTATCAACTCTTTTTTAGAGTCGGTAAGATAACAAATATGTTGATGTAGGTTAAGTAGTGATATCTGCTCATCACTCAAAAAAAGCATTTTACTGACTTTATATGCAGCGATTAAGAATGCATTATCCATATTCGAAAAGTATTAGAAACCGTCAATTTCGTCTTCTACAATCGATTGATGTTGATTCAACAGTTTGTTTATTCTGTCATTTCGTTTTCCTAGGGATGGAAAAAAAGCCCCAGGAAAGACGGGCATTTGATGTAAAAAACCACCCGAAGGTGGTTAAATGGATTTTAGGTTTTAGATTGTATTACCACAGATGTCTTTGGCGCCTGATGGATAAACGAATTCAAATAAATTTTTATCAGTAATTAATTCTACGGTTACTGCTTTCCCTATTGATGGAGAAGATTGGGTAAAACCAGATGTGCCAACGGAGAATTGAAAACCATAATTATCAACTGCATAGTCGAAATGTCCTACATATCCTTTATTCACACCATTTATTATCACACCCCAATTTTTTGTAGATTGGTTAAAATATACCCCTATCCGGTTTTTCCCAGATACGTTAGTAGCATAATTTTGACTACTAGATGTCTGAAAATTATTATATCCAACAACCCCAAGATTATTGGAATCATATTGAGATGCTATAATTCCTGAACTATTTGAAGAGCCGCTTGTGCCTACTGCCAACAAAGGTCCAATTGTAATCTGTTCCCCATAAAGTAGATTCAACGGTGTTTTAATCTCAAGTTCATAAGCTAAAGTTCCTGTTGTTGGAATGTTCAAATCACCTTTGGGTAATAAATAAGAATTGCTATTCATCAAGGCTATTTTCTTATTTGCTATATCACTACTCAAGGCCAAATAGTATTGCGTGTTTTGAGAGCTGGATAACAGTATTTGAGTTTTAGAATTGCTTAAATTCACCATTTTTATTGGATTTAATGTTGGTAACACTGCACTGATCTGAGCTTGTGTTGCATCAAAATTATAACTACAAGCACTCCATCCACTTGCACTCATTAACCCTGTTAGCAAAGCTATTGTTAATTTTTTCATTCTAATTTCCTTATAATTGTGAAGCTAAAATATAGAACAAAAAATATTCGATGGGTGTGAAATCCGATAAAAGTTAAAATTTACTCGTCGTTCATTTATAAATCACTTTATTTCAGTATTTCTATAATTTTTGCTATTGCTTGCAATATAGGGTAATCCTCCCATAAATAACCGAAGTTAAAAGTAGAAGCTAAGCAGCCATCAGAGGTGGTTTTCCTCCATTGGCTTGATGCGGTCTTTTATAATTGTAATGCCACAACCATTGTGTTGCATAAGCTTGCACTTGCTCCAATGTCTCGAACAAATGTTTGCTCACCCAACTATAACGCATTGTACGATTATAGTGTTCAATATACGCATTTTGTTGTGGCTTGCCTGGTTGAATATATTCAATACGAATATCATGCTCAGGTGCCCAACGTATGAATTTGTGACTCATAAACTCTGGACCATTGTCGCATCGAATCACTGATGGTTTCTCTCGATATTCCAGTAATTGATTGAGTGTACGAATCACTCGGATTGTAGGTAATGAGAATCCAACTTCAATAGCTAAGCCTTCGCGACGGTAATTATCAATAATATTCAATAGGCGAAACTTGCGACCATTGATGAGCTGATCATGCATAAAATCTAATGACCAAACCTGATTTGCTCGGATCGGCTCCTTACGTGGTTCAGGTAAATGTCGTTTCAGCCTTCTTCTTGGCTTAATACGTAGATTCAGTGCCAGCTCACAGTAAATACGGTAAACGCGCTTATGATTCCAACCGTAATTTTCAACATGGCGTAGATAAGAGAAACACAGACCAAAACCCCAATCTGTATTTTCTTCAGTGAGCTGAATCAGCTGCTCTGCAATTAATGCATTGTCATCATTCAATTTGGACTGATAACGGTAGCAAGTTTCACTGATACTAAATGCCTTACAGGCCAAACGAATGCTGACGGCATGATCGACAACAGTTTGTTGTGCCATCTGACGACGACAAGATGGCTTTACCACTTTTTTGACATTGCCTCCTGAATGATTTCGGCTTTGAGCCGCTCTTCAGCATACATCTTTTTCAGCTTGGCATTTTCTGCTTCAAGTTCTTTCAACCGAGCAATTAATGAGGCATCCATACCACCATATTTAGCACGCCACTTGTAGAAAGTGGCATTACTCATGCCATGTTCACGACAAAGAGTGGCAACAGGCGTGCCAGACTCCGCCTGTTTCAAAATAGACATGATCTGACTGTAGTAAATTTAGATGTTTTCATGCAGAATTTCCTGCTTTTATCTTAAGAGAAAATACTACTTTTACATCCTTTTATTTTTCGGGGGGATTACCGTATCACCAATTTCAGTATGGATACAGTCTATTAAATGTTGAAGAAACTAAGTAAGCTATCCTTATTCAGCAAAATTTAAAGAAAAATTAAATTCTTTTGTCATTTTAATTGGATAAGGTTTTCCATTAATACTTAATGGTTGAAATCTTGCTTTTTCAAGATATTCTTTTAATACATAATTATTCAATTTAGTTAACCCACTACTTTTAGTGATCTTGGCCTTAGTCAGTTTTCCACTATCATCTGCTTCTAAATAAATATTTAATGATCTATCTTTCCCCTCCAAATCGGATTTTTTTACGACAATACTTGGTTCAGTTGCAAATTTAGCATCTCTTGAAATTTCAAACCTGAATCGATATGGTAATTGAGAAGGAATATTCACACCATTTTCTTTTGGTGGCTTGAATTTACCAGTTTTCACGACCGCAATAAGTTTATTATCTAACTCAATCAACCCAGTACTTTTAATTATCTCAGTAGAAGTAATCTGCCCATTTGCATCAAAATTAAAATTAATTTCCGCTTCGCGATCATAGCCTTTTAATTCTTCATTTTTGATTGAAAACTTTGGCTTCTGTAGCCATATTCCTCCTGTTGAATTATAATTCGAGATATCCATTTCTTTCGCTTGTAAGCTTGATACAGAACAGGAAAGAAGTGCAATTAAAATTATATTTAAAACATTCATTCAACGTCCACATAAACTATTTTTCATAAGTGGATAAAACTTAACATTTTAACGTTAGTAAAGCCACTCGAAGGTGATTCATCAAATACAGTTAAAAAGATTGGAATAATGTCTATCAAAACGACCCTTTCAGTATTAAAACCACTATTCAAAAATCTATTCTATGAAAAACCATACGAATATTCCAATAATGATTGAAGTAACAATCAGGTAAGTCAAAATTCTTAACGGCTTGCTTTCCGATCATTTATTCATAACTTTATCAACATGCATATTTAGGTTCTCACTTAACTGATCGGAAATATACGTTGAAGTAGTTAAAATAAATGGATGAAAAATCATTTAGGGATTTAAGTATAATGTTGCTAAATATTTTTTAAAAAATTGACAAAACTTAAATTAAATTAACACTTTGTTTTTTTTATTTATTACTAACAGTTTTGCTGGGTCATTTCAGTCATTTGAAGATAAATACTACAGGCTGCAAACTAAGTTTATTGAGGCTCAAACTAATAGTAATGATGTTATAGGTATCCTGACGGGAGTATGGTTACCAAGGTTGAGGATAAAATGAAAATTCAAGCCTCTAGAGAGTGTTTAACATGGAAAGTAGAAAGAGATTTTTACATATTTTAAATAACTTTAAAGAGTATGAGGCTGCAAAAGAGAAATCATTTTATATTAATGCTAGTAAAGATGAGTGGCGAGACAATTTAAAATATTTAAATGAAAAAATAAACAATCCAGAGAATAAATGTATTTAATCTCAAATTACAGAATGCCACCAAAAGGCAGTTTTTTTATTGCCTGCGCAAAGCTCAGGTTTACACATCCGCTAGGCGATCGGGTTGGTGCATACTGTGAAGAATCAAGGCTTTCAAAGTATTTTATTAGCGCTTTGTATAGATTTCCGCGCTCAACATTGAAATAAACCTTGCACGATACACCTCGTTTATTTTCCGATAAAAATCCAAGGTCTTTAAGTTTTTTCGCGCATTCTCCTGCTCTTTGCGAGTTAGACCAGTTTCCATGGTCCAGTCGTGTTGGATCTTGTATAGCGTAAACGTAAAGGAGTTTGCTCAACGCTTGGGATACTCAGAACCCACTCTTTGGGACCGAATAAATAATGGAGTCATCATTCCACCTCACAAGGATGGCGTGCTAAGTTTCTGGCAAAATAGCTATGTGAATGAAGCAGTAGCCACAAAATGTAAAAAATCTGCTAAAGTAGCCGCTTAGATATCGGCTTTTTTTGTAAAAGTCGTTGTTTAAATAGACACTTAGCAAAGTGAGTAACATTGTGAGTAACCTCACGAACAGTCTACACATTAAGCAATATATTTCAATAGGTTAAGTTTGATATGCTTCTAATGATCGATAATTACGACAGCTTTACGTATAACATTGTCCAGTACTTTGGCGAGTTAAACCAAGAAGTAAAAGTTGTTCGCAATGATGCCGTGACTTTAGAGGATATTGAACGATGGCAACCAAAGTATCTGGTCATTGGTCCTGGTCCTTGCTCCCCAACTGAGGCAGGGATTTCTATTCCAGCAATTCAACATTTTGCTGGAAAAATTCCTACACTTGGTGTTTGTTTAGGACACCAAGCGATTGGTCAAGCTTTTGGTGGCGATATTATTCGTGCCAAAACCGTGATGCATGGTCGTTTATCTGACATGTACCACAGCGATCAAGGGATTTTCAGCAATTTACCTTCACCTTTTTCAGCGACACGCTATCACTCCCTCGTGATTGATCAAGCAACAGTTCCTGAATGCCTTGAAGTTACCTGCTGGACCAATGAAACAGATGGCTCAATGGAAGAAATTATGGGTGTAAAACATAAGACACTACCGATAGAAGGTGTGCAGTTCCATCCTGAATCAATTCTGAGCCAGCATGGTCATCAAATCTTTAAAAACTTTTTAGAAATTTATGCGAAATAAGTGTAGTAGCAAATCATGAATATTCAACAAGCTTTAAATAACATCACCAAAAATATTGAACTCACTCAACCACAAATGGAAGAAGTGATGCGCACCATTATGCAAGGTGAAGCGACTGATGCCCAAATAGGCGCACTCATGATGGGTTTACGTTTAAAGGGTGAAAGTATTGACGAGATTACGGCTGCCGCGCGTGTCATGCGTGAGTTTGCGATTAAACTTGAAGTCAGTGACATTCCTCATTTAGTCGATATTGTGGGTACAGGTGGTGACGGACAAAATCTATTTAATGTATCGACAGCATCCTCATTCGTCATTGCTGCTGCTGGTGCAACTATAGCAAAACATGGCAATCGTGGTGTGTCATCAAAGTCTGGTTCATCTGATCTTTTAGAACAAGCTGGTATCAACCTTGACCTCAATATGCAACAAACTGAACGTTGCATACGTGAAATGGGGGTTGGTTTTTTATTCGCACCCAATCATCACAAAGCAATGAAATATGCAGCAGGCCCTCGTAAAGAACTCGGTTTCCGCAGTATTTTCAACCTCCTTGGCCCGCTTACGAATCCGGCTGGGGTAAAACGCTATGTAATTGGTGTCTTCTCTACAGAATTATGCCGTCCTTTAGCTGAGGTTTTAAAACAGTTGGGTGCTGAACATGCCATGGTGGTCCATTCTAAAGATGGTCTAGATGAAATCACCCTAGCTTCCTCAACCTATGTGGCTGAGTTGAAAGATGGTGAAGTGACGGAGTGGACTATTCAGCCAGAAGATGTCGATATCGAATCTCAAACCTTAACCGGGCTTTCAGTCGAGAGTTCAGCTGAAAGTCTTGCTTTGATTAAAGATGCGCTGGGCAAGAAAAAATCAGCCAAAGGTGAAAAAGCGGCAAATATGATTGCTTTAAATGCTGGTGCAGGCATCTACGTTTCAGGTTTAACCAATACCTATAAACAGGGTGTCGCTTTAGCACATGATATTATCTATGGCGGACAAGCTTTGGAAAAAATGGGGATTTTGTCGGAATTTACCAAAACGCTCAAAGAATACGAAGCTTAAGGATAGAAGGAATTAACCATGCTAGACATTGCCAATACAATTTTAGGTAAAATCGTTGATCGTAAACATGAAGAGTTTAACATCCGTTTAAAGCAACGTAGTTTAAAGGATGTTGAGGAACTTGCTCGTTCAGCAACGCCTGTCCGTCATTTCGCTCAAGCACTAAACAGTAAACGCCCCGGTGTGATTGCAGAAATTAAGAAAGCCTCACCGTCAAAAGGCATTATTCGTGAAAATTTTAATCCTGCTGAAATCGCTCAACAATACCAACAAGCAGGCGCTGCATGTTTGTCCGTTTTAACAGATGTTGATTTCTTTCAGGGGGCTGATGAAAATATTCAGATTGCACGTAATCACTGCGATTTACCTGCCCTTCGTAAAGATTTTTTAATTGATCCCTACGGCGTAATTGAAGCGCGTGCCTTACATGCAGATTGTATCCTGTTGATTGTGGCATGCTTGTCCGATCAGCAACTTGAAGAAATGTCCAAAACTGCTTTCGAACACAAGCTGGATGTTTTAGTAGAAGTGCACGATGAAGACGAACTTGAACGTGCTTTGAAACTCTCAGATCAATGTCTGTTAGGTGTGAACAATCGTAATTTAAAAACCTTTGATGTCGATTTAAATACTTCTCTGCGTTTGAAAAAATTACTTGAACCTACACGCTTATTGGTTACTGAAAGTGGTATAGCTACACCAAATGATGTTCAAATGATGCAGGAACATGATATTCACTCATTCTTGGTGGGTGAAAGTTTTATGAAGCAATCTCGTCCTGATCATGCTTTTTCAGCACTGTTTGGCACACCTCAAAATATATAAATCGTGTGTAAAGGGTGAGATTGCTCACCCTTTACACCCGCATATTCAGCCTTGGTTGAATAGAAAGTTTTTTAATGATGGAATACGAGTCTATTTTGTGTTTCATTATTTACTGGTTGTTGAGTTATACTTTTCCATTTTATTATGAATAATGTTTATATAGATTATTCTCACAGATAACAGCAATATAATTTATTTTAAGTCTGCTTTTAATTGAGAATTGAGAATTGAGAATTGAGAATTGAGAATTGAGAATAATGAAATCTAAATCGATAACACAGAGTTTTGTTTTTTTACTTTTAGCGCTGTTTTATTTATTCCAAAACATGACCTGGGCAAAAGAAATATCCATTTACGCTGGTTCACCCTATTATATTGATTCAAAACGGATACTCTATTTTAATATTCCCCAGCAATCTGAAGGTGTCATTGCTGCTCAACTTGATCTTGGGCAAATTTTTCCAAATATAGAGATAGAATTTCTTAAGCAAAAAAACTATCTGTTTAAAAAAAACCAAATCCAAATTATCAGTTATCAAGGACCATCTATTCATATTGACTTTACAATCACCCCAGATAATAAAAAAGTCCAAAAATCAACTTACCATCTTGTATATAAAGGACAAGAGCGTACATTGCTGACAGCAATCAACATTCAATCTCAACTGATTTTATTTGAAATACTCGATCAGTTCGAACACAATTTTAATGAGATACCAGCTCTTGAGCTGGAACATCATTTATCAACAGATCAATATATGTTGAATGCATTCATGTTTTACGCAGCAACCCATCATTTCAGTGATATGCATGAATTTATGCAAAATTTAATCAAAAATCTCACACAAAACCAAAGCATTGATGATTATAAAAAAGCCCAAATTTTATATCTTCAATATTTAAAAGATGATGCTGAGTTTCAAGATATTGATTTAATTATGGCATCCATTGAACATCATGATCTGGATTTTTTGAATAAGATGAGGCTTAGACAGCTTAACCAAATCGTGATAGATGAAATTGAACCCCATACATATTATTTCAGCATGTGTTCGCCATTGGGTAAAGCAATACGACTCAATCAATTTCAAACTGTTGCCCTTTTACTCAACAAAGGTGCTTCAATTGAAAAAGTCTGTATTTCAAAATTTAATGAACAACAATCAGCATTAGACATTGCAAAACTGTATAAAAACAGGCGCGCGCTAAAATTAATCGATTCATATCTCAATAAACCATAAACTTCAGAGCGACATAAAATTATCCAGTATCTTGTGAATGCAATTCAGTTCAAATTTAATCGCTTTCAGACTATAATCATCAGCAAATATCGCCGTCTATTGTTTTTTGCAATTATGAGTAAGTCTGATTCTACATTTTCCAAGTCTCAACTGGATTTATTAAAGCAGTTCAAAAAACAAATCACTCACCCACATACTTCAAAAGTTGCGGCACAACCTGAATCGAAACATGTGCTTTCACCCCATGAAGATGATATCAACGATGCTGATTTGTTTAAAACTGCTTTAAAAGGCGTGACTAAGCTGGATAACAGCAATATTGCTAAAATTGAGCGTAAGGATGTCAGAAAAAAGCCAGATGCAAAAATGCTCGCAAAACGTGCTGCAGCTGAAGGTGCTTTTGAAATTGATGATGCTGAGTTATCGGATACTCAAGCTATTCTCAACCCTGTGGCTAGTCAAGCTGCTCTAAGTTATCGCATTGCAACATTGCAACATAAGGTTTTTGAAGATTTAAAAGCAGGCAATCTACGTTGGTTCGAAGCTGTAGATTTACATGGATGCACTGTTGAAGAAGCCCGTGCAGCAGTATTACAAATAATACAAATGGCAAAAGACGAAAATCAGAATGTCATTAAAATCGTGCATGGCAAAGGTCCTGAAGCCATTCTCAAAACCTATGTCAATGGATGGCTTCGACAGCATCGTGATGTTTTAGCATTTGTGAGTGCTCCTGAAAAACAAGGGGGTACAGGTGCTGTTTTAGTACTGCTTAAACGTAGTGAAAAAAACCCAAAGTTTAATCGTAACCCATAATTCTTTATTTGATCTAATCCAAAATCTCCCACAGTGGCGGTTTATCTTGTAATTGAAAAAATTTATCGATTTTTCTGCTACAATGCCGTCCTTGTTCAAACCGTATAAGTGAACACGTTTTATGTCTATGCAGCAATCCTACGCAAATATTTTAACTGCCGTTGGCGAGGACTTAGACCGTCCTGGTCTGAAAGATACGCCTATGCGTGCGGCTAAAGCTTTTTCGTACTTGACGTCTGGTTATAGCAAAACGCTCGAAGAAGTCACCAATAATGCAGTCTTCCCTTCGGATAATGACGAAATGGTGTTGGTTAAAAATATTGAATTTTATTCTTTATGTGAACACCATTTGCTGCCATTCCATGGCCGTGTACATATTGCCTATCTTCCGTCGGGGAATGTACTCGGTTTGTCCAAATTTGCACGAATTACTGAAATGTTTGCCCGTCGCCTGCAGATTCAGGAACAACTGACCAAACAAATCGCTGATGCAGTTGCTGAAGTGACTCAAGCACGTGGCGTTGCTGTAGTGATTGATTCAGCACATATGTGTATGATGATGCGTGGTGTGAGTAAACAAGAGTCAACCACACGTACTGTCTCATTTGTAGGTGACTTTAAAACGGATAAAGAAGCACGCCGTGAGTTTCTTTCTGCGGTGCCAGAAGCGCACTAAACTGCAAGCGACGTACATCTTCATATTACTCTTGAAGCCTCATTCTACTGGGGCTTTATTTTCAGCAGGTTTTTAACATGTCTTCAATTTGGTTGGCTGGCTATGGTCTGACACAGGGTAAAATGAGTATAGACTACCCTCGTGCAGATCGTTTGGTTCAAGGAAATCCAAAACGCCTTACTGAAAGTCTATACGAACACCCCAATATGAACTGTGGTATTTGGCAATGTGAAATAGGTGCTTGGCATATTCAGTTTGCAGACAATAAACAAGAATTTTTCCAGATTATTGAAGGTGTGGTCCGTTTACATGATCCACTGACCCAAACATTTATAGAAATCAAAGCAGGACAAGCTGGTATTATTCCCCCAGGATTTTCAGGTACATTTGAAGTCGTAGAAACAGTAAAAAAATACTTCGTTGTGGTTGAAGTCTGAGTATATGCTCTTACAGATCAACTGGTTGTATGGTTGGAAAATTCAAACAGATACTTTGGATATGTGTAAGTTTTTATAGCTATGATTTGTAATAAGATTCACTGATTATTTATTTAATTGTATGATTAAAAATACCAGTACTTATTTACTCTTTAAATGAAAAATTTATTGATTTTTATCACAGCATTAGCCACTTCTACAGCATTTGCCGACAATCTGAATAGTCATGAACTCAAAGATGTTCAGGTCGTAATTAAGCTATTTAAAAATAAAAATATCACGGCGATTTCAAACAATATTGTCTACCCATTAGCACGTGAACATCCCCTCTCAAGTATTCAAAATCCCACTGAAATGAAGCAGCGCTTTAATCAAGTGTTTGATCAAAAACTCATTCAGGCAATTGCCAATTCGAAGCCGTCGCAGTGGCAAAGTGTGGGATGGCGTGGCGTCATGCTCGATCGTGGTACAGTTTGGCTAGAGGGTCATCAGATTAAGGCTGTCAACTCTAGCAGTGATGCGGAACAAAAATTAAAGGCACAATTAATTTCCACACAAAAACAGCAATTGCATCCATCACTGAGAAATTTTGACAAAGCCGCTTTACAATTCAAAACAGCCAAATTTCAAATACGTATCGATGAAATGCCAAATGGTCTGTATCGTTATGCTGCATGGGGAGTAAAACAATCACAAATTGAAAAACCCGATTTGATTTTGAACCAAGGCAAAGTGGTTATGGATGGTTCAGGGGGTAATCATCACTATATTTTTAACAATGGCAGTTATCAATACATCATTTATCGCAATCTGTTAGGTGCAAGTGAAATACCAGATGTAGAGTTAATTATCACCCAAAAAGGCAAAACTGTGCTTTCTCAGGTAGGACTTCTACTTTAAAAAATGGGTTTAATGCGGATAATGTTTGATTCAGTCAAATGATCTAGATCAACCCGGATTGGAAGTGGCACGAAATTCATCGCCACTTCAATCTGTTTTGGCTGTCTAAAAGTCATCTCAACAGCGGAATAAAAAAATCATTTTATATCAAAAATTTACCAACAATCTCATCGAAAAAATTGACATAAATGAATATGAATTGAAGGATTATGATTTCTTTTCAGTCAATTGATAGATCAATTGCTCCATTTGTTGCATATGCGCACGATTATCGTGATCCCAAGGGTGAAAGCTTGGACGGAAGTAATCCATATAATTTCCCAATTGTTTTCTCAGTGCGCCTATCTCGCCAAAAGTATAACGATACGCTTTTTTCCAACTTGATATATCGCTGAGCTTGCCTTCACCTTTGACTATATTAAGAAACACAGGAATCACCAATCCCCAGAATACAATGGTTGCGATCACCAAACCAAAACTACGAATTGCATATGCATAAGGTCCCTGTCCCATCGCAGTGTTCCATACATCAAAAGCAACTGCTTTATGTTCTGTTTCTTCATAAGCATGCCAACGCCAAATATTGGCATAATGTTGTTCTGCACCTTCAAATAATTCAGGTGTACGCAATACTGAATCTGCCAATAATGCCGTAAAATGTTCTAGTGCTATCGTCCCACTCAACCAAAAATAAGCAGGTAAATGCTGTTTGATCAACCCAAAAATATCGAGTACCAGCGCTTCAAATTTCGGTGCAATGGGAGATCGAGTAAATAGCGCATTGTTATACTCCTCATGCTCTCGACCATGCATCGCCTCTTGTCCAATAAATGCGGTGACTGCTTTTTGCAATTCAGGATCCTGAACTAAATCACGATGTGCTCGAACAGCATCAATAAAGAAACGCTCTCCAATAGGCAAAACAATGGAAAAAGTATTTAATAATGCCGTAAAAATTGGTCCTGCGGGGGTATGCCAATCCGCAATCCGTTCTGCCGGCAAGTTAAATCTTACATCACGGCGAATCGGTAATGGCTCATGATATTCCGCAGACTTAATAAATTTCGTTAATATTCCCATGGTTCATCCTGCCTCTGGCTGATTATCATTTTTTTAATTGAGCTGGTGCTGTCTTTAGAATTTTACCCAATTGAATACAATTCCATAGGTCATTTAGACTCATTTATATGTCATTGCATCTCTTTTTATCGTTTTTAAGCAAGAAATCATTCCGTATTCTCAGCAATACATGCCTTACCCTTACATCCCTGATTTTTTGGCTAAGCTGTTATGGTATATCGATCATGGTGATTAAATAAACTTTAAACAAAAGATCACTTTAAAGATTTAGGCGGACTTTGTACCAGAGCCGAAGTTCACCGTAAATCATTCAATGATCATATTAAAAGCTCACGGTAAGACCTGATGAAATAAAAAAACAATACCCAATAACACGCTCGGGCATTGCTTGATCTACGAAATTTAATGTTTAAGATTAGAATAATAATTTGGGCGGGTTTTCATTACTGTGTAAAGGCACGACATGATCATCTTTTAAATCCACTCCTGAACGTTGTAGTCTGAATGAATTCCGCATGAGTGCCATTAAACGCTGAGTCGCAATTTGAATGCTTAATCCCGCAGGTCGAACATTGGAAATACAGTTTCGACTTGAATCCAGGCAACCTTTACGGGCTTTCCATGTATAATAAACACCCATACTATCAGGCGAACTCAAACCGGGACGTTCACCAATCAGCATAATCAACATAGCCGCATTGAACGTTTGGGCAACCTCATCTCCCAATGCAACTCGACTTCCCGTCGCAATCACAATTGGCGCAAGTGTCCATCCCTCGGCGAGAATATGTTCACGCAACGCATTGATATAAGCAATTGCATTCTCTTCGATGGCACGCGCAGAAAGCCCATCACCCGCAACAATACATACATCGTATGGTTGCGGATGGTCAGCAACATACTCCGTTAGCTGTGTCTGAGATTGTTGAGATAACTGACGTCCATAATCGGGACGTTTCAAATAAATTTCTTTGTTTAGCGCCTTGCTTTTTACCACCAGGCTTGGAAATTTTAAATCCGTCAGCTTGCGCTGCATGTCTTCAACATTTAATTGATGGAAAACAGCATCTTTGGCTTGAGCATGCGACAGCTGAAAGTTAAGCAAAGCCTGCGTAGGAATACTACAGCCGACGCGCCCCATTGCAATTCGTGCATCGGTATATTGCTTGAGTTTGTGCCATGGATCTTCATACAGACCATTCGTGAACGTTTCAAATTTGGAGAGCTTCATGGTTGATGCTCCTTTTAAGATAATAATTTTGCAAAATTTTTAGGCATACTTTTCGGCCATTGAATCTGTCGTTGTTCTTGATGAAAAATGCCCTGATGTTCTAGCCAAGCTGAGAATTCCGGGGCTGGTTTTAATCCCATTAACTGACGTAAATACAGTGCATCATGGAAAGATGTGGTTTGATAATTCAACATCACATCATCTGAACCAGGAATGCCCATAATAAAATTAATACCTGCCGCTCCAAAAAGGGTCAACAGTACATCCATGTCATTTTGATCTGCATCGGCATGGTTGGTATAACAAATATCGCAACCCATCGGTACACCGAGTAACTTGCCGCAGAAATGATCCTCCAAACCTGCTCGAATAATTTGTTTGCCATCATATAAATATTCAGGACCAATAAATCCAACCACGGTATTGACCAATAAAGGATTATATTTGCGCGCTACCGCATAAGCCCGTGCTTCAATCGTTTGTTGATCCACACCATGATGAGCATTACTCGATAAGGCACTGCCCTGTCCTGTTTCAAAATACATCACATTTTGACCAATTGTTCCTCGATTCAGTGCTAAAGTCGCTTCATAGCCCTCTTGGAGCAACTCAAGCGTTACTCCAAAACCATCATTTGCTAACTGTGTTCCTGCAATGGATTGAAACATCAGATCAATGGGAATATTTTGCTCTGCAAGTTGAATCCCTGAACTGATGTGCGTCAATACACACGATTGGGTTGGAATTTCATACTCCTGGATAATGTGGTCGAGCAGTTTGAGCAACTCAGAAAGATTATGGAGGTTATCTGTCGCAGGGTTAATGCCAATCACCGCATCTCCATTACCATACATCAACCCATCCAATAAACTTGCAGAAATCCCCAATACATCATCGGTAGGATGGTTGGGTTGTAAGCGTGTAGATAAATGACCTTTTAAGCCAATCGTATTGCGAAACTGAGTCACCACTTCGCATTTACTGGACACCAGAATCAGATCTTGATTGCGCATGATTTTACTGACAGCAGCCACCATCTCAGGTGTAAGCCCTTTGGCTAAATTTGCCAGTGTCTCAGCCGTTGCTTCTTCACTTAACAACCAGTTTCTGAAGTCACCTACAGTAAAATGTGAAATTGGTGCGAACAAATCTGTACGATGCTCATCCATGATTAAACGTGTGATGTCATCTTTGTCATAATCAATGACCGCTTCATTTAAAAAAGTTTTTAACGGCACTTCAGCAAGTGCCATTTGTGCAGCTACTCGTTCTGTTGCATTGTTGGCAGCGATACCTGCCAGTTCATCTCCTGAGCGTAACGGTGTCGCCTTTGCCATTAAAGTTTTCAAATCGTGGAAAATATAGTGTTGCTGCGCAACATTGTGCCGATAAGCCATAATTATAATTCCTGTTCTGCTGCCTTAATACTGGCAAACTCTTCTTCGGGTGTCCCTGAGATCAAATGGTAACGGCTATACACCAGAAAATAGAGAATAAAGACCACATAAATTCCCAAAGCAATAAACCACACTTTAGGATCAACAAGAAAACCTGCAACGACAGCAATAACCGATAAAATCAAAGCAATGCTTGAAGTTGCAATTCCTCCCGGAGTTCTATAGGGACGGTGTACATCAGGTTGTGAAATGCGCAACTTGATATGTGCCATCATCATCAATACATATGAGATTGTTGCACCAAATACTGCGATTAAGATCAGCAGATCACCCTGTTTGGTCAGTGACAATAAGAAACCGATGATGCCCGGTATAATTACGGCTAAATAAGGCGATTTGTTTTTATTGGTCAAAGACAACGAGGTGGGTAAATAGCCTGCCCGAGAAAGCGCAAAAATTTGTCGTGAATAAGCATAGATAATGGAAAAAAAACTTGCGATTAGACCTGCCAAACCGACAAAGTTGACAAAGTTTGCCAACACACCCTGTCCATAAACTTTAACAATTGCATCCACCAACGGCGCGCCTGAATCTTTCAATACACTGGCACCTGCTGCGCCAGCACTAAGAATCAAGATTAAAATAGCAAATGCAGCTAAAATCAGCATGGCTCCAATCAAACCACGAGGCAGAGATTGGGCTGGATTTTTAGCTTCTTCCGCAGCCAAAGGAACGCCCTCAACAGCAAGAAAAAACCAAATCGCATAAGGAACTGCTGCCCAAATGCCTAAATAGCCTTGCGGTAAAAAATGACTTGCACCAGCTTTTGATGAATCTATTGCAATATCAAATAAATTTGCACTTTTGAAATGTGGAACCATGGCAACCAAGAACACCACAACTGCAACCACGGCGATTGCTGTAATCACAAACATGATTTTTAGTGCTTCGCCTGCACCTTTTAGATGAAGCCCCATAAAGACCAAATAACATATCAAATAAATGATCCATCCCCCTATACCGAATAGGGACTCACAATATGCACCAATAAATGTCGCAATTGCTGCCGGTGCAATCGCATATTCAATCAAAATTGCAGTTCCAGTCAGATAGCCCCCAAATGGACCAAATGCCATACGAGCAAAACTATACCCACCACCTGCGGTAGGCATCATGGTTGACATTTCAGACATGGAAAGGCAGATGCATAGATACATAATCGCCGCAAGAACAACCGCGACAAACATCCCTCCCCAACCACCTTGCGCAATCCCGAAATTCCAACCTGCAAAATCTCCTGAAATGACATAGGCAATCCCTAAACCAACCAGTAACAGCCACCCGACTGCACCTTTTTTAAGTTCCCGTTGCGCAAAATAATCTTTGGAATCGTCCGCCTTACCGACAGATAATGGTTCGTTGTCATTGTTCATCTTTGTTCCTTTTTTGATTGCCTTTTCTTGTATAAGCAAAAAAAGTGCCTTTCCTTGGATTACATCCATTTTTATTCATTTGTTTTAATCACTGGTCTGTTTCTTCCGTTAAAACAGATTCAATTTCAATCTAACAAACAAAGGTAGGAAAAAAGTTGAAGCGCATTGAGAAATAGAGTTTGGATAAAAGCATGCTCAATCAGAAATATAAAAAATACAGATTTGCCATTTATTTGTTAAAATTAATATAGTATTTAGAATTTATACACAAAAATATGATGTGATCTAACCATGGATGAAAAAAATGATGCGATCAACCAAAATCTGAATCCGATAAAGAGAAATTCACTGGCACATCAAAATCTGAGATTTGCTTTAATTGCGTGTAAAAATGACTTGCTCAATACCGCCTCATTGGCTTTAATCACCATACAAATTTGGGATGTAGATAAAGATTTGTACTGGTGTACTTCATGTCCCAGTCAATTGCCGACACACCAACGCATAGACTATCCTTTTGAATCACGAAATGAATATGTTTATAAAGCTGCTATTCTCGATTTAAAGACTAATCACATCTATGGGGAGGTGATTTTATTTAACCGTTTTAAACAAGAAAATATATTTGGACAGTTGGCAGCAACACAGTGTGCAGAGATGATCTCACAGAAAATAAATGATGAACCTAAACGGTGTTTATCCATTCATGCCTATTCAAACCAATATGAAATAAAAATCAATCATCATCCCGTACTTTTAACACCTCGACAATTTGAAATCATCTGTATTTTAATTCTCAATCCAATGGGACTAAGCTTAGAGCAATTACACTTTTACTTGTATGAAGATGAAAATATCAGCCTCAATACACTAAAATCTGAAATTTCGTATTTAAAAAATAAAGTTGGTGAATTGATCTGCGCAAGAACTTATCAAATTCAGGCTCAAGTTTTTGCGGACTTTAAACAGTTTGAGGAAGCCCTTGATGCGGGTTATCTCGATACAATCCGAGCGCTTGATCAAGGCGATTATTTTACAAAGTGCAGAAGTCCTTTTTTACGCAACTGGCAACAGATTCTTCGAATTCGAATCCAAAACCTACTGGGCTAATTATTTCGAAGGTTTTAATCGCTTAAAAATAATGAACATAACCCAAACCGATCTTTTGCCAGTCTATTTGATTTTGCTGCTGATATTCCCATTTTAGGTTTACACTATTTTGTGAATCCAGTGCGTACTGAAACATGCTGTTCACCCGTAAATTCCACTGACTGGAGTCTTGCCAGTACGGCAACTCAACTTGAACCACACTGTTCAGCCGTTCTGACCAAATATTTTGACAGCCTAAAGTCGGACCTAAACCTACCCGCCACCCATTATCCAATGATTTTCCTGCTTGCAACTGAGTTTGCAGCTCTGCATAACACAAATGCTTCCGATCATCATCTGCAATGGTATAACCTGACTGCGCTTTTGTACTTATTACGCCGTGTTGTTGTTGGTCTGTAAACCGCCCATTTTGAATTGCTTCTTGTTGCCAACCCAGAGTAAAGCCCCATGTTATCGGTGTTTTAAAAGGGGTAATCGGGTTATAGGAGTTCACCGTGAGTAAATCAAGATGTTCAAGCTTGAAACGATCATTTCGCCACTGTACCGCACCATCCAAGAACAGTAACTGCGTACCTGTCCGGAAACCACCTTGCGGATCGGTTAATTCATGATAAGCTTGTCGATGACCAATCTCGGCATATTTGTCCCCTTGCACCTCACCTAGAGCAACCGACCATTTACGTGCATCATGTCCTTTGACTGGATTTATCTTAGGTTCAGAGGGCGCTTGACGTTGCTTTGCAATTGAAATCTGACTGCGTAAACCAAGCAGTTGTCTAAAGCGTGGCTGGGTAAAACTTGCATCGACTTGTCGCGCCACAAACTGCAAATATAAATCGTCATACGCCATTTCTAAAATTTTAGCCTGATCTGCATCACTATAGGAAGCTATTGCTTGAGGCATCTGTTGCGGCGCTAGCGATGCAACTTCATGTGCGATCTTAGCTAGGCTATGGCCATGCTGCTTGGCTTGCGAATTTAATTGTGTTTCTAATGCAGGACGATATACGGTTTCTCGAATCAATCCTTGTTGATCAATTGCCTTGATGGTTTCAATCGGGATGGCAGCATAGGTAAATTTTTTCCTCAAATCTGAATCGGGACGAACAAGATCAAGTAAACCCAGTAATCTATAAGCGCAATTGTCGCTGACAAAATAATAAGGAAAACTGACTTTCTGCATTTCCCAAATATGTTTGACTAGAAATGCAGTTTCATCCGGATTTAAATTCAGTTCATATTCCCAAAGATCTCTGCTTTCAAAATCACCGTATTCTTTTACTTTTCGATAATATGGCATTAATGAATATTCACCTGGATATTTTCCAACCAGACCTTTCCACGCATATGACCAGTTGTCATCGCTATTGACGGTGGCAGCATAGTTAATTGCATAGGATACCAAATTCAATTGCTTCTGATCTTTTGGATCCAACCGAAGTAAAGTGTGCCCAAACATAGAACTTGGATTTCCCATAAAATCCGTTGCATAAATCAGCGTGGCTTTATAAGGTTTAATCTCTCCAAACCACTGATCAAATTCCGGACATGCAACAACAGGCAATTGTCGTTGGTTAATTCCTAACTGTTGCATTAACCACTGGCTACGTGCTGGAAATTTACAGCGAATGGATTGATTCGGTTCAGCCTTTTGGAACAATGCTTTGATATCGGCATCCAACTCATGTTGAATATTGGTTCGCCCATCTGGCGCAAAAAAATATCCTGAATAGCTGACTTCACTTTGATAGCGCTTTTTTTGATTTGATCCATGTTCAGCAGTGCCCTCAGCATAAAGTAAACGTTTCCATATTACCTGTTCAGCCAATTGTTTTTGTTGTGCTTGTTGTAGATAATTTTCTAATGCTGGCGGTTCGACTGAAAGTGCTTCAGCATAAGAATAAACGGTGAATAAAGTACTCAATACACCAAAACTAAAAGCTAAATATTTCATTCAATCATCAATTTATCATGGTTATCAATACTGTAATGAAAAAACATTCATAGTCGCACCAGACTTTCCTCTGTATCGCGTCAAAAGAATATTCTTAAATATGCACTTTTCAATAAAATTTAAATAAAAAAACCCTGCACCAAGGCAGGGTTTTTCTTACTTATACATAAGCTTTTAATACAGCATCGTTTGCCATCACTTGTTGAAGTGACGCCAATACCTGTAAAGAGTTTTGATTTTCTACAGAATAGATATTGGCAAAATTAGATTTTGCCACAGCATAGAAATGTGCCTTATCAGCATCTTTAACATTTAACAAAGATGCGAGTACAGTTAAGCTTTCACCTTGTCCTACAGCCATATCACGTGCCAGTGATTCAGCGTTTTCATTCGTGAAAGTAACCACTTGCGCAGTCACTTTGCCATTACCATTACAACCTAAAGTACCAAAAGTAATACCGAGTAACTGGTTAGTAAACAGTCCATTGGTCGTTGCTGCGAGAATTTTAGGTACTTTACCCGATTGACCCGCCCAAACTTGAGAACCCACACCACAACCGACGTCTGGATCAGCCATCGCAACACTTGAACCCGCAGCCAACACAGCAGCTAAAGCGATTTTTTTTAACATATAATTCTCCAGAATTGTCATATGTATTATTTTAGATGCAACATATGCAAATTGTTATTTTCAAATTTATGTAACTACTGTTACACCCACGTAGATTTATCACATAAATTCAGATAAGCAAATCAAAATTCGACAACTTAGAAATTATTTATTGTATTTTTGAGCACCCAGCGCCCATTTTTATTTCGATCTCCAAGAATTTTAAGTACCAACACTAAACTGAGAAGGAGCAGCAAATACCAAGAACCCAGCTTGCCCCACCCCACCATATGCCAAGCATCCACTTGACTCGGATATAACCATATTTTGTTAAAAGTACTAATATTTTCAGCAATCCAAATAATAAATGCCAAGACAATCAATACAGGCAACACAGGTAGTTGTACTTCATGCTTTTGTAATTTAAAACAAATTTTGGTTTTCCAAAAAATCACAATGCTCCAGATGAAAAGTACATTCCGAAAATCTGGAATAAAGAATTTGCTCATAAAATTGAGATATGACAATACCGCCAAACCCAACATTGTGCCAAAACGTGGCAGATTAAAAAAAGAAACCTGATAAAGACGAAGTGAACGAGCAAAAAAACTTCCCACTGCTGAGTACATAAACCCTGCAAACAAAGGCACAGTTAAAATTTTAAATACGGCAGGTTGTGGATATTGCCAAGAAGCAATTTGCGGATGAGTCAAGAAAATCTCCATGCCCATTGCCATAATATGGAACAATGCAATGACTTTAGCTTCCGCCCATGATTCCAATTTTAAATACAGCAAACAGACTTGAATCATCAGTGCATAAAACAGTAGATAATCATAACGGAAAAAACCGTAAAACTCTTGGCTTCCCATTCTCGCTGTGACCATAAATGCAATCAGCAACAAGATACCAAATAAGGCAGCGGAAGCTGCCTTATGGAGAAATTCAAACAATGCTTTAAAGTAATTCATCATATGAGCAATAACAAACACTTAACCTAAATATTTCGCACTATACTCATGTACAGTATCAATAAATACTTTTGGATGGTCAGGATCGACCCACTGGGTAATGCCATGGCCTAAATTGGCGATATAACCTGTTTTTTCAGCATTCGCATAGGCATCATCCAACATCGCTTGCGTTGCTTTTTCAATCGTCGCTGCCGAACCATAGAGGGTCGCAGGATCTAAATTACCCTGTAGTGCTGCTCGCCCATTGACGGTTTGACGCGCGACATTCAAAGGTGTTGTCCAATCTAAACCGAACGCATCTGCACCAGTCGCAATCATTGGTTCCAACCATTGACCGCCACCTTTGGTAAATAAAATTACAGGCACTTTACGCCCTTCATTTTCACGTTTTAAACCTGCGACTATTTTGTGCATATATTTGAGTGAAAATTCTAAATATTCGCGATGTGCCAATGCTCCCCCCCAACTGTCAAAAATTTGAACAGCCTGAGCGCCTGCCTCGATTTGTGCGTTTAAATATTCAATCACGGCGTCAGCGAGACGGTCTAATAATGCATGTAAGACTTCGGGTTGCGCATACATCATCTGTTTGGTGAAGCGAAAGTCTTTGCTTGAACCACCTTCAACCATATAGGTTGCCAATGTCCAAGGACTGCCTGAAAAACCAATTAAAGGCACTTGACCCGCCAATGCAGAACGAATCGTTGAAACTGCGTTCATCACATAAGCCAAATCAGACTTAGCATTGAATTTTGGTAGGTTTGCGACATCTTGTTCTGTGCGTACAGTTTTATGAAATTTAGGTCCTTCGCCTGTTTCAAAATAAAGACCTAGACCTAAAGCATCAGGTACTGTCAAAATATCTGAAAATAAAATTGCAGCATCCAATGCATAACGCCGTAACGGTTGCAACGTCACTTCACAAGCAAATTCAGTATTTTTACAAAGAGAAAGAAAATCGCCTGCTTTAGCACGTGTTTCACGATATTCAGGTAAATATCTTCCCGCTTGACGCATCATCCAAACTGGTGTGGTATCTACTGGTTCACGCAATAAGGCACGTAGAAAACGATCATTTTTTAAGGTCGTCATTTACTTTCCCAATCAAATATTAAATTCGCTCCATCATAACAAAAAGGTTCCGCCGATATTCATTTCTTGAAAATTTTTCTCAATAAAGTTTTGAGCTTATTGATTAGGACAACATTTTTGTATACGAAAACAAAACAAAACTCATCTGGGACAAAAATGTCTATAGAAAAAAATGATTAACACAAAACAAATACTGCAACACATTATAAATTCTGTAATACTTAAGCAGATTTTTAGTCATAAATTATGAATAATTCTTAAGGTTGATCTACATGTTCGTTCGCTCAATTCTTGCTTTGAGTTTAAGCTGTGTATTAACAGGTACAGCATTTGCTGCATCTACAGCTGAGCAACCGCTAACGCCTAAAAAAGTTGCTGCTCCTGTTGAAGATCCTATCGATCCACTTGCCATTGACAGTTCTGCTTCAAGTGTAGAAGCACAGATCAGTCCGCAAGAGCAACAAGATTTAGACAAAGCAGCAAATACGCTACAGAATTTAGAAAAAACTGAAGATAAAACTTCAGGTACGGCTATCGCACCTTCTGCACCACAAACGACGCCAGCAAAAGTATCAGCAAATCCAAATGCACCTAAAGCATCTTGGACTTTAGACGGTATTAACAATGCAGAATGGTATGAAAATATCGGCAGAGGACAATTTCCTGTTTATGCGCGTGCGCATGTGATGTTAAATAATTCCCATGCTTCTCCTGGTGCTATTGATGGTTCGAGTGGTATGAACACCCTGAAAGCCATTGCCTCATTCCAACAAATGAATGGTATTAAACCAACGGGTGAATTAACCAAAGAAACTTGGGATGCACTAGTGGCTCAACAAGGCAATAAGCCTGCTTTTGTTGAATACACCATCACTGCTGAAGACTTAAAAGGTCCATATGCAAAATCAATTCCTCATGATTATGCCTTACAGGCAAAAATGCCAGGTTTGTACTACACACGTGTCACCGAAATGTTGGGTGAAAAATTCCATATGGATGAAGATTTCTTAAAGAAATTGAATCCAAAAGCAAACTTTAACAAAGTTGGCGAAAAAATTGTTGTGACCAATATCCGTAACGAATTACCTGAAAACATTCACTTGATCGTTGCGCATAAAGGTGCAAAACAATTGTATTTGTTTAATGCACAGAATCAAATGGTTGGCTCATTCCCTGCAACTATTGGTAGCTCAGATACGCCATCACCGAAAGGTACTTATAAAGTGACTGGTGTTGCACGTAACCCGTGGTACAGCTATTCACCAAGTAACTTTGTTCAAGGCAAAAACTTGAAACCCCTGTCATTACCACCTGGTCCAAATGCTCCCGTAGGTAATATCTGGATTGGTTTAAGCAAAAAATCATTCGGTATTCACGGCACACCAAACCCATCTGCGATTTCTAAAACTGCATCGCACGGTTGTATTCGTTTGACCAACTGGGATGCGAATGATCTCGGTAAAAAAGTAAAATCTGGTGTTACTGTTAAGTTCCTTGAATAATCAAAGGCTTTAACCATTGAGAGCCAGTGCTTTTGCACTGGTTTTTTATTTACAGCGTCCTTAAATATCGTTGCAAAAACGAAACAATGTGTTGTAATTTCATTATTTCATCTCAAATATTTAAATATTAAAATCAACTCATGTTAAAAAATAAAGAATTGGAGATTTGAGATGAATACTTTTTTACATCACAGCGAAAATCGTGGTCACGTCAAAATGGGTTGGTTGGACACCAAGCACAGCTTCTCGTTTGGTAGCTGGTATGATCCAAAATATATGGGTGTAGGCTCTTTGCGTGTGATCAATGATGATACGATTGCCGCACACAATGGCTTTGGTACTCATCCTCACGACAACATGGAAATCTTGACCTGTGTATTGAAAGGTACTATTTCACATAAAGACAGTATGGGAAATGAACGTCATATCAATGCAGGTGAATGGCAATTGATGAGTGCTGGTACCGGTGTACAACATAGCGAAATGAACCAAGGAGATGAAGCGGTTCATATGCTCCAAATCTGGGTAATTCCAAATGTTCGTGATGCCGAGCCAAATTATCAACAAATCGAACGTGATCCAAAAAAATCACCAAATGAATGGCAATTGATTGTTGGTCCAAATGACGATGCTCCCATGCATATTCGTCAAAATGCTGAAATTAAAGCAGCATATTTGGAAAAAGATCACAGCCTGGAAGTTAAAGCGACTCAAAAATTTAACTATGTGCATGTGATCGAAGGTGAGATTGATATTGCCGGTCAAGTACTTAAAGCAGGCGATGCTTACTTATTTGATGAAGATTCAACACTTACAGCACATGAAGATAGCCAATTTATTTGGTTTGACTTAAACAGCTAAACCTATCGAGATAAAAACCTCCATATATGATTATGGAGGTTTTTTTATGCGATTTCATCAACGCTGATCGATCTTAGTCCAATATGACTATTGCCACTACTCAACGGCAATAGTCCTTTTTCTGATCTTTAATCAATGATAAAGCAGCGTTCCAAGCTGCATCAATAATCGGCTCAGCAGCATCACTTTCAAATTGCTTCACAGTATATTCTGAAACCTCTTTGCTCGGATAATGTAGTTTTGAACTGCTCAAAGCTTTAATCTGAATCTGGCAAGCACGTTCAAGAAAATAAATTTCATGAAATGCTCGAGCTATGCTATTCCCTGTTGCCAATAAACCATGATTGCGCAAGATCATACAACGATGGTCAGCAAGGTCTTTAACTAAACGCTCACGTTCTTCAGTAGAAAAAGCAATCCCTTCGTACTCATGATAGGCAATATTGTTATAAAACTTCAGCGCATGTTGGGACAAAGGCAACAGGCCTTTTTCTTGTGCAGAAACAGCAATACCATCTGCTGTATGAGTATGAATCACGCAGTTAATCTGTTCATTGGCATGATGCAAGGCTGAATGAATCACAAACCCTGCAACATTGACCATCTTGCCTTGATCACCTTTAGCTACGATATTGCCTTGATGATCAATCTTAACCAAATCAGAAGCGGTCATTTGATCAAAAGTCACACCATAACGATTAATGAGAAAATGATCAGGTTCATTGGGAACCCGTAAACTTATATGGGTATCAATCAAGTCTGTCATTTTGAAATGTGCAATTAAGCGATACAATGCTGCCAACTGACAACGCGCTTCCCACTCTACTTTTTGAATATACTTTGGCCGTTTCATGCTAAAATCCGTTTAGTATCAGTGAATCTTCATTCATTTTTAATCAGTGTTTGCCACTTCACAAGTTTAAATTCGTGAATGGCGAGTTTAAGTATATACGCACATAGAACGAATATAAAAAATCCAAATCAATATGAATCTATTGATTTGGATCTAAAATTATTAATTATCTTATTTTATTGTTATTTATTTTTCTTCATCGTTATTCTATAGAACATCATAATAAAAATATTCTTATTATTTTATCGAGTTCTTATAAATATCTTTTTTATTTTTATACAACCTCACTAGACACTAAGCTGATAGAGCAGTTTTTTACCCTTAAAAGTTAAATCCTTAATAAAAACAATATTTTTATTATCCAAATATGAAATAGCATCATCAATTTCAATATAATTTTCTTCAATCAGCCATGTAATATCGAGTTCATTTAAATCAACCATACCGACTAAAGAAATGGCTCGATTCTTATTATGTTGATTTTGAATATTCTTTAAAACTTCGCGTACTTTAATTAAATCATTCATATTTTAAATCTCATCGTGCTTACAGGTTCTATTATATAAACTGGGAAAACTATTACTAGATATAAAAATGCCCTATGCGACAAAAATTGTCGCATATAGTAGGTATTTAAATTTCTATTTTTCTAATTTCTCTAAGCTTTAAAAATAGAAAAACTGTGGTTGCATAATGATCAGGTTGAGGGAGGATGAACAGGCATGATGATGAAATACATTGTCCAAGAATTTAATCGAGATTCGCTGTTTAGCTAAAAACTTAGAGTTCAATTGAACAAAATATTAAATCTGATGATTTGCAAAACAAAATTCTCAAAAGCTTTTATTCGAACTGAAACAAAATGATACTCATTTCGTTTGAGTTTTATTAATCATTCTGTTAAGTTTTTCTATATTAAAAATAAGGTCATAATAATGCTTAATAATATTTTTACTTTTTTAGATAAATTGGGATATACAACACAAAAACGTGCCATTAGTGTTCAATTCTCAAACTCACAACTCAATGCCCAAGTGATGTTGCAACGTATTAATGGCTATCATGCCATCAATGAAGGATTGTCAGCAGAACTAATCTGCCTTTCAACCAACCCATTTATAGAACTGAAACAGTTTATGGGTTGTCTAGTGTCAGTGGATCAAGTCACAGATTCAGGCAAGCTGTTTAGAACTTCGGGTATTATTACGGGTGCATCGCAAGGACAATCTGACGGGGCTTTGAGCTTGTATCGCTTGACTATGCAAGATCCAACAAGCTTATGGCATAAACGACGCAATAGTCGGGTATTTTTAGATAAAAGTGTTCCTGAGATTTTAGAGATTATTTTCAATGAATGGGTCTCTAAAAGTGCTTTGTTTGCCTCCAGTTTAAAACTGGACCTGAGTGGCCTCAGCAAGACCTACGATGTACGCCCATTTTCAATGCAATTTAACGAATCTGACCACACATATTTGACTCGGATTTTACGTGAGGAATCAATTAGTTGGCTAATTGATGAATCTAATTATATTACTTTAAACTATAATCAGAATATCGAACCACAAAAATTACGCTTAATTGATAGCAATGGGCAGTTTAAAGTGCTCGAACGGCGAAACATTCGCTACCATCGATCAAATGCAACTGAAGCCTATGACAGTATCGTCAGTTTAATTGCTCAACGAAATTTACAGTCAACAGCGATCCATGTACAACGTTGGCAAGCAGACAGTTTAATGCAGGAAGATGGTGCTGGTACAGTTCTAAGTTCTCATAAGCATAGTGCACACCGTGATAATGAAAGTTTAAGTTTAGAACAGGCATGGAGTCTCTCCCCTGCCTGGATCCGTGATCTTAAAGGCGAAGATCAAGCTACAACATCAGGCAATCATCAACTGGATAAACTCAGTACCCAACTGAATCAATATCAAGCCTTGCAAGCCAAATATTTCAAGGCTCAAAGTAGTGTTCGTGACCTACAGGTTGGCTATTGGTTTAAGTTAACAGGTCATCCAGAGCTGGACAGAAATCATCGTGAAAATAATGAGATGCTGATATTGAGCAAGCATTTCTACAATCAGAACAACTTTCCTAAAGATATTCAGGGGCAAATCGAAAAACTACTTACCCTAAGCCATTGGCAAATTAACAATGACAGTCAACAAGAACGTCAATGCAACGCGTTAACTTTGGTACGACGTCATGTTGTAGTTGTGCCTGAGTATGATCCATTGGTGCATCGTCCAACTGTATATGTTCAACGTGCCATCGTGGTGGGTGATGGTGAAGAAATCTATGTCGATGAATGGGGGCGGATTAAAATCCGTTTCTTGTTTACCCGAACAGAAGACCATGCCCATGATGGCGGTGCAGGAGCTAATGATAATGATACGGACTCCGCTTGGGTCGATGTACTTACCCCTTGGGCGGGTGAAGGCTATGGCGCAAGATTCTTACCGCGTGTTGGAGAGATTGTCGCGGTAGATTTCTTTGAGGGGAACCTTGATCGTCCATTTGTGACTGGACGAATTCATGAAGGACATCGGAATCCAACCAAGTTTGATATTAAAGGCAAATTGCCTGACACCAAAAAGCTCAGTGGTATTCGCTCAAAAGAAGTCTCAGGAAGTGGCTTTGGGCAACTCCGTTTTGACGATACGCCTGAGCAAATTAGTACACAATTACAATCGAGTCATGGTGCGACACAACTCAATCTAGGAAACCTAAGCCATCCTAAAGAAACAGCAGAAAGTGAGGGGCGTGGTGAAGGCTTTGAGTTAAGGACGGATGATTGGGGTGGTATACGTGCGCCAAAAGGGATATTGATCACGACTGAAGGGGCATCTAATGCCAGTGGTCATCAACTTGACCGAGCTCATTTACAAAACAATATTGAGAAATCTTTAGACACAAATTCGGCAATAAAAGATGCAGCGAAAGGACATCAAACCACTGAGCCCGAATTAGAACTACAAGAATCTCTAAAAACAGAACTTTCGCACTGGAACGAGTCTGATTCTACGCCTTATATTGCAATTGATGCTAAAGATTCAATTATCTTAGATGCAGATCGAGGAATCCTTGCTCAAGCGAAAGCAAATATTGATCTCAGCTCTGAGCGAAATGTACAGATTTTTTCTGGTAAAGGTTTTTTTGCGAACGTGCTAGATAAAATTTCTCTCTTTGCAAAAGCCGCTGGCATTAAAATTAAAGCGGGACAAGGTCCAGTAGAGATTGAAGCACAAGCGGATTCAATGAAAATTGCTTCACAAGAGCTTATGCATGTTTATGCAATCAATGACTTTGTTAAAGTTGAAAGTGGTAAAGGGATTTTATTGGCTGCTGGTGGTGGTTACATCAAAATCGAAGGTGGCAATATAGATATCGTTTGCCCTGGACTGATTTCTTTAAAAGCTGGGCAAATTAAGACCATGTCAGGCAGTACATTAAATATGGACTTAGCTGCCATGCCAAAACTTCAGATGGATTATGATGAACTGTTTGTCTTGCGAAACAAAGCTGGCAAAGCAATGCCAAATATGAAATATAAAATCAAAACAGAAGATGGAAAAACCATTGAAGGCATAACCGATGCTGAAGGGAAAACCGAAAAAGTCACATCTCTTTCGATGACAAAAGCCGTGATTACCTTATTAGGTTATGTCGATGAATAAAATTTACGCTTCTTTATTATTAACTGCATGTGTATTCAGTGTTGGCTGTGCATCTGCAAAATCAGAAATAAAAAAAACGGGAAATAACATGATTAACTTAGAACAAACCAAAACATATTGCATCGGGCGCTATGTAGTAGATATCCCTGCTGAGGCAAATCCATTAAAACGATATGATAAATATGATTCATTTAATATTAAAGTCAAAGAAAATGCTTCTCGTCAAGATTTTGAGGCGGCTATTCAAAAAGTAAAAAAAGAATACTCTGAAGATGATTGGTTTATCACTGATGATCCTCAAGTACAAAAAATTGATGGCAGAATGATAAAGATTTTTAAAGGAAAATTATCAGATAAAAAAATACTTCCTTATGATGTAGCAGGTTTCGTATGGGATCGAAATACTTTGTTTTTGATAGAAGGCATGCACAGTGATACACCACAGTTGACAACTGAAAGTAATGAAGCCATCCAGAATCTAGTTAAAAACTTACATTATCGTCCTGAAAATGAGATTCCCAAAGAAGCAGGACAATGTATCTATAAAGGATTTATTAAAGATGAAACCAAACAGTATCGATATAGTATTCAAACTCTTGCATTTGATTTTAAAAACCACCCAACAGTTGTTTTACGTTTTGAAGCTGAAAGTAGTGATGAAAATGTATCAGCAATGATCCCAAGAATTGAAAAAAAATTAAAAGAAGTGGGTCAGAGCCAACGCCAAATGGACAAAGACAATATTCGTAAAGGTGAAAAAAATACTGCTCAACTCAATGGGCAAGAATGGATCTCCATTGAAAAAATGAAAGGTAAAAATGGACTCAGTGCGCTTTGGGAACATACCGGCACTGCCAAGAATAATCAAGATCCTTTAATTAGTTTTGAAGTAGATACTGGATATGACTCTCCATATAGTAAAAGTAGCAGTTTACATCAAGTTGATGCCTTAAAACTGTATGAGTCAATTCTCAAAACGATAGCTAAATTTTAGGGCTAGATAAAACGACCGACCTATGCTAATCCCAGTCGCTCAATAAAAGTGAAAAGTTTTTAAATATATCCATGATTTAATTGATGTTGAAATGTAGTGATAGCAGAAAGGAAATATCAATGAATAAAATTTACGCTTCTTTATTATTAACAGCATGTGTATTCAGTGTTGGCAGCGCATCTGCAAAATCAGAAATAAAAAATACGGGAAATAACATGATTAACTTAGAACAAACAAAAACATATTGCATCGGGCGCTATGCGGTAGATATCCCTGCTGAGGCTAATCCATTAAAACGATATGATCAATATGATTCATTTAATATTAAAGTAGTCGATAAGGCGACACGTCAAGATTTTGAGGCTGCTGTACAAAAATGGCGAGATGACTACTCAGAAGGAAATCGAAAGATTTTTGAAGATCCTCAAGTACAAAAAATTGATGGGCGAATAACAAAGATTTTTAAAGGAAAATTATCTGATAAAAAAATACTTCCTTATGATGTAGCAGGTTTTGTATGGGATCGAAATACCTTATTTTTAATCGAGGGGGGACATAGTGATTCTCCTGAAAGAATTAAAAAAAGTAATGAAGCCATCCAGAATTTAGTTAAAAACTTACGTTATCGTCCTGAAAATGAAATTCCAAAAGAAGCAGGACAATGTATCTATAAAGGATTTATTAAAGATGAAACTAAACAGTATCGTTATAGTATTCAAAAACTTGGTTTCAGATTTAAAAACTATCCAACAGTCGTATTACGTTTTGAAGCAGAAAGTAGTGATGAAAATGTATTAGCAATGATTCCAAGAATCGAAAAAAAATTAAAAGAAGTGGGTCAGAGCCAACGCCAAATGGACAAAGATAATATTCGTAAAGGTGACAAAAATACCAACTCTTTGAATGGGCAAGAATGGATATCCATTGAAAAAATGAAAGGCAAAAATGGAATCAGTGCGCTTTGGGAACATACCGGCACTGCCAAGAATAATCAAGATCCTTTAATTAGTTTTGAAGTAGATACCGCACACTCACCTTCTAGCAATCAAAGTAGCAGTTTACATCAAGTTGATGCCTTAAAACTGTATGAGTCGATTCTAAAAACCATTCGTAAATTTTGAGAATAATAATGAGCAATAACATACATAATCATGAGGCCTATGAAACTATTCATAGTGCTAAAAATACATCCTATGTTTCGCAAACCACACCAAATACTGTCAATACCGAATGTGAAATTCCAGCACCGACTAAATACATTGTCCCGATTATCTTTATTCCAGGGATTATGGGGTCAAATATCAAAAGTACTGGTGATGATAAGGAGGTTTGGTATCCTAAAATATCTCTTTCAACAATAGTTTCATATAGCAAACGGGATGCTCGTGAGCGACAAATTGCATTAAATCCTGAAACGACTGAGGTAGGATATGATGGTGATATTAAAATCAGTAAAAAGAAATTGCCGCATGTTACGGAAGAGATTGCAAGAGCTAGAGGCTGGGGTTCAGTCATTCCGATTGGTTATGCCAAAGTATTAATTTATTTAGAAAGCCAGCTCAACAATCCATTTAAACCGTTAAAAGAACAAAAAAAAGAGCAATTTAACGGCACCACAGAATGGGAAAAAATAGTCCAACCAGGCAATAAAGAAACGCAAAAAATACTCAAAAACTGGTCGAGTAGCAAGGTGATTGAATTACTCAGTTTAAAGCAGCACGAAGAATTAGCGGATTATGCATTTCCTGTATTCGCCTGTGGCTATAACTGGCTACAGACCAATATGGAGTCTGCGGATAATATTGCAGATCGTATGAATAATGAAGTGATGACACAAATTAAAAAGGAATACCCTACTGCTAAATTTAAAAAATTCATTATCGTGACACATTCGATGGGAGGACTGGTCACTCGTGCATTGATTCAAAATGATAAAGTCAAAGATAAAATTGCAGGTGTGATACATGGTGTTATGCCTGCGAGTGGTGCACCAGCAGTCTATCAACGACTTACTGTGGGTTGGGATGGTTGGAAGGCATCAACTGGCTTGCTAAACAGTATTAAAGCTTGGGCGACTAAATTTATGTTTGGAAATACCTCTGAACGGCTCACAGCAACCCTAGCCAGTGCACCAGGTGGTTTAGAACTGCTTCCTTTTGCGAATTATGCGAATGCTGAAGATTTTCCTAAAAATCCAAAAGCATGGATGTTAATCAAAGCCAAAACACCTAACGGTGAAATTACCGCATCACTTCCCCAAACTATTGATCCCTATACTGAAATCTATCAAAGAAAAGACAGTTGGTGGGCAATGATCAATCCAGACTTTATTGATCCAGCAGGCTTGGTTGCAAAACAAGTTGATAAAGAGGGATATGATAGTATTTTTGATGTTTATGTACGAAATATAGAAACAGTACGTGAATTACATGATCATATTAAAGATTCTTATCATATCAATACGTATGCTCACTATGGGGCGGATAAAGAGCACCAGTCATTTGGTCAAGTGGTTTGGCGTTGCAAGGAAGTATTAAATATAAGTTCCGAAGATGAATTGGTTGAACTGATGAACTTATATGGTAAAAAAAATTTAGTGGAGTTACCCAATATTACCGATCGTAGTGATTCCAAAGAAGATGATGAAACTCCCCTTTCAGCAAATGATGCTGATTTAAAAATCGATGGATCCAAATCGCATAACTTAAATGCAAATGCTTATAAAGAAGACGGCGTAAGGGAAATTTTATTAGATGAAAAATCAAAAATTTCTGCAACCCACAAAGCCACATTTTATTTGGACTTAAAACCAACTTCACGAGGTGATGGTACAGTGTGTTATCAATCAGGACAGGATGTTCGAGCGGATGGACGCAAGTCAATTGAAACATTTGTGATTAATGGTTATGAACATTCAGGCAGTTATGACAATGATGATGTTCAACTCAATACAATCTACTGTATTGCGAATATTGTCGATAGATTGAAAAATACTTCGACAGACTGCTAAAAATACTTTTTTCAATGACGACCAAAATGTAGCCTAATGTAACTAGGCTACGTTTTTATAATGATAATTTTAGTGGAAATAATGGATTAAGACTGGTCCATTACCGTGTAAATTGTACTAGCACAGCCCCAAATCAACGCATTCGTTTTAAGTTATAGGTGACTACGCCCCAAATTTCAAACTCTTGCCCTTCTTCAATATAAATATTCTTAAATTCAGGGTTTTCTGCTTTTAACCAAACTTTAGGGGGGTCAAAATGCTTATCAATCATGAGCCGCTTTACGGTAAAATCATTGTCAATACGTGCTATCACAATATCACCAGACTTTGCCGTGATACTACGATCAACGATCAATGGATCTTCAATATCTATACCGACATCCAACATTGAAAGAGAATTGGCTTTAACAATAAAAGTTGAGCTTTCATTTCGAATCAGATACTCATTCATATCCAAAGATTGCTCAATGGTGTCCTGAACTGAGAATGGGACGCCTGCTGCAACTCGTTCAGTGGCTAAAGGAATTTGATAAACCTTATCGTTTTTTGCTTGAACTGTTTGAATATTCATGGTGGAGCTTAAATCATTCAACTGACCATTTTTGAAATTCTTCAGTAACCAATTTTTGATAAAATCAACTTGGGATTCAGGCACACGGATTACTTTGGTAGGCTCACTGAATTGTGCTTTGCGTCCTGCATTGGCTCTCGCACCTCCATGTTCAAATTCTACTTTTTTAGTCATTTTTTATCCTGTATGCTACATAAAAACCAGTAAAATCAATATACCTTGAAAAAGTTACAAATTCAAGTTGACGGCACCTTTTTTTTGAATAACAATAGCCCTATCGATCAGTTTTGATACATTTCTTTGAACAAGGATGTCAAAGACAGTCAATATACTTATCATAAATCAATAATTTACAGTATAAGCACAATGTTATTTTATTGATTTTGTTGAGCAAGTTC
This sequence comes from Acinetobacter nematophilus, assembly GCF_026344175.1. NCBI lineage: Bacteria > Pseudomonadati > Pseudomonadota > Gammaproteobacteria > Moraxellales > Moraxellaceae > Acinetobacter > Acinetobacter nematophilus. Next base: position 101,698 of record NZ_JAPKMY010000006.1, read on the forward strand.
GCTGATCTTCGTTATGCACTTATTTGATTGATTTTCTATGTGGAGACATAAAAATGGCTACTCAACGTGATGCAATTCTTGGTTATGCTGATGAACAACATGCGTACTATATTCGCTTAATTGAAGACAATAATGTACTTGGCAGTCAATATGGTTTGTTCTGTGAAAACACAAACAGTGATGATGCCGAAAGTATCATGACCACACTCTTTTTAAAGAAATCATTTTGGCTCAACGGTTCTGAATTTAATGATATCGTCAAAGGGTTGGAACCGCTTCCGTTTTAAGCTAAATTTTTCCATCTAAGTTGAATATGTTTTGATGTTCAACTTTAGTGAATCATGATCTAGATTTTGTGCGATTAAAATGCCGCCATATTCCGATGAATAGCGCGGCATCTTAATGGATCAATTCAATAACATCTGTGTATTTTGTTCATACTCATCGTTTACAAAGTACACTGCGTTTTTGTTTTTCATTGCCTTCCCTATTTAATTTTCAATATTTTCATTCAATAGAATTCTATCTTTTTGTTTTTCAGAAACAAGATCATTGAATTTATTCTGTGCATTCAACACACACCTACTTTCTCATTTAATTCTCCCCCTACTCTGTCTCATGGCACTTATTTTGCTTAAACAATATTACTTTTTCCAACAATCGTAATACTCAAGCTAAAATGAGGATGACAAATATGGGTTATGTCGCAAAGGATATGGGTCAAAAGAACAGGCTGATCTTAAGCTTATGTTCTTTTCTAATCCCTATATGTCTCTGGTGTGCTGTGAGTTATTTACCTTTTATTTGGCATCCACAAGTCCAAATTACCGATTCAGGAAGTATTTCTTATCTTCAAGTCGGCAGCCGTGTGGATAAAAATGTGTTCTATAGTGAGGCACAAAATGCTGTAGATCACCATTCTGCACCACCACAAGGTATTTTGGTTAATCCAATCTACTTACCTGCACCACATGAAGTTGCCAAAGCCTTGGTGACTGCCTTTACCACACCACCTGAACAACCTGATACGCCTTGGTTTCATCAAAGTTTGTGGCACAGTATTAAAATTGTTTTTTCAGCTTTTCTGATTTCCTCAATTTTTGGTATTCCACTGGGAATTCTCTGTGGCTTCTCGCAAAAAATATCTCAGCTGACTGAGCCTTTTGTTGAATTCTTTCGTTACTTGCCTGCACCTGCATTTGGCGCATTGGCTGTTGCGATTTTAGGCATCAATGATGCACCGAAAATTGCAATTATTGTCATTGGTACGCTTTTTCAACAAATCCTGATTATCGCCAATACCACACGCATGGTTGATCAAGGATTGATTGAAGCGGGTTATACCCTTGGAACCAATAAATTAAAAAGTTTGTTCCATGTGGTTATTCCTGCGGCATTTCCTGATATTTACCGCGATTTAAGGGTGCTTTTGGGATGGGCTTGGACTTATTTAATTGTCTCTGAATTAATCGGTACAACCTCAGGCATCACTTGGTTTATCACCCAACAAGCCCGCTATCAAAACTTTGACAATGTGTATGCCGCAATCTTAATTATTGGAGTGATTGGCTTAGTCTGTGATTGGATCTTGATGAAGATGGGTGAATGTATGTTTGCATGGAAAACAGGAGCAAAATAATGAATGATTCAACTTTTAATCCATATGAGTATTTTCAAAAAATCTATGCACGCCCTGTCATTTTAGAAACCAAACAACTGAGCCAAGCCTTTAAACATGGCAAGACTGAACGTGTGGTCTTAAAACAGCTTGATCTAAAAATCCATAAACGAGAATTTATTTGTGTGATTGGTCCTTCTGGTTGCGGGAAATCAACCTTAAGTCGTGTGATTGCGGGTTTAGATCCTTATCACAGTGGCGAGGTCTTGGTCGATGGAGAGCGAATTACAGGTCCTAGTTCTGAACGTGGGATGGTTTTTCAAGGCTATACGCTGTTTCCATGGAAAACAGTCAAAGAAAATGTCATGTTTGGTCCACGAATGAAAGGTATCAGCCAAATCGCGGCTGAATCCCATGCACGTGAATGGATCAATATCATTGGTTTAGAAAAATATGAAAATCAATATCCTCACCAGTTATCTGGCGGTATGAAACAACGGGTCGCAATTGCGCGTGCTTTGGTCAATGAACCGAAAATTTTATTGATGGATGAACCTTTCGGTGCATTAGATCCTCATACTCGCCAAAAGATGCAAAAACATTTGATGGATTTATGGCAAAACATAGACATCACGATTATTTTTGTGACCCATGATATGGATGAAGCGATTTTGCTGGCTGATCGTATTGTGGCACTCAAAGCCAATCCCGGTGAAATCAAGGAAATCATTGAAGTCAATTTGCCTCGCCCACGTTCGACAGATTTAATCACAAGCCCTGCATTTAAGCAGCTCAGGGCGCGAGTTGATCAATTGGTGCATGCTCATGAAGATGAACTTGATCCATCACTGCAAGACTTACCCAAGATTCCACGTATGACACAAGTCAGTACAAACAAGTAAATAAACACTTTCTTATCGCATTTGGGACGACCCAAATCGCTTAGTTCTATGTTGGACGACCAACTTTGGTGATATTCATGACGAATAGCTATGTTTTACCACTTTTGGATATTTCTTTACTGTGCAGCCCTGATCGTAGTGATCGCTTGAAGGTCGCTCATGCTTTAGATCAAGCATGTAAAGATGTTGGCTTTCTTTATTTAAAAGGTGAACAGTTTAAGCCTGAATTATTTGAAAAGCTCCACCAAACAACGCAACAGTATTTTGCCCAAGATACAGCCCTAAAAATGCAGAATTATATTGGTCTATCGGAAAATCACAGTGGCTATGTCCCGATTGGAGAAGAACGTTTTGTCGAAAACAGCTATGACCTTAAAGAAGCGTATGATGTGAATTATGATTACCTCGGCTTGGAGGATAGACGCCCGCTTGTAGGTCCAACCCAGTGGCCTGATGATCCTAGCTTTAAAGTACATGTTTCCAATTATTATCAGCACATCAAAAAAATCGGGCAGCAAATTTTTCAAAGTTTTGCCTTGGCATTGGACTTGGATGAGGACTATTTTAATGCGCATATTTCAAAAGCCCCCAGTCAACTTCGCTTGATACATTATCCATATATTGCAGATATTCAGGATAAAGAAGGTATCGGTGCGCATACGGATTATGAATGTTTTACTTTACTTCTCCCTACTGCGCCTGGCTTACAGGTACTCAACAAAGCCGGGCAATGGATAGATGTGCCATTGCTTAAAAACACCTTGATTATGAACATTGGCGATATGATGGAGATTTTGTCCAATGGGCGTTATTTGGCCACCAAGCACCGTGTGAAGAAAGTTGCCGAGGAGCGTTATTCTTTTCCCTTCTTTTTTTCATGTGATTATGACTACATCATTCAACCCTTGGTGAATTCTGAATCTGCTCAATATGCACCATTAAAAGGCGGAGAGCATCTATTTAATCAAACGGCACAAACTTTTCAATATCTCAAAGATAAAGTCGCACGTGGTGAAATTCAACTTGAAAATGCCAGACCACTTTACTCCTTTGGCTTAAACCCAAATGAGGAGTCACGATGAATCTCATGACTCTTTGTAATCAACTCAAAGTATCTGCTGCTTCAAAAGGCCGACTCCCTGACTATTTGTTGGGTGCTTTTCGCCGTAAAAGTATCAGCTTTGCCAATGGGCTCACTGACGAAACTACACTGGTCTATTGGTTTCAGTCTAAATCATTTACCATCGATTTACGTTTAAAAAGCCAAAACTCTACCCCTGTTTTGGAGCGACAAGGCTGGGTCGGCAACACGCTATGGAATGAACAGCAGCAACTACTTTCTTGGCAAATCACCAGTAATTATCAAAATCATGTTCAATGGCCTGAGCCTGCAAAACTCTATGCCATTGGCAATGCCATTTTAGAGTTTTCCCCAAGCCGTGCTTATGTTGAAGACTGGCGTCAACAAGCCAAACATGGGCTTTTTCTGGGTTTGCGCTTATTTAAAATTGAAAATATGGATTTGAATATAAGCTACCCTGCTGATGGTGGTTTGATTATTTGTGATCATTTTATTGCCTTTGCACGATCACGCCATCCAGATATCCAACAACGTTTAGAAATGGATAAATCTTTATCTGAAGCCTTTGCTCAAGAACATATAAGTGTTCAAGACATTCAGGATTATGAAGTATCGGTGAGTTTTGGGCAGCAAATGATTGATCTCAGTACCGTGACAGCGCAGGTGGGTAAATCCATCGAACTTGATCACTTTAGTCAATTAGACCACAACACATTGATACAACAACGCTTTATTCAAGGACAACGTTGCCAGTTATATTTCACAATCGATGTTTTTGATCAAGATTTTTGTTTTTCCACACAGACAGCAACATCAAACGCCAGCCTTGCTTGGTTTGAACAGGAACACAACCATCTTTTTCATCATGCAGAAATAAGTGTCTAGGAAGCATATTTTAACCATGTCTTTTCTCTATTTACTCATTGCGATTGTGGCAGAAGTCATTGCGACCTCTGCCATGAAAGCTTCAGAAGGATTTAGCCAACTCTTGCCATCAATCATCACGATCTGTGGCTATGCTGTGGCGATTTATTTCCTATCACTGACAATGAAAACCATCCCAGTCGGTATTACCTATGCCTTATGGTCAGGTGCTGGCATTATTTTAGTTTCACTGGTTGGTTTTTTTTATTACAAACAGCATTTGGATTTAGCAGCTATTCTTGGGCTTTCACTGATGATTATCGGAATTTTAATTATTCATCTTTTCTCAAACAGTACCGAACTCACTTAAGTAAAGTTTATGCTGATGCAATTTTGAGGCTTGATCATTTGCCTCAAGCTTCTTTTTTAATTCCTTTTTAGTCAATTTGGATTCGTATTGAAATACATAATATTGAATGAGCAATTTTAAATATCATGATGCTTGATTTGATCCAAACAATTCAAAGCCCAACTGAGTCAGACGATGATACGGATCAATATGATTAACTTAATCAATCACGTGTGTTTAACTTAGTGTGAATGTATTGGCTTGATATTCGCAACAGTATCATTTCATCTCAGAAAACTAAGGCATCGTCTGCACTATTTGATCAAAGCTTTTCACAAAATAAGAAGCAGTGAAGCTTCCTTATTTATTTAAGTTTCCAAAATGATACTGCTTAGGCTATTGGTTGAGTTAGATAATTTGCGATTGGTCGTAGAGATATTTCTCCAGACCAATCCAATTAGCGCATATCCCCTTATGGTAACTCTTGTAATAAGGTTGGATAAATCAAACCATCTACATTCTGCTCAGTTTTATAGATGCCATTCTGCACATTGAATTTATTCACATGATAAGACGAACCATAAATCGAATCGAATCCATTGCCTTTGCTAAAGACTTTTTTATTGGCAGATAGATCCAGTAAATGTGTGCCATTTACCATGGATTCATATTGTTTCGGATCGACACCTGAACGATTTGCCATGATTTTGACAGCATCTGCATGTGTGGCTGGGTCGTTAATATATTTCACCGTTTTATCCCACACTTGCAAAACTTTTTTCCATTCTTCTTTATGCGCAGTTAAATGGCTCATATTGACAGTTAATGTGTCATAGATTAACCCCGGTTTATCTTGCGATGTATAAATGATTTTTGAGCCTGCAACGGCTTTCAATGCCTGACTGGCAACAGGCTGCCAAACTGCAATTGCTGAAATATCAGGACTTGAAAACACTTGAGGTAATTGATTGGTCGCAGAATTCACCAATTTGATTTCATTAAGAGGAATTTTCTGATCTGACATCGCTGTTGCAAGCAGTAAATGATCAACCAGTCCCTTCTCAACACCGACTGATTTGCCTTTTAAATCCTGTATATGGTTAATCCCCTCTTTGGCAATAATGACATCATTTCCAGCAGAATAATCTGTTGCCATAATCATCATGCCTTGCGTGCCGCCTGAAGCAGTCACCAAATTATCACCATTGGTGACAAATACAGCATCCAATTGATTTGCTGAAAAGGCTGAAAGCGAGGCTGAGTAATCAAACCATTTAAAATCAACATTTAATCCTGCTTCTTTTAACCAACCTTTTTCAATCGCGACTTGCCATGCAACAAATCCAGGCCAATCACTATAGCCAATGGTAATCGGCTGCGTGTTTGCTGTCGTTTGTTTATTTTCTTTGGCATCAGGTACTTTTGCAGTATTGTCACAACCCGACATTAAAACCGCAGTTAACACTGATATGGACAAAAAAGATTTACGAATCATACCGATACTCCCCCAACATTCTCACATTTAAATTTGGTATTGGACTGATTGAGTGACTGCATATAGGCACGCCACCCGCCAAAATGACTGATATCCACAGCCTCATCAGTCGCATATGCTTCACAGATAAAACCTTTAACCCAAGTCCCATCTTCAAGTTGCAGATTGCCAATACCCAGTGGAGCAGGAACCTCTGCAACGATTGCCCCAAAATTCGCTAAGGGAACATCCCAAACTTCAACCTCAATCACCGATCCATGAACATCAAATTGCAACCCCGGTTTAGGTGGTGTAGTGTTTTTTAAAGCAAATAATTTATAGCTTTTTGCAGTTCGGTTTTTTGCGAGCAATGTCGCGTTCCGGGTGGTCAATTGAAAATTCAAAGGCATCCCTGAAAGGTGCGCACCCACAACAGCGAGCTTTACCGAATTTTGTGATTCAATTTCATTGCTTTTGTGATAATGATGCGATGATGTGCCCAGAGGAAGTGCTGTGATTGTCTGCCATTGTTGAGCAAACTTTGCCAAAGCTTGATCATGCCAAGCAGGTGCAATGAAGGTTACGCCACTTGGCAGTCCATCTGAACGAATGGTATTGGGTAAGGCAATCGCAGACAGATCAGCAAAATTTACAAAGTTGGTATACGCCCCCATATGTGAATTTTTATTGAAAGGATCTGCTTCAACTTCACTGATCTGATAAATCGTCGGTGAAGTCGGTACCATCAAGGCATCATAGGCTTGTAGACGAAGATTGATTTTTTGTGCGAGTTCAGCTCGTTGGTATTCAGCTTGAAATGTATCTTTAGCTTTAAACTGATCTGCCTGTGCGATGATTTCAGCAATCACAGGATGTGCTTGTTCCCGCGAGACTCGCGCTTCGACAGCAACCGTTCGCTCTGCAACCCAAGCGTCGTTATAAAGCGCTTTCGCCAAGAGATTGAAATCCGTAAAATCAATAGATTCAACCTCATAGCCAAGTGTCTGAACACGTTCGACTGCAATTTTAAATGCTTTCTCAGTTTCAACATCCCCATAAAACTCGAGTTGGGCAGGTATCGCAATTTTTCCTTTAGAAAATTGCGTTGCAACATTGGCAGGATGACAACGCGAATAAGCATCGGTTTTATCATCACCCTGCATCAATGTTGCAACCAACCAAGCGTCATCACTGGTCAGTGCAAAAATTGAAATCACATCCAGTGTTCTACACGCAGGCATCAAACCTGTGGTCGAAAACCATCCCTTTGTAGGTTTCAGTCCAACTATATTGTTATGACCTGCTGGAACTCGACCTGAGCCAGCCGTATCGGTCCCAAGACTAAAAGGTACAATTCCATTCGCTACGGTCACAGATGACCCAGAACTAGAACCACCACTGATATATGCCGGGTTAAAACTATTTTTGACTGCACCAAAGGGTGAACGCACCCCCACCAACCCCGTTGCAAATTGATCTAAATTGGTTTTTCCAACAACGACTGCACCTGCTTTTTTAAGCTTAGCAATAACAACAGCATCATTATTTGCCAAGTATGCGGCATCTTTACACGCAGCAGTAGTATGAAAACCGGCGACATCAATATTGTCTTTGACTGCGAAAGGCACACCAAAGAGAGGGAGATCATCGCTATTTTGTGTTTTTAAAAAGTCAATTTGTGCCTGTATTTGTGCTGAAGATGCGATTTCAATCCAAGCATGATCATCATTTTTTATGGTTTTAACATAGTCGATTAAACCATCAATCGTGATTTGCTGATTTGAATAGGCATTTTTCCAGTCTTGGATTGTCCATAAGTCTTGCATGACCATACTCCTGATTTAATCATTTTGTAGAATCGGAGGCATCACTGCATCCATGAGTTCTAAATGCCCTTTGATCACGCCCTTGAGTGCAATAAATTGCTGACTAATCTGCTTGAGCTCAGAGCTTGCACCTTGCATCAGCATCACCTGTAAGATTTTTTGCTGATCAAGTTGAATATGTAGTGAACTGATCACTTGTGTTAAAAACTGTTGTTGTAAATCAATCAATTGATTTCTCAGTGGCATCTGCCCTGCATCATAAAGAATGGTTAATGTCCCCACCATCACTTCATTGGCTTGAACCTGCTCTGCAATCAAATGTTTATTGATCATATCCACGATTGCCTGTGATCGACTTTCATAGTGTTGATCAACAATTTTCTGGTCAAGTGCATTGAGTGTCGCTTCAGGTACAGTAATACTGATCCTAGCCAACTTTTGTTTAGGCACAGTGCTATCCTTTTGGTTTATGAACTGAGTTGGTTTGTTTGATATACAGACCAGCACGAACACTGAATAATTCGACAAAAAATGTTTTGAGCGGATGTGCTTTTTTGTCTGCTGTTTTTACATGATTCATCGCACCACTCCTATTTGATGGTCTGATGACCGTTCGCTATTTTCAAACATAGCTGCACAGTCAACAGACCCCAGTATTACCAAATTAAGTTTTTGTATTACGCCTATAGAGATGCAGAAAATGTGCCAATTTCTAAGCGTGCTTTTACTGCGATTGATCAAAATTTGTGACTATTTTGTGGGCAAAAAAATGCCCCATGCGCAGTGATGGGGCGAAATTAAGTTTATTATTTTGACACAAAAACCCTCAAATCAACATTATTAGAACTAGCTTGATTAAACCAAGTATCTAAAAGCTGATAGGCTTGGACAGATTCTGGAGATGGGGTAATACCTTTTTGAAACTGATTAACAAAATGCTCTTTAGAAAAAGCATTTCCAACTACTATCCAAATCTCTTTATCTACAAGTGGATTTAATCTTCTTTCATCAATAATTTTAATTACATCATCTAAGTTATGATTTAAGTCAAATTTTTTATCAAACAAACGAATACGTGTATTTAAATGGATTTTATTTGGCTTACTACCACTTTTTCGAGGCCATTGCTGATTCAAATATGCAGTATTTGCATATTTTGATCTTCCCGAGTGAATTAACCAATGTAAGTTTTTTAATGCTTGTCCACCTACTTCACATATAGCGCCAGCAGATGAATAAGGTTGTACCTTCGCATCTCCACATTTGACATGAACGAAAACAACTTTTGAAGGAGATGAAAGAATAAAATCCGCAGGTTCAGTATCCATATCAGTGCATAAAATTAAATCAATGTCAGGGATATAAGAATAAAAATCACCTAGATCGGCAATGACATTAGATTTATGAATATTCGATAACTGATCAATCAAATAAAAAATTGAGTTCTGACCAAAATATGTCTGTGTTAAGTTTTCCTCATCTTTTTCATCTAAATCAATATGTTGCAAACATGACAAACTGATTAAATTTTTTACGATATTTGGATTTAATTTTTGTGTGTCAGTTGGAATTTGAACTTTATAAAAATTGCCATTCATATATGTAGTACCATTTTTATAAAGTAATATTACTGTATTACTATTAAATATTTCCTCTTTCTTCTTATAAATCCCATTACACATAAATTTAACGTTAGGATTCATAATGGGGATAAGATTCATTGTTTTATCAAAAGTAAATTTTATTAAAAAATTGGAATTCATACGAAAAATTTTATTATGATTAGTTGGACAATAGCCTGTTTGAAGCATCAATCCACTGTTATAATATTTTCGATAAATTATTTCATCATCAATTTTATATACTACATTCTCAATATGAATTTCTATATTTTCTAAATCTTTATTAGAAAAGTCCAATTGACATGCAATAGGGTCATCTGATGGAACTATATCAATAACCTGTGCAAATGAATTTAAGAAATTGCTTGTTGTTTTTTGATTAGAATTCAGGGCTAGATTAATAATATCTAACCAATCAATAAATTGTTGATAACTAAATGGTGGATGCTTTTGGTCGCAAATGCGTCCTGATGCAACACCTAAATAATAAGAACATTTAACTTTATCATCTTGTCCAACCCCTGAAACTACTGCGGTTGTTACAGCATAAGATGAATTAGATTGTGCTTGGTTTATTTTTTCTAAGTTTATCCCTTTAAGTAGCACCCCATCTGCTTTTAATGGACTATACTGTAATGCTCTCGTATTTGCCTGTTTAGTCACTACTGTATTATTACTACTTGATACTACTGAAAATAGTTTATCAACATCAATAGCACGTCCAATTTTTAGATCATCTCTAGCATTAAATTTTCTCCCCCGACTATCATAGATAGCTATAATATCATTTAGCTCTTTAACTATCATTATTTCTAACGATGGTTCAAAGAATAAGCTATCTTTTAAGAATTTTGAATTATTAAAACAAACTGCAGTGATTACACCAAGGTCTTCTGATATTTTACTTAAAGCTCCCTCTCTCATTAGCTCCCAATTCAATTTATCTAAACAGTCATAAATATTAAATCCATCCAACTTATAATAAAAACATACAGAAGCTAAGGGAATTTCTAAAGACTCCAAAGGATCAAATTGTTGGAAGTTAAACTTTTTACGATAACCTGATTCAAAGTAACTATGCTCAGGAAAAGCTTCCAAATAGCTTTCTATTAAACTAGACGTATTTAATGTATTTAAAAACCTTTTTGCTGACTGTGAATTTGAAATATATTCATCAAATTCCTGATAATTTTTCCATAGGTTCTTGTTATTCGTTCCATCAAACTCAATAACTGTCGGTTCATAATTATCATAAATGCGTACAACTCTCCCAATAGTCTGAACAAGCTCCTTACCACTCCCTACTGGATAAGTTAATATCAGTATTTTAGCTTCTGGTATATCAATGCCTTCATCTAATTTTCTTTGATGAATCAATACTTCATAATCTAATTCAGCTAATTTTGAAGGTACATCACTAAACCGATGTTCTAAATTCTTCTTTTCAAATTGTTGATGTATAGCTATCGTTTTGAATTTTTCACTAAAAATCTTAAAGTATTTTTCAATATCACTAAATTCTTTACATTTTATAATACATTTAGAATTAGGTTGATTCTTTTTAACTAAATCTAGTGTTGCAAATACTTCTTCTTCTCTGATTTTTTCAAACTTTGGAGAAACAATTACTTTATCCGAAATCGCAAATTTATATGTATAAATATAGCTATGATTTACATCTATATCAAAACTGAATAAATCATTTCTATAAGGGGTAGCAGTTATGATTACTTTTTTTGCCTTTAATTCCCTTACTGTAGCTCCCCATTTAGGTGAAGGTTCAGCATGCCCCTCATCAATAAGAATTAAATTAAAATTATTTTTTAATGCCTCAAGTTCATTTTCTTTTAACTTCATTAACATTTGAAAGGTAGTGCAATAAATTCCTTTTTCAGAAGGATCAGCTATATCTTTGAAAACTTTTTTTATTAAATATGGTTTTAAATTAGTTTTTTCAGATAATATCTTTTCAAAAAATTTACCTTTTAACTGTTTATATAGTTGATCACATACTGCGCGCCTATGAGTGATGATTAGAATCTTATCTAAACTAACATAATGTCCAACCGTACAGATTACTCCACTTTTACCTGCCCCAGTGGGTAAACTAACTAAACATGATCCAGTTGAGTGTGAGCGTATATATTTATCGATTACTTCAATACTTCTCTTTTGACAATTTCTCAAACCCGCTAAAATCTTTACATCAATTTGATTAATCATTATTTTCTCTTTTCTTTACCAAAATACAAAATGTTAATTTTTGTAATTCTACTCATTTTAAAGTAAATGTTAAATAAAAACCGCCCTGAAAGGCGGTTCTGTATGCACTATTTATTTTCAAGCCACAGGCGCTAACGTAAACAATACTTGTCCTGTTTTGACTGTCTGTCCTTTTTCGATGGTAATTGTTTCAACTTTCATTCGCTCGGGTGCAATGATTGGAATTTCAATTTTCATGGCTTCAATCACTGCAAGTGTCGCGCCTTGCTCCACAATGTCACCCGAAGCACATTCAATTTTCCAGATTGAACCAGGCATATGTGATTCAACTGCGCAACCACCTCGGGGAATAATGACCGCTTCTGCATCTTCAACAGCATCCAGACTTTCAGAAACATATTCTTGTAAACCAGCAGCATGCCAGCGACGACGTTCGGCTTCAAAATTGGTCTGTTGTGTGTGTTTAAATGCCTGGATACTGTCTTGATTTTCGGTTAAGAAATCATTGTATTGTTTAAGATTCAGCACGCCTTGTTCAATTCTAAGCTGTAAACGGCCTGCTTTAAAGTCCTCTCGCATTTTCAGCAGTTCAGACTCCGAAACTTCGTAAAATTTCACCTGATCGAAGAAACGCAATAGCCATGGCTTGCCCGCTTCAAAATTAGCATTCTGACGGTAACGGCTCCACATTTGGGTAGTACGCCCAACGAACTGATACCCACCCGGACCTTCCATACCATAGACACACATGTATGCGCCGCCGATCCCTACTGCATTTTCAGGTGTCCAAGTTCGAGCAGGATTATATTTGGTCGTGACCAAACGCTGACGTGGATCAAGTGGCGTTGCTACGGGCGCACCCAGATATACATCCCCTAAGCCCATCACCAAATAGTGCGCACTGTAGACCACATCCTTCACTGCCTGCTTGGACGGTAGGCCATTGATACGACGGATAAACTCGACGTTATCAGGACACCAAGGTGCATCTGGACGCACAATTTGGGTATAGCGTTCAGTCGCCAACTGCGTCTGTGAATCTTCCCAAGCCAAAGGTAAATAAACTGTTCTTGACGGAACTTGCATCTGATCAATATCGGTGAGTTCAGCTTCTGCACTTTGCAATTTTTTTAACAATTCAAGTTGATCAATTTGAATTGAATCAAAATGGATCTGTAAAGAACGAATACCCGGTGTAAGATCAATAATACCTCGAATTTCTTGTGCTTTTACCCATTGCATCAAAGCATGGATACGGAAACGTAAATTTAAGTCTAAAACCAGTTCACCATATTCAATCAGTAAATAACTGTTGCCTGCGGGTCTATAGCAGACACTCGGTGACTTGCCTCGCCCTTCTATTTTCGCAAGTACAGCATTGCTTAAAGTATCATGCTCAGGCTGAATCAGAGGATTAAAATTAACAGTCGCTGTGTCTGTATCGATTAAACTTTGATGATATTTTTGATCGAGAATTTTTGCCTGCGCATAACTTACAGGTATGAATTTTACTTTATCGCCTGCTTTTAATTGACCAATTTTCCAAAGTTCAGAATGAATCACGACTGCGGGACATACAAACCCGCCTAAACTTGGACCATCAGGTCCCAAGATAATTGGCATATCTCCAGTGAAGTCTATTGCACCGATTGCATAGGCGTTGTCATGGATATTGGAAGGATGTAAACCAGCTTCCCCTCCGTCTTCGCGTGCCCAATCAGGCTTTGGTCCAATCAGACGTACGCCGGTACGACTGGAGTTATAATGAATTTCAAAGATATTGGCAAAAAACTGATCAATATCCTGTTCAGTAAAGAAATCAGGAGCACCATGCGGACCGTACATCACGGCGATTTCCCAAGTTCGGCTAAAGCGTGGAATTTGATCTGTGGCTAAACACTTAGTGTCTTCAGAACAATGCTCTGTGATTGGAAGCATATCCCCAATCAATAAATTACGACCTGCATGTCCACCAAATTGACCTAAGCTAAAGGTTGCTTTTGAGCCTAGATACTCTGGAATGTCAAGTCCCCCTTTAATTCCAATATAGCTACGGCATCCGGTGCTAATCGTGCCACACTTCAAGACTTGAGATTTTTTAACATTGATGGTTTGCCACATCGGTACAGCGATGCCATCAAGTGTGGCCGCCATATCTCCACCCGTGATGACAATTTGACTATCACAATGAAACTTTAGGCTGGGGCCTTGTAGCGTGCATTCTAGGCCTGCTGTATTGTATGGATTTGCTAAAAGTTGGTTGGCAACATTTAGGCTTAAAGGATCAATTGCACCTGACGGTGGTACGCCCACATCCCAGTAGCCTAAACGCCCGGTGATATCTTGAATCGAAGTTTGAATACCTGATTGTAAAACTTCAATTTTTTGAGTTTTCCATTCGAAAGTATTCAAAAAGCGAGTGGTTTGCGTTCCTGATTGAAACACTTCCCCCCCAACAATATTCTGCAGATATTCCAAATTGGTTTCGATACCCGCGATTTGCGTGACTGCAAGACTGTCCTGCATTGCACGTATTGCTGAGTGCCGATCTGCTGCCGTGACAATAATTTTAGCCAGCATCGGATCATAAAATGAGGAAACATGAGAACCCGTTTCAACCCATGTTTCCACACGTGCCTCTGAATCAAATTGTACATGCGTCAACAGTCCTGCACTTGGCTGGAAGTGCTTAATCGGGTCTTCAGCATATAAACGTACTTGAATCGAATGCCCTTTCGAGACCAATCTTTCTTGAGGTGCAGACCAATCGCCACTGGCTAAAGTCACCATCCATTCGACCAGATCAACACCATAGACTTGTTCAGTTACCCCATGTTCGACTTGTAAACGTGTATTCACTTCCAAGAAATAGAATTGCGCTGTTTCAGTGTCCATGACAAATTCAACAGTCCCTGCCGAACGATAATTCACTGACTGCATGAGTTGAATTGCAATACTTTGAATATATTCACGCTGTTCAGCATTTAAATGGGGGGCTGGCGTTTCCTCAATGACTTTCTGGTTGCGGCGCTGTACAGAACAATCACGTTCTCCCAAAGCCAATACCTGTCCCGCACCATCACCAAAAATCTGTACTTCGATATGTCGCGCATGCTGCACAAACTTTTCCAAATACAAACCTGCGTCTTTAAAGTTGGCTTGAGCGAGATATGAAACTGTTTGAAAGGCTTCTTTGAGTTCAGCATCATTCCAAACCAAACGCATCCCAATCCCACCCCCACCTGCGGTGCTTTTCAGCATGACTGGATAACCGATGCGGGTAGCCTCGGTGATGGCTTCATTTTCATCAGCCAGCAAAGCACTTCCGGGCAATAATGGAACTTGACTTTGTATGGCAAGTTCACGTGCCGTATGCTTTAAACCAAAATCCCGCATTTGACTGGATGTTGGACCAATAAAAGCAATTCCCTGTTTTTCACAAAGATCACAAAACTCCGCATTTTCAGATAAAAATCCATATCCCGGATGAATTGCCTCAGCACCTGTCTGCTTTGCAATCTCCAGAATTTTTTCAATATTCAAATAGCTCTGTTGTGCAGGTGCTGCACCAATACAAAATGCTTCATCGGCCAAGGTCACATGTAAAGAATCTTGATCGGCTTCGGAGTAAACAGCAACGGAAGCGATGCCTAATTTTTTCAGTGTGCGTATGACACGGCAAGCAATTGCACCACGGTTGGCAATGAGAACTTTTTTAAACATGATTAAGCCTCCGTACCAGCATGGACAATCAGTTGAATTTTCGTTGGGTTATAGCCATTACATGGATTATTTAATTGAGGGCAATTTGAAATCAGTACAATCAGATCCATTTCCGCTTTAACTTCAACATATTTTCCTGGTGCGGAAATACCATCAGCAAAAGTCAGATGACCTTCCGAGCTCACAGGCACATTCATAAAGAAGTTGATATTTGGGCCAATATGCCGAACATTGAGCTGGTGTTTTTGTGCGATCGGATGCTTGGCCAATGCATACATAAAATTATTGCGGCAACTGTGCATAGGGTAAGTTTCATGTGCATAACGTACCGTATTACTTTCACATGAACATGCACCGCCCAAGGTATCATGCCGACCACAGTTGTCATCATGAATCACGGCAATCGCACGACCGAGATTGCTATATAAAGGGGTGCCTTTTTCTAAATATATATGTTGGTTGATGGCCAAAGTATCAGTTGCACTATACCGCTCAACGGGGTTTTCTGCGGATATGAACAAAGTATCTACGGCTTGATTGCCTTCCAAATCAACAATCCGAAAGTACTGTCCTTTTTTAATTTCACCCATCCACGCCTCACCAGCAAGGCACACTTCATCCACAAGTACTTGGTCTAACACTCGATGCTCGATTGAACTGAATACGGTCATGATTGTTGCCCCTTTATATGTTGATGTTATGTGATGAATGGCGTGCAAAATAACGGTCATTGTTGTTGAATGCGCGTTGATTTTGTGGACAAGAATCCCGGCAGATATCATGCTCAGACAAGGGCAAGGCAGTAAAAAGACTCAAAGCAATATCCGCTGGAGCATAATCTGTTGAATGATCTAAAGCATGTGGTGCTGCGGATAAAAATACCCAGCTATCCATTTCGAAACGCAGCTGAATGCTTTGATCCTGATTGTCCGAAGCAACATAACTCAACGCACCTGTTTGATCTGGACTCACTTTTGAAAATAAGTTAATCGTGGCAGTTAAATCAATTTGCCCCAATGAATACTTGCTCATTTCAATCAGCAAACCATCTAAACCATTTTGATACATCTGGTTTCGGGCATCTTGAAAACCTTTGGTTCCAAAAGTGCGCTGAATTTGTTCAGGTCGACTTGGACCACATAACACATCATTCCAGCCATGATCATCCTGAACAATTGATGCCATAACTCGTCCCAAATCAGAATATAAAACATGACCTTGTGTTAAATATGCAGTATGTTGCCCTTTTAAACTGTCAGGCATATTGAAGCGTTCAAGTCTGTCATTGGAATTGACACAGAACAAAGAGACATTGGCATTTTTAGCTAAAGCTTTAAGTTGCAGTACGGTTCCTTTTGGAATGCGACCTGACCAGTGATGCCCACCCGGTAATTTTTCAGACCAAATCTCATTCTGATCATGATAATTTGTCGTATTCATAGCCACTCCTGTTCGGATAGTTGATTGACTTCCTCCCGGGCTTTTATCCCTCCGTGTAGTTCTTGCGAACCGCGAACTCTCGGTCCAGTCATATTTGCATTGCACAAATATCGGAACCCTAGATCACTTTTTATAGAGCTTAGGAATGCAAAGGCTATGCCAATTCAGTATTACGATTTTCAGCTTCTGTCATACTTTTTTTTGAACGATATGAGTGCGTTTTGTGCTTATTAAAAAAATGAAGCGCCATGAATGGTCAAAAACAGTTTTATTTAGATGGGTAATGCCATAGATAAATGCATTCTAAAAAAGCATCCAGTCATAGCTCCGCTGATTCAAGAAATCAAATGCAAACGATGAATTATAATTTCTTTGCAAATTTATATTCATTTTCAATATTTATAATTGAATGGTCAGCGTGTTTCTAAGTCTGATCAAAGATGGGGTTTGCTTTGACAAGTTGAATAATCTTGTTCAATCCGAAAACATTTCTTAGAAATCATCACTGAAAGAATGTTTCCTCATGGCGGTACAAATTGTTTTTTTAGCTTTGCAAATTCAGGCACTGCTGCATAGCTTATATAGCAAGCTATAACCAGGTTTATAGAGAAATGGTCATATTCATTGTAGCAACCTGATCCATTTTACGAGCAATCAGGTCTAACCATATCTAAGTCTCTAATAATCTGAAGCAACCATAATTTAAATCAATCAGTAATAGCTTGCTCTTTTCTTTGAAAATTTATCCAGTTGCTTGAGAAAGCCATCAAAATAATCTTTTTCTTTTTCTTCAATGCGATAGCCTGCATATAAAGTACGGCGTAAACCTTCAGGTGCAACACAATCTAGACGTCGAGACACCACCCAACCTTTTTGCTCATATTCATTTACTACCCAATCTGGCAAAGCAGCAATACCATGACCGCTGGCAACCAGCTGGATCAACATTTGTGTCAGATCTGTAGTCCGAATATGTTTAGGCTGAATGTTGGCAGGAATAAACAGTCTGGACATGATATCAAGACGATGCTTATCTACAGGATAGGTCACCAGAGTTTCTTCTGCGAGTTCCTGAACCGTAATTTCCTTCATACGTACCAATGGATGCGTCTGGGACAAAACCAAACGTGATTCATATTCAAAAATTGGGAAATATTCGATGCCTTTCAGTGCGATTGGATCGGCCGTAATTAACAGGTCAAACTCACCGGTTTGCAATAATTCATGCGGATTTGCTTCAAAGCCAGAAGCAAAGTCTAAGTCTACATCGGGATATTGTTGACGGTATTGATTTAACAACGGCATGAGCCAGTCAAAACAACTGTGACACTCAGAAGAAAAAACAATTCGCCCAGTTTGCCCATGGACGATACGGGTAATATCAGATTGAGTAATTTGTACTTGAGGCAAAATATCATCTGCCAATTTCAACAATCGCTGTCCTACATTGGAAAAACTGACCGGTCTTGAACGGCGATTGACCACTTCAACACCAAACCATTGATCAAGCTCTCGGAGTTGATGCGACAATGCCGATGGAGTTAGACACAGATCTCCTGCGGCTGCTACCAATGAACCATGCTCACGCAGAGCAGTCAGTGTTTTTAGATGTCGAAGTTCTAACATTCAATGATTACCAGATGAGTTTGTGACGCGGACCATTCGCTATAGCATAACTGATTCACTGCCTTTATGTTTAATTATTTTCACCTAATGATCAATATAATTATTTTTTTTCACTTTAAATCAGACGAAATGGTTTAGTACAAAAATATATTTTTATTTCAAAGTGCATTAACATTAAATTAAACCACTGATATCAGAGTTAAAATCTGCAACCTGAAATATTCAATAGAAAATCGTTCAGCTTAACCTGAAAACATTTCACCTAATCGCAATCCCACATCACATAAAAACTTTTACAATATTCAATCCATCACTTTTTATATTGTTCAACATGACACTGGAACGAAAAAAACTCGAATTACCTCAAGGGCACGATAAATTGTTGCTTCATTCATGCTGTGCGCCGTGTTCAGGTGAAGTGATGGAAAGCTTAATTGAATCAGACATTGATTTTTCGATCTTTTTTTATAATCCGAATATTCATCCAGTCAAAGAATATCTGATACGGAAAGAAGAAAATATTCGTTTTGCCGAGAAACACAATATTGAATTTATCGACTGCGATTATGATACAGACAATTGGTTTGCCCGCGCCAAAGGCATGGAAAATGAACCTGAAAAAGGCATACGCTGTACCATGTGTTTTGATATGCGTTTCGAGCGTACGGTCCTGTATGCCTATGAACATGGTTTTCGCTTAATCAGCAGTTCCTTGGGGATATCCCGTTGGAAAGACATGCAGCAGATCAATGGCTGCGGAATTCGAGCCGCAGCACATTATCCTGAAATTGAATATTGGGATTATAACTGGCGCAAAAATGGCGGCGCACATCGCATGATTGAAATCAGCAAACGAGAAGAATTTTATCAGCAGGAATACTGTGGCTGTGTATATTCACTACGTGATACCAATCGCTGGCGAATGAAAAATGGTCGTGATCGAATTAAATTAGGTGAAAAATTTTACAGCAATGCTATGGTGAATGAGGACTAAATTCGATTACTCGGCCTGATACCAATTTTTCCAAGAACTGGTTCCTCGCACGTCTATCGGTACCGTTGGAATCAGTTGTTTTTTTAACAGTTGAATTTGATCTACATCATACGCTAGACGTGATTTGACCGAATGAATGCACTCCCTGTCGCCAAACTCACAGCGATCTAAATCAGTACCGCCGCAAGGTCCGTTGGCGAGTCCTTTGGGACAGGTTTCCGGGCAAATATACAACGTTTCAGCCAGACGGCATTGTCCACAGCTTTCACAGCCCAGCAAATAATGTTTACTTAAATATTCAGCCTGCAAAAGTACTTTGTTAGCCACTTTTATGTTCCAAAAACTTGCATTAAAAATATAACGACCCACCCCTTTTACAAAGCTAGACTGAAACATGGCACGATGAATCAAGTCTAAAAACTGATATTTCACCTTTTTATTCAATGGTGATTTCATGCGTTTAACCACAACGCTTGGTCGAAGTTGCTTCCCATCAGTCAACTGCCATAATTGATTCCACAGCATCTCACATTGGGACAAATTCAGATCACGATATTGTTCAATATACTGTTCTAGATACATTTGCTCATCTGCTTTATGGCATGCCGAAAGATGTACACCGGCAAAACCCAAATGCTGGCAAATTAGAATTTGCAAAGCGCAGCGTTTATACGCATTTTCCGAGCACTGATCGACCTGATCCTGAGCTAAAACCTCAAGCATATGTGGAGTGATGACGATGCCAGCAACTTTATGCTTCACCATAAATTGTGCGCGCGCTAAAGTCAGCGGCATCACACAAGCAAGAATTTTTTGAGTATATTTTTCTTGAGCTAAAAAATTTTGTGCCTGTTTTAAAGCAGAGAGGTCAAAGCCCAATTGAGTAATGATGTAGTCTGCACCTGCATTTAATTTTTTATGTAGTTTTAGATACTGTGCTTGTTGTTCTGCTTGGGTATATTTAAATGGATTGAAAGCCACCCCAATATGGAAACCACCGTATTTTTGAGCCGCCATAACCGCATTGACCGATTCCAAATAACGGGTTCTGGGATGTTGCCCCTGCCCATCATGGTGTTTCTTTAGCTTGTCACCTGTCAACAATAAGAGATCTCTTAATCCGACTGCATCCGCCTGTTTTAAAAATAGATTAAAATCATTAATATCTCTTCCCTTACCCGCATAATGCAAAACTTTTTCAATATGATCCGGATAGGCTTGTGCAGCGATCAAGGGTTCAATATCTTCATCAGAACGAACACGATCGGACAAGGTCATACAAGCTGGAAAACCAGCCAAAGTTTCCCTTACAGGCAGTACTTGGTTTTTTGTAGGCAGATACTCGACCAAGCAACAAAATTGATTTTGCACAAAATATTGGGAAAGCTGAGACATAAAATACAAATTTAAAAGCTAAAAGAACAACAAAATTAAGTCAGAATTATAGATTGTTTTGCATCAAATTACTGTGCTTAAACACAATTTTATCGGGCATGCAGTCTTTTAAATGGGCTGTTTATAAATTGAAAGCGACCATACTAAAAATTTCCGATCAGACTCTTTGTAAAATTTTAGTTTTTTATACGTTCTGCTAAAACTTGTTTAAGCACGTTTGTTCCGTTGATTGCAGAGGGAAAGCCTGAGTAAACTGACATTAAAAGCATAATTTCCTTGATCTCCGTTTCACTTAGTCCAACATTCAAACCTGCATGGATATGAAAGTTGAGTTGGGGTTGTGCTGTTCCTAAAGCCGTTAATGCCGCAATCGTCGCAATTTGTCTGTACCGCTTGCTTAAATTATCCCTTGAGAAAATATCAGCATATCCATATTCAAGAGTAAACTTGAGCAATTCGGGAGAGAATTCAGCATAAGCTGTTTTTAGCCGATCAACTTGCTGACTATCCAACTGTGATAATTCATGCTCTCCTAATTTCAATCGATCAATATGACTACTTTTGCTTGCTGTTCTGCCTATTTCATCATAAATTCCCTGTTTTTTTCTTTCTGCTAAAACGTCTTTGAGCATATTCATTGCATTGATGCTGCTTGGAAAACCTGAATATACAGACATTTGTAAAATGACTTCCTTAAGCTCATTAACAGTACTTCCCGTATTCAATGCCCCATTGATGTGTACTTTTAATTGTGGCTGCGCATTCCCCATTGCCGTCAAGGCAGCAACCACTGCGATTTCTCTGGACTTTAGGTCAAGTTCCGTTCTGGAATAAACATCACCAAATGCATATTCAATAATATATGTCCCCAAATCAGGTGAAATATCTTTTAAACTTTGAATGACTTTTTCACCGGCTTCACCATCAATTTCTTTGAGTTTTTCCCAACCTCTTTCATATCGACTTAATTGCATTTCATTTTTAATAGAGGGGCTAAAATCTGGCAATGGATTCTTAGTCACCATCGTCTCTCCTTTCGTTTGATAATCTAATGGATCGTGAATATATGGATGACCATCCCTATTTAAATTGCTTGTATGCATGGCTGGTACAGGCACAGCCCATGCAATTCCAATCAAGTAAGCGGTCAAAACCACTGTATGTTTAAAGCACATCTTTTTCTCTTTGCTCTGTTTATAAATTTATGATGTCAATCAGTTAGATAATTCTCAAATCAATAAAGCCAGAGGGTATGAAACTAAATGGAAATGCTGGATTTTCAATACTGATTATTTTTAGAAGGCTATTTTTATATGTTTGCTTCAAGAAGTCTTATCATTGTATAAAATTAACACAGAAATATGCATTTTATTTAAAAGGTGTTTGTAGAAATTATTATTATTGTAACATTTTATACCCCTCCAAAGGTCTCAAAGCAATAAATCAACAGTCAAACAAAGACAGCAGCACGTCTTTTGACAAAGCTGAATAGTTTTAAGTATTGATTATTTTTCCTTGATCCATATAAAGCACTTGCGCATTTAAATAAGCCAACTCATCGGCGTGATGTGTCACATAAATCATCGGCAATTGAGTCTGGGTTTTTACCCGATCAAGAAAAGGTAAAATTTGCTGTTTTAAGCGTTGGTCCAAACCTGTTAAAGGTTCATCCAGTAATAATAAATCTGGAGAAGACAACAATGCTCGTCCAATTGAAACACGTTGCGCCTCGCCACCAGAAAGTTGATGTGCATGACGTTTGAGTAAGCTCCTCAGTTCCAATAAATCCACAATCTGCTCAAAAGCAAATTTTTTATCGAGATCAGTGCGTAAATGTTCGGCATATTTTAAATTCTGTTGTACATTCATATGTGGAAATAACCATGCCTTTTGAAAAACCAAAGCAATACGGCGCTCATGCATCGGGACACGAATTTTTTTCTGATCATCAAATAATACCTGTTGATTCAGTAATATTGAGCCTTGGCTCGGATGTAATAGCCCCATGATATTTTTAAGTAAGGTTGATTTGCCACATCCTGAGGCTCCCATCACCCCCAGTAATTGTTGTTTCATGTGCAACTGTACGTGTAGATTCAAGTCAGCATATTGAAACTGAAAATCACATTGCAGCATCTTTGCCTCCTAGTTTTCGCTGATATTTCTGCAAAATATAATAATTTGCGATCAGTGCAGAGAAAGCGATCAACAAAGACAGTCCTACCAGACGCATGGCAGCCTGCTCACCATCAGGTTGTTGAATCAAGGAGTAAATTGCGATTGGAATAGTGCGTGTTTCATCTGGAATATTACCCACGAAAGTAATGGTTGCACCAAATTCCCCCAAGCTACGGCTAAAACATAAAATACTCCCGATTAAAATACCCGGTATCGCCAAAGGTAAACTAATACTACGAAATACTTTGAATGGACTGGCACCTAGAGAGCCTGCCACCTGTTCCAACTGTCGATTGATCATTTGAAAAGACAAACGAATCGGTTGCACCATAAGTGGAAAAGCCACCACCATCGATGCCAAGACTGCACCTTTCCAATCAAAAGCCATTTGAATGCCGAACTGACTAAGATATTGACCAATCCAACCCTGTGCACCAAATAAGATTAAAAGCAAATAACCTAAAACAACTGGAGGTAAGACCATTGGCATTTGCAGGAATGCTTCAACAACAAACTTCAATTTAAAGTCATAACGCGCCAGTATCCAACCCAGCATTACAGCAAAAGGCAGGCAAAATAAGGTTGCAAAAGTTGCAACCTTTGCCGATAAATACAACGCACTCCACTCTCCAGGGCTTAACATATTCGATGGCCTTAAAGTGTAAATCCATATTGAAGCAGTATTTTTTTGGCTTGCGGATTTTGCTTTAGGTATTGATTAAATTTGACCGCAGATGGATTATTTTGCCCCTGTTGAGTCAAAGCAATCGGATAGACAATGGGTTGATGACTATTGCTTGGAAAAACACCTGAAATTTTGACTTTTTTACTGATCAATGCATCTGTTTTATAGACAATTCCAACTTGGCATTCGCCGCGTTCAACAAATGCTAACGCTGAACGAACATCGTCCGTACCAACAATTCGACCATTCAAACTATTGAGCCAATTCAACTTAATTAAGCTTTGTTTGGCATATTTACCTGCGGGCACAGATTCCATTTGTCCCGTACACAACCGACCTTGAAAGGATTGCGCAAAATTGAACTGTGGCACAGCTTTAAATTGCTGTTTACTTTGAACTGGGCTGATTAAGACCAACTGATTAAACAGAAAGGGCTTCACTTGGTTGTGTTGAATTTTTTGCTTTTGTACCAAGTAATTCATCCAATCCTGATCGGCAGGCAAGAAAATATCACTGGGTGCACCTGCTTCAATCTGTTTTGCCAGTGCTGATGATGCACCAAACACAGGCACGATTTTAATCTCTGGATTTTGCTTTTCATATACTTTGGCAATATCTGTGACAGCATTGGTTAAACTCGCTGCCGAGTAGATTTTCACCATTTCAGCATGTGACAGTGTCGAAAACACAGTGAAAGTAAATGTGAAATTGATCAGTGTACGCATTTTTTTACTCTCTTGGTTTTAAATGAATAACACAGATAGAATCTGCCCTTTGTGTATATCTTGCTCTGCGGGAACACGTACAATACAGTTGGCATTGAAAAGATTACTGAGCATATGCGATTGTTGTTTGGCTAAACTTTTTAAACTTAAGTGACCTTGCTCAAAGACAGCACTCATTCTTAAGAATCGCTCACGTGTATCGGGTTTAAGTGTGTGGCTGATGATACCGTTTAGCCATTGAGGCTGTATTTTTTGCCCTTGCAGGGCATTAAGCAAAGTTGAAACATAGATTTGCATACCGATATAGACCGCAGCAGGGTTTCCCGGCAATCCTAATAAATAACATTGCTTTTGGTCTTTTCGCTGATATTTGGCAAATAACATCGGTTTGCCAGGTTTTTGTTTGACTTTCCAAAAAATTTGCTCAAAACCCAGCTTGAGTGCAACAGGTCGAACAAAGTCATAGTCTCCCACTGAAACACCACCTGTACTTAGGATGACATCATATTGATCTTTGAGATCGTCAAATAAATTCAGAACTTGCTGCTGTTGATCATTCACATGAATCAAATCTATGCATTGATTCTGAGTTTGAAACCATGCCTGAATCAAAGGTCCATTCGCATCAAAAATTTTACCTGAGTTTAAACACTCAACGGCCTCAGCAACTTCGTCCCCTGTAATCACCACAGCAATTTTAGGGTATTTAAAGACCTTCAATTGTTTCACTCCTGCCATACTCAATGCAGCAATACCTCCCGTATTCAGCTTCTGACCAGCAGGCGCAAGCAATTGACCCTGTGTCAGTTCTTCACCCGCATCTCGAATATCAGCATGTAGTTTTAGTTTTTCATTGATTCTAATTTCTTGTGTACTAAGCACTTCTACAATTTCCTGACGGGCAACTGTCGTAGTTCCTATCGGTATTTGACTTCCTGTGAATATTCGTAGGGCCTGTCCTTGTAACAGTTTCACATCGACTGTTTGCCCTGCACGCACCTCACCCACCACTTCAAACTGAGCCCCTGCTTCGATCGGTTCTTGACTTGCTAATGCATAACCATCAACAGCACTTTGCGAAAAAAGAGGTAAATCAATCGTTGAAAAAACATCATCTGCAAGGTATCGATTAAGCGCTTGGCTCAGCGGTAAAACTTCTGTGTCCAAACCATGAGTATGCGTCAAAATAAGTGCTAAAGCTTGATCAATAGAAATTAAGCCTTTTTCTCCACCACAACCATGACTGACTTCTTGTTGAGTCATTGATAGCCTCCTGCATGTGGAATGTTCTTTTGTACATCAAAGAGATGAACCAAAGCTGGTAAAATCGCAATCAATGATTCTTGCGCACCTTGTCTACTTCCCGGCAAGGTGATGACCAAGCTTTTTTCAATATAGCCAGCAACCCCACGACTCAAAGCAGCATAAGGTGTACGGCGCTGACCAAAGCTACGTGAAGCTTCCATCAAACCGGGAATTTCACGCTGAAGTAAGGGTTGAATGGTTTCTACAGTGAGATCTTTTGGCCCTAATCCTGTCCCTCCCACTGTTAGAATCAGTGGGTATTGATTTTTTTGCTGTTCAATTAAAGCCAATAATTGCTCCGGTGAATCAGGAATCACTTGATAGTCAATTCCCACAAAATTGGCTTCTTCAAGGATCTCCAATACATTTTGCCCAGCAGTATCTGGTTTTTTACCTGAAGCAACCGTATCGGATAAAACAATAATTGAAGCTGCCAAAGGTTGCTTCAGTACCCGAGTAAAGTGCGATTTCCCACCTTTTTTCTTTTGTAATTTGCATTGATCTAGACATAAATCTTCGGGTTCACAGTGCGGTTTCAACATATCGTACAAAGTTAACCCTGCCAAACTCACTGCTGTTAATGCTTCCATCTCTACGCCAGTTGGACCAATTGTTTCAACTGTCGCAATAATCACCACATGAGTTTCATTTAACTCGTATTCCACATCTGCACGATAGATCGGCAAAGGATGGCACAGTGGAATTAACTCATCAGTACGTTTAGCTGCCAAAATTCCTGCAATACGGGCAGTTTTTAATGCATCACCTTTCTCAGTATTGCCATTTCTCAACAGTTCGATGCAATGCGAAGGCGCATGTAATATTCCTGTTGCAACCGCGGTACGGTAGCTTTCTGCTTTCATCCCCACATTTTTCATGACATCTTCCTTCTACTGCGAAAATTTTCCAAGGCAAATCGTGCTGTGTTGAATATGCTTTTACATATGCCATTGATAAATGGTTGGTTCACATGACTTGTTCAGTACAGCGTGTTGCTCTGTATCTTGCTGATGTTTGTGAGGACCAAGCTTAAGATGGTCAGATTCAGCTGCATGGTGTTGATGTTCACAGTGCTGTTGCATGGAAGCTTCTCTCTGTGAAACTTGACTTGTTCCTACATAGTCCCTGCGGATACAACAGCCTGCAACATATTGACTGCTACCATCTTGATAAAACTCTTCTTTCCACACAGGAACCTCATGTTTTACCCGTTCTACAGCCTCTTCACATGCAGCAAAAGCTTCTCGACGGTGTGCTGCATAGGCCACTGCAATAATGGCTTTTTCACCAATATCCAAAGTCCCAATACGGTGAATCACGCGGACATAAGACACTGCAAACTGTTGTTGGATCTGTTGTTCAATTTGTCGGATCATTTTTTCAGAAACAGGCGCATATGCAGTATATTTTAACGACTTGACCGCTTTTCCTTCATGATGATTTCGCACAGTTCCAATAAAAAAACCAATTCCACCACATTCAGGAAAGTCTTGAATAGAATCAAAAATATCTTGGGTAAGTGCTGAGTCTTGAATTCTATTGAATTGTTTTAGGCTATGTTGAGATATATGCATATCAACCTCCAGCAACTGGAGACAGTAAAACCACGATACTGTCTGATTCTAATAAAGTCTGACGTGGAATGATGTCTTCACCGATCGCACAGGCACAGCGATCAAGCAATGATTCTGCCTCCGGATAACTGCGTATTAGGTCATCTAAAACGTCAGAGATTGTCATTCCAGATTTGGATTGCAGGCTTAAATTTGCAGGTAATAAACGTTCAATCGCACCAAAACATTCAATTTTAATCTCAATTGTTTGTGATGATTGTTTTGAATCGTGCTCTATTGCTGTTTTTGAAAAAACGGGAGAATTCAACATATTAGCCTCCAATCATATACATACTGATTTTTCGAGATTGGGTATGAGCTGACTTTGCTTCTTGAGCAATCTCATGAAAGCCTCTTTTTTTCTGCCAAATATAATCACTTAAAGTCTGTTGTAACTGTAAATTAGCTTGAGAATTCGATGTTTGAGCAGCAAATGAAAAGCGTTGGGGCAATCTAGTTTGTTCTTCAAAAGCGATGGACTGCGCCGTCAGTGTTTGAGCTAAATGTGTGTGTTGTAATGCTTTAATCTGTGCTTTGAGCGAAATGCCTTGGGGGGCAAATAAACAATGAAAAAAATCGCCTTGAGCTGTCAGACGCACACGATCACAAGTGCCACAAAATGAATGAGTGATGGTTGAAATAATCCCAATCGGATAACCATTAATTAAATATTGTCGAGCAGGCTCAGAGGATTGCCCCTGTTGTAAGCTGACCTCAAAATCCTGCTTTAATTGCGCTAAGATATATTGCTCACTGACAACATCTGCTTGTGTCCAATGTCCTGCACCGTCTAAAGGCATAAACTCTATAAAACGCACGATGCAATGATTTTGAATCGACCAATGTGCCAAAGGTAAAATTTGATCTTCATTTTGACCTTTGATGAGTACCGCATTGATCTTTATTTTTAAGCCGACCTGTTGTGCGGCTCGAATTCCTTCAAGTACAGGAAACAATTCTTTTTTGGTCAAATCTTTAAATTGGCTGGGTTGCAAACTGTCTAGACTGATATTTAAATCATCAAGCCCTGCTTGTTTTAACTGCGCTGCATATTGTTTCAGGTAATAAGCATTACTGGTCATCGAAACTCTTTTTAGGCCCAACTTCTTCAATTTTTGTAAATCTTGAATGAAATGTACGACACCTTGCCGCATCAGCGGTTCTCCACCTGTGATACGAATATGCTCGATTCCACGCTGCACCATAAACTCGCAAAAAACATACAGCTCTTCAAAACTGAGTAAATCATGTTTTTTGATCCACTCAGGATGTTCAGGCATGCAATAAACACACTTAAAATTACAGCGATCAGTCACTGAAATTCGAAGCTTTCGCTTGATGCGACCATGTTGGTCGATAAAAGCAGTATTCTGTTTATGTGGTGTCATTGCATTCATACACACATCCCTTGAAGCACTGTTTAAGTTCAAAATGTTTTTAAACTTGAAATTTGCACTATTTTCTTAAGTTTAAATTTGCAAAAAGTGTTCCAACTTTGATCATTTCAAAGCAAACTTAAAATAAAATCACCGTTATTGTTTTTTATTAAAAATTAACCCCATGATTTAAAACAATAATCTATTTTTTAATACAACAGTTTTAACTGGCGATATTGCTGTAGCTCATCTAAAGAATTAATACTGTGAAAAAATAGTGCATGATTTTCAAAAGCTGCCTTTTGAGCGTGCAAATCACTAAAACACTGTTTTAAACTGCGCTGTCCCTGTTCAAGATGAGTGCGTATCATGGCGAATGCACTACGCTTTAACAGACAGAATGGATATAACGCTTTGCCATTAATCTCAACATAAGCCACCTCTGCCAAAGGGACACGTGCTAAAGCCCGATGTAATTTTTCAATCACCTGTACTGGAACAAATGTCACATCGCAGGGCACAAACAACACATAGTCGGATTTCACATAAGACCACGCACTTTTCATTCCCATGAGAGGCCCTAAAAAGCCATTTTCATCATCTTGATAACAATAAATATTGGGGATCAGTTTTTGATAAATCGAATAATCACGATGACTGTTAACCCAAACTTGTGCAACTTGATGCTTCAGTTGTTGATGGATTTTTAGCAACTGAATTTGATCATCAAACTTTTGCAAAAGCTTATTTATTCCATTCATGCGTCTTGCTTGACCACCCGCAAGGATCACCAAATCAGTTTGAGGGTATGTCAACAGCTTTGTTGTTATTGCGCTATTTTTTTTCATTCTATTGCCTCCGCTTGACAGGCTTTAATCAGTCCACGTATCTCAGGTAGACAGGAACCACAGTTACCACCTGCTTTTAGGCATGCAGTGACTTGTTTTTCATGCTGGATGTTTTTTTCTTTAATGGTGGCAATAATTCGATTTTTACCCACTTTAAAACAACTGCAAACCAGTGGACCATCACTGTTTGCTATGGACATGGCCTGTCCTGCCAAAAGTGCTTTTCGGTGCATTGCGCTGAGTCGTTCACGCTTAAATAAACTGGCAACCCAGTCCCGATCAGGTAATAAAGCTTTCGGTGCGATATATAAGCTCGCAATCAGGCGACCATCTTTTAAGACTACACTATGACTCATATGTGCGGTTTGATCTTCTAAATTCAGCCATTCAAAGCTTTCATCTTGAAAAGGTAAAAGCTGCTTTAAATGCTGGGTAATTTGCTCAAAACGACGCCGATCTGCCAATTCATAACGTATCGCCTGTGTGGTTTTAATTTTGGTCCACCAAACTGTACTTTCAATACTGTTTTGAACCAGATGTTCATAACCCACTCGTACATAAAACACGCCTTGCCATTGTGTATAGAATGGTTGAATCATCACTGGAGTATGCTTGAATTCAGGCTCTCCTGAGATCGCATCAACCACAGGGTTGACCACTTTTCCAATCCGTGCATCGGATGCAAACTGATCATTCCAATGGATTGGGGAAAAAATCTGTCCACGGCGAATGTCTTCACTCAATACCGCTCTTAATACACATAAACCCCATGCGGATTTGATCTCAACCAGTTCACCGTCCTTCACTCCGTATTTCAGTGCATCATTGGGGTGGATTTCGCAAAAAGGTTCTGCCTTATGGCTAGACAAATTTGCAGAAAGACCGGTGCGAGTCATGGTATGCCACTGATCGCGAATCCGCCCTGTATTGAGAATTAAAGGATATTCATGTGTCGTTGAATGCACTGGATCAATCGCAGTTGTGGCAACAAATTTGGCATGTGCATTGGTATGGCTGAATTGCCCAGATGAAAACAATTGAGCCACATCTTGCTGACGTTCCAAATCCAATACAGGCCACTGTACTGGTGCAAGCGCTTGATATTGCTGAAATGAAAGACCAGTTAAACCTGCCAAATTAAAATATCGAAATGTGTCAGTCTCTGAACGAGATGACATTCTTTCATTTTGATAAGCGGATAACTGTGCATGTTCTTTAAAAATTTCATGAGAATTTTCAAACTCAAAACCTGTAAAACCCATTTTTTTTGCTACTTGCGACACAGACCACCAATCTGCTTTTGCCTGTTCAGGTGCTGATAAAAAGGCCCGTTGTCTTGAAATACGCCGTTCAGAATTGGTCACTGTTCCATCTTTTTCTCCCCAACCCAAAGCGGGTAAAAGTACATCCGCAAATGCTGTAGTGTCGGTGTCTTTACATATATCGGATACCACCACAAACTCACATTGAGTTAAAGCACGTTTAACCTGATCTGCGTTGGGTAAACTCACCACTGGATTGGTCGCCATAATCCAAATGGCTTTAATTTTTCCTTGTTCAACTGCCTCAAATAAATCTACTGCTTTTAAACCCATGTGTTGAGCAATTGTTGGACTGTTCCAAAATGTTTGCACCAATTGTTGATGGTGAGGATTCTCCAAATCCAGATGTGCGGCCAACATATTGGCAAGCCCGCCCACCTCACGCCCACCCATGGCATTTGGTTGTCCCGTCATCGAAAATGGCGCTGCACCTAACTTTCCAATTTTTCCAGTCAACAGATGACAATTGATGATGCTATTGGCTTTATCCACACCTCGGGAGGACTGATTAACGCCCATTGAAAAAAGCGTCATCACTTTTTCAGTGTGTGCAAATTTTTCAAAAAAAAGCTTTAATTTTTCCTGTGAAATCGCTGTTTTTCTGGCAACATTTTCTAAGTTTGCTTCCGTTTCAGCACTTTGTAATGCTTCGCTCAATCCTTGTGTATGGGCATTCACAAATGCTTTATCGGTATAGTCATGTTGATATAAATATTGCAGTAGCCCATTAAACAGCGCAACATCTTGTCCAATTTGAATCGGTAAATGCAAGTCTGCAGCTTCACATGTTGCGGTAAACCGTGGATCAATGACCACCACAAATAAATCATCTTGTTGCTGTTGCCTACGCTCTTTGGCTTGCATGATGCGTTGGTACAATACAGGATGACACCATGCTGTATTTGATCCAACCAAGACCACCATGTCAGTATGTTCAAAATCCTCATAGCTAGCCGGAACCAAGTCTTCTCCGAAAGCACGTTTATGTGCCGCAACAGCCGAAGACATGCATAACCTTGAGTTGGTGTCGATGTTGGCTGTACCTAAGTAGCCTTTTACAAATTTGTTGACCACATAATAGTCTTCAGTCAACAACTGTCCTGAAACATAAAATGCGATACTTTCGGGTCCATATTGATCGATATAGTGTTGAAATTTATTGGCTATTAAATCAGTTGCGCTATCCCAATCTGTGACATGTCGTTGACGATGACGTCCAAGCATCGGATGTAAAACACGTGTTTCCAGACCCACGGTATCAGCAAGATTGCTGCCTTTGATACACAGTTTTCCATAATTGGATGGATGATTGATATCACCTGTAACAGAGAGCTTTTGCCCAAATGCAGTTGCTTCCACTGTTGCACTGACACCGCAACCTACACCGCAATAAGGACATGTGGTGTGTGTGGTTTTGATCTTGGTTTCTGTGGAGCTATGCAGTTCCACGACAGGGATACTATTCATTTCTGCGGTGCTCCTTATTTTGTGCATTGAATTAAAATTTAAAAAAATTTCAATCTCCCGACTCTCTCGATCACCGCAACACAAGTTGGCCAATACTAGAGAAATTAAACGCCATATTGAGCTCATTTAAAGCACGTAAGTTCAACTGAATATGACGGAGGGAAATATAAGAATGAATAAACTCAGCCTGCTTTTTTCAATGCAAAATCTCGACCAAATAGCAACTTATTGCGAATCACTGAAATCGGCGTTTGATCAGCAATCAATTCTGCATACCATGCACCGTCTTCTGTATCTCCAAATAACACCGCACCCACAACATGGTCTTTTTGAATAATAATGCGTTTATAGATTTGTCGTTTTTCATCATTCAACACAATATCTTCAAAGCCTTCATTCTCTTGGTTATTTTCGATATCAACACGTCCAGCGGAGAAAACATCACAACCACTGACTTTTAGTTGAGTGGGAACAGTGGGTGCTTTAAACGTCAAACTGCCATGCTCTGCCAAATGTGATGCACAGATAAAAGCTTGCCCCCACAGTGGTTCAACCAAACCAAAAGTCTGCTGGCGATGTTCAATACACTCACCTACAGCATATATACTCGGGTCATAGGTTTGCATAGTGTCATTGACCAACACACCACGATTGCAACGCAATCCTGCACTTTGTGCCAAAGCCATATTTGGGCGAATACCAACGGCAAAAATAACCACATCGGCATCCAATACCGTGCCATCCTTTAAGCGCACTTGACTGACATGACCCTCCTCACCCAACAGTTCTTCTGTATTGGCTTGCGTGATAATCGAAATACCTTTTTGCTCGATTGCTGTTTGCAACATTTGACTGGCTTTGGCATCCAATTGACGGTCCATAATACGATCCATCAAGTGCAAAACTGTGACATTCATGCCACGTTGTTTTAATCCATAAGCAGCTTCCAAGCCCAATAAACCACCACCAATCACCACTGCATTACGTTTGGACTGACAATATTCCAGCATCTTGTTGACATCATAGATGTCACGGAAACTCAATACTCCTTTGAGATCAGAACCTTGAACAGGGGGGATAAATGGCTTAGAACCTGTGGCTAGAATTAAACGGTCATAATCCACCATTAAACCTTTTTCGGTATAGATCTGCTTACGAGGACGATCTATACGCACGGCTGGATCACCTGCGATGAAACGGATATTTTTATCGGCATACCATGCATGTGGGTGTAACATGATGTCTTCTATTGTTTTATCTCCCGATAAAACAGGTGACAGCATAATTCGGTTATAGTTCCCCCATGGTTCTTCACCAATCACCGTAACCTCGTAGCGCTCAGGTGCCATATCCAACAGATCTTCCAAACAACGCATCCCAGCTAAACCGTTACCAATCAAAACCAGCTTCATCTTTTCCTGAGTCATACCATTGTTGGTGATATAGGTTTTTTGTGGCGTTGGGCTAATCCAGACCCGACCATTTTCGATCTTGCTTGGGAAGACCAATAATTTTTGGTCTTTGTCCTCTAAACAACGCCCTGTGGCTAAACTAAAATGTTGTTTATAGATGGGGGAAGCGACGACACGTTCGCCTTGAAGATCACCAATAATTCCACGTGACATCACAAATGCTTGGCTAAATGGATCTTGGTTACTGAGCGCATATACTCGCTTTTCATTTCCTATACGAAAAATCGCAACTTGTTGCTCATCCAACAGAGCACCGACACCTGTATTGGGCGTGATGTCGTCCAAAGCACAGATATCTAACCAGTCTAATTCATTCATTTCTTTTAAAATTGTCATCAGATTGTCTCTTATGTTTAAGCTTCAACGACAGGAATACGACTAAGATCACGTTCCGCTTGGGTTTTAGGGCGAATTTGTCCACGAACTTCTGCAAATTGGATATGTGGGTCTTGTTGTTGTTGCGACTTCGCATTGATAAAGGTCACAAAACGTTTACGAACTTCAGGATCTTCAATTGCAGTGCGCCATTCATCTTGATAAGTTCCAACCACATGGCTCATACGGCGCTCTAATTCTGTCGCGATGCCTAAAGAATCATGTATCACCACATCTTTTAGATAATCCAAACCACCTTCCATATTGTCACGCCACACTGAAGTACGTTGTAAACGATCGGCTGTTTGGATATAGAACATAAAGAATCGGTCAATGTATTGAATTAAAGTTTGCGTATCTAAATCTGAAGCCAGTAATTCGGCATGGCGTGGTTTCATTCCACCATTTCCACAGACGTAGAGGTTCCAACCTTTTTCAGTTGCAATCACGCCCACATCTTTACTTTGTGCTTCTGCACATTCACGGGTACAGCCTGAAACCGCCATTTTTAATTTATGTGGTGAACGTAAGCCTTTGTAGCGGTTCTCAAGAAAAATCGCTAAACCTACAGAATCATCCACGCCATAGCGGCACCAAGTACTGCCTACACATGACTTTACTGTTCGTAATGACTTCCCATAAGCATGTCCAGACTCAAAACCTGCATCAATCAGTTTTTGCCAAATTTCAGGTAACTGATGCACTTGCGCACCAAACATATCAACACGTTGTCCACCTGTAAGTTTGGTGTATAAACCATATTCTTTGGCAATTTGACCAATGGCAATTAAACCATCTGGGGTTACTTCACCACCAGCCATACGCGGTACGACGGAATAAGAGCCGTCTTTTTGGATATTGCCCAGATAATAGTCATTGCTGTCTTGTAGTCCTGCATGACTTGGTTTTAAAACAAAATCATTCCAACAAGAGGCTAAAATATTGGCAACTGTTGGTTTACAAATATCACAGCCCAAACCATGGCCATGCTGTTCAATCAAATCATCAAAGCTTTTAATTTCATTGACCCGAACCAAGTGATACAGCTCTTGACGAGAGTAAGCAAAATGCTCACAAAGATGGTTATTGACTGTGACGCCTTGACGCTGTAACTCTGATTTTAAAACTTGTGTAACTAAAGGTGCGCAGCCACCACATGCCGTTGCAGCTTTGGTGCATTTTTTCAAAGCGCCTAATGAAGTCGATCCATCAGCGATTGCTTGACATATATCTGCCTTGGATACGTTATTACACGAACAAATAGTGGCACTATCAGGCAATAGATCGACTCCACTCCCGCCTGCTTTAGCGGCAGACTGAGCATATCCCGGCATGATTAAGCTTTCTGGATTTTCTGGAATAGCCAAGCCATTCAACATCATTTGCAATAAATCATTATATTCTTTGGCACAGCCCACCAGTACTGCACCTAATAATTGTGTTTTCTCCTCATTGACGACGATTTTTTTATAAACCATCGCAGCTTCATTTGCGTAGAAATAACTTAATGCATTCGGTGTCATTGCATGTGCATCGCCTACGGATGCAACATCTACCCCCATGAGTTTTAATTTGGTACTCATATCTGCACCAGCAAACGCACTGCAACTTTGTTGCATCACGTGCTTGGCTGCAATACGTGCCATATCGTAGCCAGGTGCGACTAAGCCATAAATTTTGTTATTCCATAACGCACATTCACCAATCGCATAAATATCTGGATCTGAACTTTGGCAATAGTCATTGATCGCAATACCGCCACGCTCCCCCAAAACTAAACCACTTTGACGGGCTAATTCGTCACGCGGACGAATTCCTGCGGAGAATAAAATAATGTCGGTTTCAAGTTCAGAGCCATCACCAAATTTCATCAAGTGCGTACTGTTCTGACCTGCTTCAATCGCAGAAGTGGCTTTTTGGGTATGGACTTTTACACCGAGATTTTCGATTTTTGCCCGTAACACCTTACCGCCTAAATCATCAATTTGAACGGCCATAAGGCGAGGTGCGAACTCAACCACATGCGTTTCAAGGTCTAAATCTCTCAAAGCTTTTGCTGCTTCAAGACCAAGCAAACCACCACCAATCACGACACCTGATTTGGCATTTAAACTCGCTGCACGAATTGCATCCAAGTCATCAATGGTTCGATAGACAAAACAGTTTTCGCGCTCATTTCCCGGAATAGGTGGGACAAATGCATAAGAACCTGTGGCAAGTACCAATTTATCATAGGCAATCACATCACCCTGATGGGTGGTGATACGTTTATTGACTGTATCAATTGCGATGGCTTTGGTACTTAAACGAAGATCTATGCCATAAGCATCGGCAAAGTCTGAGCGACAAAGAGTTAAATCTTTTGCTGATTTTCCAGTGAAATATTCTGTTAAATGTACCCGATCATAAGCGAGGCGTGGTTCTTCAGCCAAAATGGTAATTTCAATTTCATCACCCGCATGTTCCAACACAGATTCAATAAATTTGTGCCCAACCATTCCATGACCAATCATGACAAGTTTCATTTCATTCTCCTCAATTCACCTTTGCTTTTGTTATTTGTGACTCAATTAAGCCGCACTGTTGTGTTTAATACTTGTGGTCGCATTTTGTTCCATGCTATTGCGTTCAAGTACAGCGGCTTCAAATAACTTTTGCTCTTTTTCTTTATGTTCAACTGAGAAGCGGATCATCAACACACAACTCGCAGCGATTACCACCAAACCGCCCAACACCATTAATGTGGTTTGAATATCCAACATGCCTTTTAATAAAAAACCTGCTGCCACCGCACCAACATTTCCACCAGCACCAATGATTCCTGCAACACCACCCAGTGCATCACGATCGATAAATGGCACCAGTGCATAAGTTGCCCCACAAGCCATATGGGTAAATAAAGCAAAGACTGTCATTGCAAGTATTGCTAAAATTGCGGTATTCATTTGTGAAAACACGATGAGAAAAACACCTTCCATCAAGATCATGGCAAACAGCACTTTGGTACGCCCATCCAAACCCTTTTTTGTCGCCACTTTGTCTGAAACAATGCCACCTAAAGCACGAGCGAAGAGTGCCAATAAACCGAAAATACCTGCTGCCATTCCTGCTTCTTTTAAACCAAATTTAAAATGGTCGACGTAATACATTGCGACAATGTTATGGATGAAAATTTCAATACCGAAGCATGCTGCATAAGCACCGAATAGGATCCAAACACGATAGTTCTTTGCAGCATGAACTAAAATTGCCATACCCCCTTTCTTATCACTGCCCACTTGTACACCTTGTGCACGAAGTTCTTTAAAATTACCTTGTGGCGCATCTTGAGTGAATTTCCAGTACATCGCACCGACAATCAGCATCAGTACACCCGGTACAACCAGTGCAACTCTCCAGCCCATTGCTTGTTCCACACCAAACATTACCAATGCTGCAAGCATCAAAGGCATCAAAGCTTGAGTTGCACCACCACCGGCATTTCCCCATCCTGCGGTTGTTGCATTTGCTGTACCTACGACATTTGGCGCAAACATGATACTGGTGTGATATTGTGTAATCACAAAGCTGGCACCAATTGCACCAATCAAGAGTCGGAAGAATAAAAAGGATTCATAACTATTTGCAGAAGCTACACCAAATACGGGGATACTGCCGATGATCAACAATGCTGTATAGGTTTTACGTGGACCATATTTATCACATAAAGGTCCCACGATTAGACGGACTAAAATGGTGATGGCAACAGCAGCGATATTAATATTGGCAATTTGATCTTTGGTTAAATGAAATTCACCTGCAATCACGGGCATTAAAGGCGCACAGGCAAACCATGCAAAAAAACAGACAAAAAAAGCGAGCCAACTCATATGGAAGGCCCGCATTGCTGCGCTGCTGAAACTAAACAGATTTATTTTTGTTGCTTTTTTCGCATCTAAATTTGAAGACATAGCTTCGATCTCCTGAACTGAACGCATATAAGTTGCTGTTATGCACAGGGCATATCAGTAACGATCAGAACGGACGTCGTTGGCCGTCTTACAAATTTTGAAAGTCTTCTTTGACTTGCTTATGTGTAAGCATAGTTCGTGCCAATTTTTTTAAACCTCTGTTTTTATATTTAATTTTATTCGATCAGCTTTAAATGAATAAAATTAATGGTGCCTTTTGAATTAAAATATAAAGATTTAAACAGTGCTGTTCTCTTTCTCCTCACCACTTATTGCATGTTTAGAATGCAAATTGCGTCAATACAGTGCATTCGATCTATTTGGGTTCTTCAACCCTTGATTCATAATCTAAACTGAGCGCTGTAAAAGAATTGGCACCGAAATTGCTTATCATTGAGTGAATCTTTATGTCTAGACACCTTTAAGTTGTTGCATGTCAAAATTAAAAATTGCACTCATTGATGATGATATAGAACGTGCATCTTTTATCAGATCATCTTTAATCGAACATGGCTTTGAAGTCGTCGCTTGCCTGATGATTGATCATTTAAATAGTACGGACCTACAGCAACTCCATGCCGATGTAATTTTGCTCGACATGGATCATCCTCATCGTGACATCATCGAAAGTTGTGTCAGTCAGTTTGATTTACCCACTGTTTTATTTACCAAAAATTCGCAAAAAGACACCATAAAAAGTGCCATTGAAGCAGGCGTAACGGCCTACATCGTGGATGGAATCGATCCCGAAAAGCTAGAAAATATTTTAGAGATATCCATTGAACAATTTAAAAAACACAAAAAATTACTCAAAGATTTAAATGAAACCAAATGCAAACTTGCAGACCGTAAAGACATTGAAAAAGCCAAAGTGATGCTGATGCAGATGCATCAAATCGAAGAGGAAAAAGCATTCAGTTTATTGCGTAAAAACGCCATGAGCCATCGTATGACGATTGGGGAAATGGCACGGAAATTAATTGAAGCACAGGCTTTGCTTCAATCTCAATTTAAGGAATAACCTATGCATGCTCTTGAAAAAACTGATATTCAATTCGGCTATATTGCCTTATTGGACTGCACTGCAATCCTTTGGGCACAACATCAAGGTTATTTCACTGCACAAGGTTTAAATGTCACCTTGGTTAAAGAGCCATCTTGGGCAAGCCTGCGTGACCGTTTGGCTTTTGGTCTTTTAGATGCAGCACATTGCTTATCGGCGATGCTTCCTGCCGCTGCCACAGGCAATGATCAACTGGGAATCCCTTTACAAAGTACATTGGTACTCAGCACCAATCGTGCATTTATCAGCCTGAGTCAAAAGCTCTGTTATGATCTCGAAATATCTGCTCAAGATACACCACAACAGTCGGCCATGAAAATTGTTGATTCAATCAAACAGGGGCATCAAATCCAACTGGCACATGTATTTAAACAATCCATTCATCACTATTGCTTAAGAGAATGGTTGGCTTTGGCGGATTTAGATATTGCAAAAACACATCAACTGTTAACGCTGCCCCCACCCTATATGGTAGAAGCAATTTCTACCCAACTGATAGATGGCTTTTGTGTCGGCGAACCTTGGAATATTCAAGCACAAATTCAAGGTCATGGTCTGGTGATTGCTGATAGCAAACAGATTATTCCTGAAGTCGCAGACAAAGTTATGGCCACAACGCAGGAATGGGCGCAAAAACATCCTCATACTTTACATGCGCTTGAAGTTGCCATCCGGCAAGCACAACAAGACTTGAGATCAGTTGAATCTCTTCAACAGTTCTGGGAAATGTTAGAACAAAGTGAAATTATCCGTTTTAATTGTTCTCATTTGATTCATACCCAAGCCTTTTATAAAATTCAAAGTATTATTCGTTCTTTTGGGATGCAAGATCCCCCTAAAGCTGATGATTTTGAATGGATTTTGCAACAGATGTGCAAGTGGGAAAATTTAAAATTAGACCCGTCACAAATGAAAGCGATTGCAGTTCAATGTATCGGTAAGTCTATATTAAATCATTGAATCATCTCAATGAGTCAGCATCTAGGGTCTGTTGACATTTCATAAATGGCTTGCGTTGTCGGTTAAAATTGAGCAGGCATGAAATGAATAGCGAGACTATTTTTAAGTTTCATAACGTAGCCTGAGATAATTTTAACCACAACCCTTCGGGACTAGCGTGTTTTTTGTCGCTTCTTCGTTACGAACCACTCATTTAGAATGACTAAATTTCGTATTTCGTGCCTAGAATCGCCTAAAAAACACACCTAGTCGCAAACATAGACGAATTGTCAACAGACCCTAATATCTTTAAAAAGAATTAAATTTTTAAAGAGGTATTAAATATAGCAAAAGGAACTGAAGCCTATTGCTTTTAGGCCTCAGTTCCCGAATTCACAACTTTCATTTAGCACAAGACGTTAATAAGATACGTTTCGTGTCAGAAGAATCAGTTCAATATTTAAATTTTACATTCAAGCGTACCATCATTGGATCACCCCAGTTGACCAACTGAGCATTCGGTGTAGTTCCTGCTAGATATTCTCGATCAAATAAGTTTTTTATACTGAGCCCTGCACCCCAATTCTTAGTTTCATATCCTGCATTAACATCAAACAATGCATAACTTGGTAGATAAACAAAGTCAGCATTACGCTGCGCAGTACGAGAACCTTGATAACGAATACCTGCACCAATATTCCAACCCAGTTTATCTGGACTAAAATAATATTGAGTTGACAATGCGCTGGCATTTTTAGGTACATGATTACTACGCTTACCAATGTCACTGCTGATTACACTTTCAGTCACTTCTGCCTTTGGGATATAACTGTAGTTCGCTGAAATATTCCATTGATTGCTGATTGCTGCTGCCACTTCAGCTTCAAACCCTTGAGTGACTTGTTCACCTGTTTGAATTGAAAAATTTCCAGAAGCATCTGCTTCAGTGACATTTCTGCGGGTTAAATCATAATAGGCAACATAACCTTGTAAACGTTGATCAAGTGCCTGTAATTTGACCCCAACTTCGGCTTGTTTACCCTTTTCCGGATTCAGCAATTGTCTGTTTTCACCTACATCAGTTACAGGCATAAAAGAAGTAGAATAGCTGACATAGGGTGCAAACATATCATTGATGCGGTACATCACTGAACCGCTACCTGTAAATGCACGATCTGAATTTTTAGTGCTGGTATTTTTTAAAATATTATCAATTTCAATTTGTGTCCAATCATGACGACCTGATAGTCCAATAATCCAGTGATCATCTATCTTGATGGTATTGCGGAGGTAGAGTCCTGCATATTGACTATAGGTCAACTCTTGAGTTGGCGTACCTAATTTTGTACTGGTGATTCCATAGACAGGACGATCTGCATTAAAAGCATTAATGGTATCTGTTCGACGCGCATAATCACTTCGTTCTCGCATCATATCGACCCCAACCATCACATCATAATTGAC
The DNA here is from genome assembly GCF_026344175.1 of Acinetobacter nematophilus. NCBI lineage: Bacteria > Pseudomonadati > Pseudomonadota > Gammaproteobacteria > Moraxellales > Moraxellaceae > Acinetobacter > Acinetobacter nematophilus. Next base: position 143,617 of record NZ_JAPKMY010000006.1, read on the forward strand.
CTTTCCAAAATCAAAATTACGTTGCAAATTGTTGTCCAGAGTATAGTTCAAATCCTGTTTGTCTTGGTTGTTAATTGCACGTTTTATTATCGGTAATGTATTGCTTCCCGATGCCAATATCGGATTACCCTGTGTATCTGTCTTCGTGATTGCAAAGTTCTGTTTAAACACCCAATCATTGTCAAAATAGTGTGCATAATTTGCACCAAGACGATAAACATCAACATCATAACCATGATCTGGCTCACCAAAAAACAGACTTGATGGATAGTTTTTATAATTGCCTTTGCTATAAGGAATACCCTGTTGACGGATATATTCACGATGTTGGTAACTGGCAATGACGGAGAGATCGTTTTTTTCGCCTAAGTCAAAATTGTAAGATGGCGCAATATATTGATTTTTAAAATAGACATGATCTGTCGGGTCATCCTGATCAGATACTCGTCCCACCACTCGAAAAGCACCTTTTGCAGTGTTATTGGGTGCATAATTAAGATCAAATGTTCCTTCTTTTAGACCATAACTTCCATAACTCAGTGTTCCTTTATAGGCTGTTTCGGCTTGCGGACGCTTGGTGGTTAAATTTACCAATCCTCCGGGCAAGGCAAGTCCAAAGCCCACTGAAGTTGGACCTTTAACCACTTCAATTGATTCTAGCCCAGAAATATCTTCAGCACGTAAAACATTATCCGATGCTTGGATCCGTAGACCATCAATAAAGGTTTGAGAACTAGAAATCTGTCCACGGATAATAAAGTCGTCCCATCCGCGACGACCATATTGTCCAGATGTCACCCCTGCGACACCTTCTAAGGCCTCAGCCACAGTTTTCGCCTGCTTTTGTTCAATTTGTTGCTGACCAATTGCACTAATCGAATGAGCTGTTTCAAATAAAGGCGTATTCGATCTCAAAACAGCATTTGCGGTTTTAGCTGCGTAAGCTTGCTGATCATTTGCAGCTTGAACCGTGATAGTGGGTAGTTTTTGAGTATCTGCTTGCTGTTCAAGACCAACCTCAGTTTGTGCATAGGAACTACTTGCCATGATAGCAAGCACGGAAAATGTCAGGGAGGATTTGTTAAATTGCATTAAACAACAGCCAAAAAAATTTAAAGGCAATTATAATCATTTTCATTTAAATTTATAATAATTTCATACTAAAAAATCACGTTGAATATCCTATTTTTTCCTTGTTCAATAAAATTTAGAAATACCATATTGTTGATTTATCTTTATTCATTTTTAAATATCAAGACTATATCGCATACCATCCAATATATAAGCATTAGATTAAAGATGTGATTACTACAAGATATTCAGTCATTTCCGCTGTGATTTATTTATTTTAGAAGTAAAAAATTCTGTCGATATTTTTGAAGTATTAGAGAACTTATTCCTTTATTTCATTCAATTCATTTCGTTTGATTTCTATTTTGAATGATCTGTACACTCTTAAAACATGATGATTAGAAAAACAATCCAACTGTTTGCATTGCTTCAATCAATCAAAATAGATTGTAAAATATAGCTTTATAAACACTTAATAACACATTTTTTAAATTTATTTTTAATATAAAAAATTTAACTATTTCATTCACTTTTTTTGACTCAATTTTAAATTGAATTGACAGCAACTATGGATGAATATATGATTAGCCACCATACTATATGGTAACTAATAAAATGAAGCTTGAACAAAAATACCAAGCCCTCTTGGATGAAGCGAGTAAACAGAACATTGCGAACATTGAAAGTATACGACTGTGTTTTCAAACCCTCTCTCTTGCTTCTTTGATTGACCATGACTGTGCAATACAACTTGCTCCACATGGTTTAACTGAAGCACGTTTTGTTGTTCTGTTCTTACTCGACTCATCACCTCAAGGATTGGCGCCTAAAGATATTGCACAGAGAGCAGGAATTACCCGTGCCACAGTGACTGGCTTATTGGATGGATTAGAACGAGATGGACTCATTGCACGTATTGCTGATCAGGGTGATCGTCGTGCTTTGCAAATTCGTCTGACTGCTAAAGGCAAACAAACAGCGACAATCGTGTTTGAACAACATAGTCGTTGGATTGCCCAGATTTTTGGCAACTTAAGCACCCAGGAACGTGAACAATTTTCAGCGCTTTTGGGGAAAGTTACTCAAAATCTGATTCATCAACAAACTTAGAGTATTTCAATACGTATAAAACAAATTTAAAACTTTAAAAACCACCGAAGAAAGGAAAAACAATATGTACCACTATCTTGTTGAATTATATACCCCCAATGCTACTTGGCAGGCACTTCCAAATGAACAACGAATGGAATATCTAAGCAAAGTTGGCGAGGCTCTAGGAAACTTGTCAAGCTTGGGCGTTGAAGTTTTGACCCTCACAGAAACCATTTCTCCGATCGATCAAAGTACACCACATCAATATTTAGGAATTTGGCGCTTTTCAGATTCAAAGGCGCGTGAAGCGCTTCTTGATGGGATTCATGCCAGTGGTTGGTATCAATATTTTGATCATATTAATGCTGCAGGCGCTGAAGGATATTTTCCTCAACACCTCCAAGCTTTGGTCAATAGTTGAGTGAAGTCGGACCATATTTGCATGAGCAAGTAAGCAAAATACAATATTTTTAGATAAAATTTATCCACTTAATCTGCCTCAGAATCTAGGTTTGAAAGTGGATAAATTATAATGATTTAAACAAATGATTTTTTATCGATGATTGATTTTCAAATCAGTGTAGACAAGCCTTTAATCTACATGTACGGCTACTCTTTTGGTTGTTTTGTTCTTACGGGTCACCAGTAGACCGCAAATGACCACTACAGTTGTTACACCCAAGGATAAACTTGTTTCATAACTGTATTGTGGTGATAAAAACATATAAGACAACACACTCATGATGACGACAATCACAAACCAAGTCAGCCAAGGGAACATCCACATTTTAAAACTAATCTGGGTGCCCTGTTTTTCCAATTGATATCGTGAACGCAATTGCGAAACTGCGATCACCAAGTAAACCACCAAAGCAATAGAACCTGTTGTAGAAAGCAAGAATCCAAAAACTTGACCTGGGAACATATAATTCACAGCACAACAGATCAAGCCAATAAAAGTCGAAGCAAATACAGCAATCGTCGGTACACCTGAACCATTAATTTGAGTGACCAATCTTGGTGCTTCTTTACGTGCACCCAAAGCAAAGAGCATTCGTGAAGATGTATAAACCGCTGCATTCATGCAACTTGCTACTGCGATAAACACGACGATATCCATAATCAGCTTGGTTTGAGGCACATTTAGGCTCACCAAAACATACTGAAATGTACCTAACTTTTGTAAGTCTGGTGAACGCCAATCGACTAAAGCAACGGCAAGAAAGATCGATACAACAAAGAACAAGATAATGCGATAAAGCACTAAGTTAGTCGCGCGTTTGATTTTTTCCTGTGGATTTTTTGACTCGGCTGCAGCAATTGAAAGAATTTCAATACCAAAAAATGAAAATGCTGAAATTAAAATAGCAGACAGTACACCCCCCATGCCATGAGGCATAAATCCACCATTGGAAAATAAATTGCCTACACCACTGACATCACGCGCCAAAGGCCAAAGTCCGAATACTGCTGCTGCACCAATCACAATAAACAATAAAATCGCTATCACTTTAATTAACGCAAACCAGAACTCAAACTCTCCAAAACTTTTAGTACTAAAAAAGTTGGCAAAACTCAGTAAGATAATAAATGCAAAAGCATAGATGGCACTGGACACTTGTGGAAACCAAGCATGTAAAATTTCTGCACCTGCAATTGCTTCAATTGGGATGACTAAGACCCAAAACCACCAATACAACCATCCAACGGTAAAGCCTGCCCAAGGACCAATGGCTTTACGTGCATAGGTTGAAAATGAACCTGTATCAGGTTGGGCTACAGCCATTTCACCGAGCATGCGCATCACCAAAAATACGACCACACTGGTAATCATATAAGCAAGTACAGCAGCAGGACCTGCCTTTGCAATTGCAGCAGAAGAACCAACAAATAAACCTGCGCCTATCACACCACCGATACTAATCATCGTGATATGACGGTTGGAAAGTCCTTCACCTAATTTTGTTGTTTTTGCACTATTCATATTTTATTCCTTTAAATAATCAGCACAAGATCGCATTTCAAAACTGTGCTTTATCGCAAAGCCTTAAATGATCATGTGCTTATCAAACTGTGAATTACATTTTTAAATTCCTATTAAAAATAAAGAGAGAAAACCAAGGATTTTCTCTCTGGATCACAATGCTAATTTAAAGTTGGCATGGCGAATTGTTTGGCCTCACGGATCTGTGCTGAAGGCCATCGTTGGGTAATGGTCTTACGACGCGTATAAAAACGAACACCGTCTGGCCCATAAGCATATAAGTCACCAAACAGAGAACGCTTCCAACCACCAAAACTATGGTAAGCGACCGGTACAGGCAAAGGTACATTTACGCCCACCATACCGACTTGAACATGGTTGGTAAAATAACGTGCAGCTTCTCCATCGCGGGTATAGATACAGGTACCATTGCCATACTCATGATCATTAATCAATTGCATCGCCTCTTGCATGGTTGCTACGCGTATCACCTGTAAAACAGGACCAAAAATTTCTTGTTGATAGCTGATCATCTCTGATGAGACTTGATCAATTAAAGTTGGACCAACATAAAAGCCTTGTTCATAACCTGTGGGTTGGGCATTGCGCCCATCCACCACAATTTTAGCACCTTGTTGTTCAGCACTTTGGATAAAAGCTTCTACTTTCTCTTTGTGTGCTTGTGTAATGAGCGGTCCAAAGTCATTATGCTCATCGGCATAGTGACCAAATTTTAATTGCTGCATTTCGTGCTTGAGTTTTTCAATGACGAGATCAGCAACCTCATCCCCAATAGCAACGGCGACCGACAAAGCCATGCAGCGTTCACCAGATGAACCAAATGCAGCACCCAACAAGGAATTGACAACATTATCGATATCGGCATCCGGCATAATAATGGCGTGATTTTTTGCTCCACCTAAAGCTTGGCAACGTTTGCCTGTAGAGGTTGCTGTACGATAAATATACTCTGCGATAGGAGTAGAACCGACAAAACTCATGGCTTGAACTTTGGGGTGATAAAGCAAAGCATCAACGGCTTCTTTATCGCCGTTGACGACGTTGAATACACCATCAGGTAAACCCGCTTTTTTCAACAATTCAGCCAAATATAATGCAGCTGATGGCGTCTTTTCTGAAGGTTTGAGAATGAAGCAGTTCCCACATACAATCGCCATTGGAAACATCCACAGGGGTACCATTGCCGGGAAATTAAATGGGGTAACGCCTGCAACCACGCCTAAGGGTTGAAATTCACTCCATGAATCAATATCAGGTCCGACATTTTTTGAAAATTCGCCTTTTAAAAATTCTGGTGCTCCACAGGCGTATTCAACATTTTCAATACCCCGCTGCAACTCACCTTTGGCATCATGGCAAATTTTGCCATGCTCCTGCCCAATCAATTCACAGAGTTTTTCTGCATTTTCCTCAAGTAATTGTTTAAACTTAAACATTACCCGAGCACGTTTAATCACGGGTGTATCACGCCATTCAGGGAATGCTTGCTGCGCAATATCAACAACATGATTGACCAGTACAGCATCAGCAATCGCAACGTATTTAGTGACTTTGCCTGTTGCCGGGTGATACACAGCTTGCTTTTTATTCGTCTTGGTCATCAAGCCACCTTGAATAAAGTGTCCTACAACATCGACTGTTTCTATGCTCTGTATACTGTCCACATCTGGTATTGCCTGACTAAAATCTTCTAAATTATTCATTACTGTTCCTTGTCGATCATCAATTTTCCATTGGCTTTATCTTGCCTGCAAAACTTATTTCACTTGGTAAAGCGTGTCTCCCACGGCATTCATTAATCGGGATAGCTGTGCTTCGGTACTGTTAAACATCGGTCCAAACTGGAGGGTATCGCCGCCAAAACGCACATAAAAACCTGCTTTCCATAATCGCATTCCTGTTTCAAAACCACGAATTGTCGCATCGCCATCCCGAGGGGCTAATTGCAAGGCACCGATCAATCCACAATTACGAATATCAACAATGTGAGGTGCGCCTTTTAACTCATGAATAAGTTTTTCAAAACTTGGCGCTAAAAGCGCAGACTGAGTAATTAAATTTTCTTTTTCAAGTACATTCAATGTTGCTAATGCTGCTGCACATGCCACTGGGTGAGCTGAATAGGTATAACCGTGAGTAAATTCAACTGCATGATCTGGTAGATCCTGCTGCATAAAAGCATCATAGATTTCACGGCTCGCCACCACACCACCTAAAGGAATTGCGCCATTGGTGACTTGTTTAGCAAAAGTCAGTAGATCTGGGCTTACTCCAAAATATTCTGATGCAGTCCATTTTCCTATACGCCCAAAACCTGTAATAACTTCATCGAAAATCAGTAAAATATCATGTTGATCACAGATCTCTCTTAGGCGTTGTAAATATCCTGTCGGCGGCACAATACAACCTGCCGAGCCAGACACAGGTTCTACAATGACTGCTGCGATATTGGAAGCATCATGTAATTCAATCAGCTTGAGCATTTCATCTGCCAGCTCAATACCTCCAGTTTCTGCGCAGCCTTTGGTAAAACTTAAATGAGCTTGTAAAGTGTGAGGTAAATGGTCAACATCCATCAATTGCCCAAACATTTTTCGGTTGCCACCAATCCCACCCAAACTGGTACCTGCTACGTTTACGCCATGATAACCACGTGCTCGACCAATCAATTTGGTTTTACTTGGCTTACCTTGAATTCGCCAATACGCACGTGCCATTTTGATTGCGGTATCTGCCGACTCTGAACCTGAATCAGTAAAGAAAACATGTTGTAGTTTTTCAGGCATGTGCTGGATAATTTTTTCAGCCAACTGAAAAGCCAGAGGATGACCAAACTGAAACGCAGGTGAATAATCCAGTTTTGCCAACTGCTGACTGACTGCCTGTTGAATTTCAGTTCTGGTATGCCCTGCACCGCAGGTCCATAAACCTGACAATGAGTCATAAATTTCACGCCCTTGACTGTCTATTAAATACGATCCCTGTGCGCCAACGATCATACGGGGGTCTTGATGAAAATTACGATTTGCAGAAAATGGCATCCAGTACGCTTGATAGTTTAAATTCATCTGCGTATTGGAATGGCTTGCTTCCGCTGTATAGTCACGGTCAGTTGCTGTATCTATATCGAACATAATCACTCTTCTTGTTTTAGGGTTATGTCTTGAGTGTACAAAGTGATATAGTTTTGATAAATTCAAATTATCTTGAGTTTAGATATAAAAAAGCAAAACTAAATGAAACCGAAGAAATTAAACCAAGTGACTGATTTTGATATAAAGTTGCTTAAAATTTTTAAAACAGTATGTGACTGTCACAGCTTTACTGCTGCCGAAAGTATACTGGGCATTAGCCGATCTGCGATTAGTTTACATATGAGTGATCTTGAAAATCGTTTAGGTATTCGACTTTGCCAACGAGGACGAGCGGGCTTTGCACTCACCGATGAAGGGCGCGAGGTTTTACAGTATATTGAAATGTTGACTGCCTCGATTGAAGACTTTCGTGCCAAAATCAATCAAATGCACAATCAATTAAAAGGTGAATTTAACATTGGCATTATTAACAATCTGGTCACCATGCAAAGTGTTTATATCACCAAATCTTTAGCACAGCTTGCTGAAGAAAATTCTGAAGTGGTGATCAATATCAGTATGAGTACATTGTCTGATATCGAATGTCGTGTTCTAGATAATCGTTTACACGCTGGTGCCATTCCTTTAGTGACTCCACTCTCCGGATTGGATTATTTTCATTTATATCAGGAAAATTCATTTTTATATTGTGGGGAAAACCATCCTTTATTCGACTACCCAGGTAAAATCAACCAAAAAGATCTCAAGCAATGGAATACCGTACTTCCAAACTACGCCATCAGCAATGAAGCAATGAAGTTACATCAATTATTAAACTGTTCTGCGACAGCAAGTGACCGAGAAGGAATCGCCTTTCTTATTCTGACTGGTAAATTCATCGGATTTTTACCTGATCATTATGCAAGAAAATGGGTCGTAGAAGGCTTTATGAAGCCGATTATGCAAAATGTTATGCACTATAGTACACCTATATGCCTAATTACACATAAAGGGAAAAATTATAATATTATTTTAAAAACTTTTATGGATATTTTAAAAAGAACAGTACCAACTATTCAATGATGTCAATTTTAACGAATATATTAAAAAAAGCTTCAAATATAATCTAATAAAAAATCAAACTATATTTAAAGCTATAAATAATATAAAATAAACGTGATGCAATTAACATAATTTCTATTTAGTAATAATCTACAACCAATATTTTATGCAGATGACTTTCTAAATCTTCTATATTGAGGTGAACCATGCTGTTGCCTTTCGTCTCAATCAAGCTATTAAAGTTAAGACTATCAACGTTTGCTTTGTTTTTAATCGCTTCCACAGTGTTATCAATCATTTTACAATTTGAATTATTTGAATCTTTCTCGCAGGTAAATTCTACAATATTCCCGTAAAACCTAATCTCCTCAGCAGATGCATTTAAACTTAAAATCGATATATTAAATGTTATTAATAAAAAGGCTAATTTTTTAATTAACTCCATCTCAATCCCCTTTAAAGAAATGGTGTAGTTAATTAATTACATAACCTCATTATTAATACAAGATTATCCAGTGGATAAATAAAAAAATAGTTGAAGAAAAATATGATTTACTTCAATTAATCATATTCAATTGTGACGGTTGCCATAGCTCGGACTTTTCCAGGCATCACTTTCGTTGCCGTTTGATAGTAACGCGCAGTCATTGGAAAATTATATTGAATATTGTCATTTGACTTTAAAGTACCCAATTCCAGTTTGTCATTTTTAGCGATGACACGATTTGCATTTTTATACTTTGACACCAATTGCACACCAACGCCTGATGCACTGGTTCCTGAGGAATTGGTATTAGCAAGTACATTTTGCATACTGCTACTCTCAGCAGGATAATCAAAACTCAAACTGATTTTGTTGCTTTCTTCATAACCCGTTGGGTTTTTACCACCATTACATAAAATGTTTAAATCGAAAGGCTGTTCACCTTGTGTAGAACCTACACCTTTAAAATCACCCTTGTTGACAGTTGGAAGCGTGACTGTTTTATTAATATTGCCCATGATTTCACATGATGATGAAGCAATGGTAATCGCATTTCCATAAACAGTGCTGGTCAAAAAAGGCTGGTTTGGATAACCCGTCACATTATAGCGACTATACTGACCTGGAACGAGGGCACCTGATCCTGTTGAAGGTGCTGTCTTGACAATTTCAACAACAAAATAGCCTGGAGATAAGCGATAAGTCGTATTTCTGTTTAATGATCTAGTATACGGATAATAGCCTGAAAAGTTTGAATTATCTGCGGCTTCACGATATAACCTGATGCCAATGCCTTCAATATTGGTACTATATATTGAATTGCCTGATGGGCTGATAGGATAATTCTGCATAAGCACTGCTTCGATTACCCCTGCACCATAATCACAATAATAGGTTGATCCATTTGATGAAATAGGAAATGTCGCTTTACGTAAAATGGTGCCTACAGCATCACTCGGTCGAACAACAACCCGCCCAACTGTCATACTGACATCTTGTGGCGTAAATCCTCGTTGAGGTGCGCATGTTGCATAAGCTCCAGAACTGACAGTTCCTGCTAAAAGCAAAAGAATAGGATTTAAAACTTTATAGTTCATTGACACACACCTTCCGCCATGATCATGTTTTGCTTTTTGTCTGCTGCTTGCGCTGAAACATCATACTGAATCCGACATTGCTCATTGGCATTTTCGCCCCATTTAACTGTCACAGTATCTGCTGTAGTGTTGGTTCTCAAGTAAACCATACTGCCCTGCGCAACCATACCAACGTTTTCACCTTTTGTATCAAATACTTCTGCTGCAAAAGGCAGAGTGTCACCATTTTCTTTCATACTGTGGATATAAATTGCCTTACCCAGTTTCGTCACAAAGCTGACTTGAGAAATTGAACCAGCATATGGCGCAATTCGCTGACTAGAGCCATCTAACTCAACATCTGCCGACATACCCTGAGGGTCAAGCGTAATATCATTTAAACGGTATGGCGTGACATATGGAATAACCGCATAACCCGATTTATTGATGCTTAAACCCGTTGCATTATTAACTTTTGCTCCAGCTGCTTCTGGTGCATAGACCAAGACCATGGTTTGTCCCTGATCAGGTCCAAACAATACGCCTTTAGGATGAGCAACAATATTCCCTCGTGCAGTCAGCATCGCTTGTTCATAGCCATCTGCGACACTGTAAGAACCACCTACAGTCGCATAATTGGTACGATACTGTGCATTGAGATTTGCACTTGGATTATCGCCATAACGTGTCGACACAGATGTACCATAGTTAAAACGATCACCTACGACACCACTCACACCCACTGTCGCGTTATCTTGCGTCATGATCGAGTTTAAGTTCGCTGAACTTTTCTTAAATGATAATGGTAATGATAAAGTCAGCATGTACTCTGTATCATTATTGGTCACTTTAGTCGCTTTGTTTTCTATATTACGATTAATTGCTGACAAACCATAGGTCAAGCCACGATAGCTATTGCTATATCCGACCTGGTACTGACGTGTAGTTTCTTGACGATTCCAATAATCTACCCATGAGCCTGTCACGTACATGTTCCCCCAACCTTCTGGAAGTCCTTGATTCAGGGTAATCTGAAATTCGCTTCGCTGTTTACCGACATGCGCAGAACTAATACCTTTTTTATCCAAATCCTGTACTAATATTGCATCACGTAATTTATAGAAGTTTTCTGTAGAGTAACGATAAGCCGCCAAAGTTAAATTGGTATCTGTCGGCGTAATCAATTTACTATAACTGATTCGGAAACTTTGCCCACTTTCACTTTTACGGCGCTCAAAATCAGCTTGAGAATGTGTCACATCAAGTGCAACGGCACCAATCGGTGTAGCAAATGCACTCCCCAATGTCACAGCTGAATAGTCTTCAGAGAACTGCACACCACCATATGCTGTAATTGAGTTGTTAATACCGCGTTGATATTTACCTTGCACGATAAAAGGATCAAGGTTGATATCTTTATCACGGAACTGCCCCATAGACACAGAATAACGGCTCATACCTGGACGTAGCATTTGTACAACAGAAGCGTAAGGAATCGAATAACGCTGAATTTCACCATTGGCTTCTAAAATAGAAACCTCAAGCTCACCACCAAAACCTGTAGGATAAAGGTCATTGATTTCGAAACTACCTGGTGCAACAGTCGTTTGATAAATAAGTTGACCTTGTTGACGCACTTCGACTTTGGCATTGGTTTTTGCATTGCCGCGAATACGTGGCGCATAACCAATCATGCTATTTGGCAGCATACGGTCATCACTGGAGAAATCGACACCCCGATAGCCGAACGAGTCAAATATTTCACCATCAGTGAAGCTTTCACCTAAGGTCAACACACCCCGGTATTGAGGGAATGCACGTTGAACATAAGTGCTGATCGCGTCGTAACTTGATTTAGAGGCATGATCAACCGTCGTTCGATCTTGCCACTGCCATTGGCCGTTGTGACGAAATTGCCAACCTGCTAAATTTGCTCCCGCTGTTACAGAAGTAAAGGCATTGGTGGTTTCTTCACCACCCTGCAATTTATTAAAAGTTTTGTATGCACTGGCATTGTAAGAAAGAAAAGCAGCATTAATGCCACGATCCCAAACACTTGGATCAACATAGCCTTGTGCATTTTTTTGCATCGCTACTTGTGGAATAGAGATATCGACTCGCAAACGTGAAGTATCAAACTCATAAAATGAATCTTCTACCCACTGTTCAATTTTCTGACATCCTGCTGGATAAGTGCTTTCGCCTTTTTTTAATACTTCTGCTTTAACGCCATATTCTAAAAGTTGGTTTGAGTTAAAGCAGGTATAGGCGTTTTGATTATTTTCAGTGGCTTTAAACACCATGCGGTGCTTGCCAAACCAATTTCCATTGACATAAATATCGACATTGTAATCGCCAGGTAAAACAGGATTACCATATTTAAAACGATTCACATCAATCTTTTTAGCATCGCCAATTAAAAAAGCCGAATCAAATTCTGCTTCAGTAGCAGTCGGAGACTGTTCTGTCCCGTCTAAGTCAGTTTCAGTTGCATTAACTAGAGCTGGAATGCTAAGTGTAATCACGCCACAAGCCACATAATAACGAATATGTCGCTTGATCCACTTATAGCTTTGTTCATTTTTTTGCATAAAGAAGTCTGCCTATTGACAAATGAATAGGTTTTTAATTCGCTTACTCTCAGTTCAATGGAATGATTAAAAGTGTTACATCATTATTCAAAGGTGCTTTAAATGACGCATCAAAGTGAAATTTAAAGACTTGCCAACTTAAGGCAATTTAATATTGCGCTCTACACGACCACCGTAATCATTGATTGTGGTAAAAGTCATTTTTGCGATATTTGAACCTTTTAAGTTCACAGTTCCATCAGAAAATGGTTTCAACATTAAACCTTCAGCAAGCAAATCAACACGTTTACCTGACTGATCCTGCATAATCGAAGTCAGAGTAATATGAAATGGCGTCGGGTTTTTGATTGTTAACTGTGTACCATTACTGCTCCATTGCAACTTTTCAGGAGCTAAGGCAGCATCTTCTTTGATTCCGCTTGGACGATAGAAAAACTTAATTCGTGAACGAATCGCAAGTTGTAAAAAATTCTCAGGGACTACATTCTGATCTTTTGCGGAAGGCTTTGGTGGAATATCCAAAATATTCAACCAGAACAGCGTCTCTTGAGTTTTACTTAACTCATTTGCTTTAGGCATACTGCTAATACGTAAAGACTGCCCTTTTTTTGCTTCCACACGTGAAATTGGCGGTGCAATCATAAAAGGTGCTTTTGATTGGTCAGGGGTAGATTTGGCATCCCCCTCATCAATCCATGCTTGAACCAATGCAGGATTATTTCCGTTATTACTCACTTGTAAGGTAATTTCACGCGAATCTGATGGATAAATCACACGTGTACCATGAATAATAATTTCAGCATTTGCTGCACTAAACGGAATTAAAAGTGCAAGTAAACCTTTTTTAAAAAAGGAATGATTCAAGAACATAACGATTATCTCTACCTAAAATAAAGTAAAAGAGCTAAGTGGGCTGACCCACTTTAGCTCTGCACAATTCAATAAAAATTATTGATAGATAATAGTATATTGAACTGAAGTTGTAACTTTACCAGCAGCAGAAGCATCAGTTGCATAATATTCAGCATAATAGTTAAGATCAGCTGAACCCTTATCCGCAACATCTACCCATTGAGAGTTCGTTTGCGCACCAGAAGCACCAGCAGCAAGTACTGGAATAAACTGGTTGTTTGAACCTAAAAGTTGAACTTGAACGTTTTTAGCACCATTCGCAGTTGCGTTTTGGTTGTTTAAACGACCAGTACCAAAGTCAACAGTTGAACCTGGTTCGAAGTAAGTCGCAACTTTACCTTCTGAACAGTTTGCCAGGTTGATAGTGAATGGAGTACGACCAGCAACATCACCTGTTTTAGCAAGTGTTTGCTTAGATACAGTTGGAAGGCTTACGGTAAAGTCTTTACCTTGTGGAGTCACGATGTCACAAGTTTTATCAGTAACTAAACCGTTAATTGTAATTGTACCATCTGCTGCAAAAGCACTAGAAACCCCTAAAACTGCAACTGATGCCGCTAAAAAAATCTTTTTCATACCAAGTGTCCTATACAAACAAAAATGATTAGTGTTGGTCGATGTGTATTATGCATACCTAGATAAAAATGTAAACAATGTCACACTTTTTAAAGAAATGGATACGATTGTATATAATTCATTATCATTTCGAGAATTGAATTTTTTCCTATATTTTTTAGCACCTTAAACAAATCTTAAATTGATATTTTAGTTTTAATTAATTTATTGCTTTTTTGTAACTGAGTTGTAAAAACCATCATTCAAGTAATTTCCACTTTTGGTTTAATTTTGAGTATTCAAATCAATAATCTTAATAAGATATTGATTAATTTAATAAAAAAAATTCGTTTTAAAAAAATGCAGAAATTCCCCAAACGAACAATAAATAAACAAAATCGACATTAATACTCCCATTTCACTATAGTTTGAATGCAACAGTGAGAACAAATATTGGGATATTTAATTACTACAATTTAATATATTAAATAATTCTCTGGGAACTCAGCCAACAATCCAAATAAAATATATTATTTTCAATAACTTAAGTTGAATTCTAGATATAGTTTATTGTTTTCATTCACTATCTGGGCAAAAAATAGAGACATCACAGCCTCTATTTTAATTTCATGTTGTTTTAATGAGCACGAATGAAGGCTAAAAGATCTGGATTGATCACATCAGCATTAATGGTCAGCATGCCGTGAGAATAACCTTTATAGGTTTTTAATATTCCATTTTGAACCAATTTGGCAGAAAGCACGCCTGAATTTTCATAGGGTACAATTTGATCATCATCACCATGCATGACCAAAACTGGCACTGAAATTTTTTTAAGATCTTCAGTAAAGTCGGTTTGGGAAAAAGCTACGATTCCATCATAATGTGCTTTAGCCCCTCCCATCATGCCCTGTCGCCACCAATTCAAAATCACAGGTTCTGATGGTTTTGCATCTGGTCGATTAAATCCATAGAACGGACCTGCGGGTAAATCATAATAGAACTGAGCCCGATTCTTAAATAACTGATTTTGTAAATCATCAAAAACGTCTTTTGCCAAACCATTTGGATTATTTTCTGTTTTTAACATTAATGGTGGTACGGCACTCACCAGTACAGCTTTCGCAACATTTTCCTCCCCGTGTCGTGCGATGTAATGTGCAACTTCACCGCCACCAGTTGAATGCCCAATATGTACGACATTTTTGATTCCCAAATGCTTGACCACTGCTGCAACATCATCGGCATAATGATCCATGTCATGCCCATCCCACACTTGACTTGATCGCCCATGACCACGTCGATCATGCGCAACGACACGAAAACCTTCATTTAAAAAGAATAATAATTGTGTATCCCAGTCATCAGAGCTCAGTGGCCAACCATGATGAAAAAATAGCACTGGAGCATCTTTTGGCCCCCAGTCTTTATAGAAAATTTCCACACCCTCTTCAGTTGTAACGTATGCCATGCTGAATTCTCCTGTTTGAGATTTACATTTCAAATGTTGATCTGTGTTCTAATCAATGACTACCGCTAACATTTCTTGGCAATCCGTTGGATTGCTTGATTAATACTAAGATTAAAGTTAACTTCAAGGTCAACACTTTTAGTTATAGCCTGATAGCAAAAATGTAAATTAAAAAAATGATCATAAGATGTCAGTTTTCAGCTTGATCCTTGATACCCCTTAATTTATTTAAAAAAAATTTGACTTTAGGCCTTTTCGCCGCGTTACAAACCCTAAACAAGCTTTCAAAAGGGCTTATTTCTTTTAATTTCTCAGCTTGACCTTAAAATCCACGTCAAACTTATAGTTATTACATCAAGTCCCCAAGCGATTCTGTTGATCTTACTCAGCCATGCTTACCCTATAAAGGTGAACAAAGATGCATACCAATAAGCAGTTTACTGAAGTTGAATTTGGACAATACAAGGTCAAAGTACCTTTAGAGCCACTACAGGTATTTCCAGACTATGATTTGGCGGCACTGACATATTTTCATTATGATGTTTGTAATGATCCTTATAACGAGGCTTAAGTTGAAATTATTGTACATCAACCTAAAACAGGGGGCTCACATGTAATAGAATTATCGTTAAGAAGAATTTATTTTTCAAAAGATTACTTAAGTAAAATATTTTAATATAAATCAAAATCTTGCGTCAAAATACTCAGCACTTTAAATAGTTCATACTCACCTGTAAATCATGATCTGATTAAGATTTACAGCTGGATTCGATACCTGTGAGGGTTAAATTCACCCAAAGTAAAAGCTTAAGTTGGAGATAGCATTCATATGGAATATAAAAAACTGCCTCAAATAATTCAAGATATTGCACTGTGTTATCCAAGCTTAAAGCACAATTTCTCTAGTGTATTGGGGTATTACTTATCCCAATTTAAACCCTGAGCTGTTGTTCGATGAACTAGAAATAACAGTTGACGATGACAAAATTCTTTATTACACCTTGTTAGATGAATTATTCTAAACTTGATATGATGATGCATGAATAATCATTTTTTTCACTCACCTCCTTTCAGACTGATACTACAATCATCTATGATGAGCTGGCTATTTACATATAGCAGAAGTAAAGATCAAGCTACTCACGCAGAATAAGCAAGCTTAGTTATAAAGGTTATATAATGGTTAAGAAGGCTGATAATCAGATCGTAGATACTGAGATCGCACGCTTATTGCTTAAACAACGAAAGAACAAAGGCTGGACTGTTGCTGAACTGGCACTTTATTCTGGTGTAAGTCAAGCCATGATCAGTAAGGTCGAACGTGGCACTTCCAGTCCAAGTGCAACCATACTCAGTCGCCTAGCTGGTGCTTTGGGTATTACTTTATCTAAACTCTTTGCAGAAGTTGAACAGAGCCAAAATCACCATATACTGCTTTCAAGAAAGTATTTACAACAGTTTTGGACAGATCACCAATTTGGTATTACACGTTGGTCGATTTCACCTGCCGGCGCAGATCCAGAAATGATTAAAATTGAAATTCCACCTCAGGGGAAATTGTCTATTCCTGCTCAAGCTTATGAACACTTGAATGGGCAAACGTTGTGGGTTTTAAGTGGACAGCTTGATCTACAAATTGATACTCAGGCATTTCATTTAGACACAGGTGATTGTATTGGATTAACAGCGCCTGCTGACTGCCATTTACATAATCCTGATGAAAAGATGCCATGTATATATATTGCAACGTTCAGTCAGAAAAAAACCTAGGCTTTTACCTATATTGGTCTATGGTTTTATTATTTTATTTTCGCAAAAATACATCAAAAATCTTCAAGATTTTTTGAACTTAAGGTTAAGTGTAACAAGGGGTACTCTCGACCTTGGCCATCTCGTTCAGATCGTCCAGTAATCTGACATCCCATGTATTGATAGAAGCCAATAGCTTGTTGATTTTGTTCATTCACATCAATGCTTAAATGTGGAAATACCTTTAAAGCATGCGATAACAATAACTTACCAACACCTTGGCCACGCGCTTTGGCATCAATAAACAACGCCTCCATATGACCATCATGTAAAAACATAAATCCTAAAGCATGATCATTGGAATCTACAGCAAGCCAAACGGGGGTTTCAGAAAAAAAATCAATCACTTCTTTTTCAATATCATGACGATCTTGTGCAGACAAGAAATGATGTGTTGCATCAACTGAACTTTGCCAGATTGCAACCACTTGACTGCTTTCATCGGGACGTGACATACGAATTTTTAACATTTTAACTTTTTCTCATCTAATACAGTGCAATGAAATATGTTCATACCCATACAGGTAAGCTTTAAATTTACTATAGTAAATAAAATATCACAATAGTGAATATTCAAGTACGATGATCGGCTTAATCTGAACCATTAGTTTTAGAGCAACGATCCTTGGTTCTATATAGTTTTAAATCATTTTGAATCACTGATTTGTCTATAGCATGTTAAATTGAGCAGCTTCTTGATCACAGGAATCATCGAATAACCTTAATGCTCTCGAATAACAATATTTTCCCTTTATTTTTTGAAGCTTAGATTTGTGAGCTCTTGATTTATAGTCCGATCAGATGATTATTCTAATCATCATTTCAAACTAGGCGATCCATATTCAATCTATTACAATAGCCCTTTTTGAATCAGCGCGTCCTATTTTGAACCATTCCTCTTCCCAATTAAAACGTGGACTTAAAAACCGACATATCCAATTGATCGCGATGGGTGGTGCTGTTGGCACGGGTCTTTTTCTAGGTTCAGCACAAGCCATCCAATCTGCTGGTCCTTCAATTATTTTGGGTTATGCCATTGTGGGTTTGATTGCATTTTTAATTATGCGTCAAATGGGTGAAATGATTGTAGAAGAACCTGTTGCAGGTTCTTTCAGTTATTTTTCGCAAAAATATTGGGGAAACTTTCCTGGCTTTTTATCAGGCTGGAATTATTGGGTGGTCTATATTTTAGTGGCGATGACTGAGCTGACAGCAATTGCCAAATATGTTCACTATTGGTGGCCACATATTCCTGCTTGGGTCTCAACTTTATTTTTCTTCATCGTGGTGACATGCCTAAACCTTGGTAATGTAAAAATTTATGGCGAGTCAGAATTTTGGCTAGCGATTATCAAAGTGACTGCCGTCATTTCAATGATTGTGTTTGGATTATACTTATTGCTTACAGCAGGCTCGGACTCAACAGCAAGTTTCAGTAATTTATGGCAACACGGTGGGTTTTTCCCGCATGGATTCTCAGGGTTGTTCTACATGCTTGCTTTTTTAATGTTTGCCTTCGGTGGCATTGAGTTGATTGGCATGACTGCGGCGGAAGCAGAAAATCCTGAAAGAAGTATCCCTAAAGCCATCAATCAGGTTATTTTTCGGATTTTAGTCTTTTATGTTGCCTCACTTGCTATCATCATGTCATTGATTCCATGGAATCAACTTGATCTAGGTGGTTTGGATAAAAGTCCGTTTGTGATGATTTTTAGTCAATTGGGTATTGACTGGGCAGCACATCTACTGAATTTTATTATTTTAACTGCTGCACTTTCTGTTTATAACAGTGGCATGTATGCCAATAGCCGTATGTTGTATGGCCTTGCTGCTCAAGGAAATGCGCCGAAGATTTTTGCTAAAGTAAGTCAACAAGGCGTACCTGTGCCTGCAGTAGTATTCTCTTCTATGCTTATTTTTGGTTGTGTGTTACTGAACTATTTTATACCTGAAAAGGCTCTAAGCCATTTGATGTATATGGCAGTTGCTGCCTTGGTTTTAAATTGGGCAATCATATGTTTTACCCATTTAAAATTTAAACGTGCCGCGCAATTGGAAGGTATTCAAGTCAAATTTCCTGCCTTATTTTCACCTATCAGTAATTATCTTGTTTTGGCATTCATCGTGATGATTTTATATATCATGTGGACACAAGGCTTTAAAGAGTCCGTTATTTTAATTCCAATCTGGATTTGCTTTATGTATGGATTATTCAAAATAATGACTTGGAATAAATCGAACTAATTTGAAACAGGCTTATGAGGAAAAATAAGCCTGTTTGTGTTTCTTTACAGTTCAATAATTAGACTCTTTTCCGACCCAAATCCATAATATACCTGTCATACGTTGATTTAGGCGAATATTATCAATTTGATATTTAGTTAATATATTCACTCTATTTTTAAACTTAGATATAGCATTACTTGTGGTATAGTCATAATCCATTAAATTATCCGTATACCCCTGATATGATTCAAATAATTCCCCATATTCAAAAATATGCGATAATCCTAATGCATGGCCAAGCTCATGGGCATACGTTTCCAAAAAGCCTTGTTCAACGCCATCTTTTAAGAAAACAATAGCATTATCAAACTCATATTGACTAGAAAGTTCACCTTTAAAGGAGTTCAGACTTGGATAAGCTTTAAAACTTGCACTTCCTGATATTCCCCCCAGTTATCATTTCGATTTTCAGGTGGTACAGCTCTTATACGAATCGGTGTGAAAAAAATAAATGTTATTCTTTCTAAATCACCATATGGCGATCGTAATTCTGCCCACATTTTACGCCAATAGAGTTCTTTTAACTCTCTTATAAATTCTGAATAAATAGCTTCAGTTAGATTAAACTTTTTTTTCCTTTTTAAATTATTTTCCTTGATTTCATTTTCACCAGTTACATTTTCTAAGTATTGGATTTTATATTTGGTCTTTAACTCATCTTCCCACCATTTTTTTACAAAACTTCGGACTTCTGGATCTGTTTTTGACAATAAATCTAAATCAAAAAGCTCTCTTTTCACCACCTTAAAGACCATCAGAGATTGATTAAAATATCTGTTTTTAAGTTCCCATTCATAGTTTTTGGATTTTTCTAAAATTTCTCCTTTAACTTTAACATCAACTTCAACCATACTAATGACGCTAATCGCAGAATTTTGACCAAGATATATCACCCCAACCTCTTTATCCGGACATCCGTTTCGTGATGCGGTAACTTTAATGTATTCATTTTTTTTAATACTTCACCCGAACAACGAATTGTAATTGCATTATTTTTTTTATAACTATATCTATTGACTTCTATAATTTTTTTAACAGTTTTACCGTTAACTGTTGTTATGTCTTCACTAGCATCTAGTTGTTTAAATTCTCGTTTTGTGTTGATGAAACTACTTAAAGGTTCACATAAGGGTTTATATTCAATACTGTCTTTATTTTCAAATACTGTCTGAGCATTTTGATTATTATTAAATGTTGATAGTGTGATGGACTTACTCGAAGCCTGAAACTTTAGAATGGTTCCATTATCTGTCAGAGGTTCTTTTTCATCAATCATTCCTAGGTCATTTTTGTCAGTAAATTGCTGATGAATTTCTATATCTAAACATACACCATCTTTATTTATTTCCTCACTGCCATATATTCCTTTATAGTTTGAAGAAAAAAATAAAGCCAAGATGGAAAATACGAAAAATTATCTTTAAGATAAGAACTATTATCCGTATTACTATACATAACTCGATAAAGCAAGTTGTGGTTGGGAACGGTTATAACCGTATCTTTTTTCCCTTCAATATTAAGCAAAGGATAGATATATTCATCACGCACCCAATCAAATCCGAACTCTCCATGATAACGGTCTGAAGGTCGACCAATTTCATATGGACGTCTAAAGTGAACCGTAAATTTTCTTATACAATCTGCACTTAAAGTCCCTATTTGTGGGCTGGTTCCAATTTTACTCATAAATTAATCCTCAATTTTTAATTTTTGATGGGAAATTTTTTAGATTTAAAAATCTTATTGTTGTGATTTTTAATTAAGTTTTCGTGATTGACAGACAATCAACATGTTTTTTAGTTTCAATTACTTAGAAAGAAAATTTTCATTTCAACATTTCAAATAATGGTCACCATTCAACACCTAAGTATGATCAATTAGAAATACATCACATAAGTGAAAAGTATTCTTTCATAGCAGCATATTATTTTTCTAGATCAAATATCATCAACTTTATTGCAAATAATGTAATTTAAAAAACAGCGTAAAATGCTTGATCCTTGCTTGAGATTAAATTAAATTGAATTCAATTCAAATTTTTAAGTATTCAAAAAATGAGTGACAAGAAAATCGAAACCTATAAAAGACTCCTTGCCGCCGCAGAACAAGAGTTGATTGCAAATAATGGTCATATGGAAATCAGTGCGATTGCGAAAAGAGCAAATACCTCAGTTGGACTTACCTATCACCACTTTGGTTCAAAAACAGGTTTAATTGCAGCAGTTGTGGATCAATTCTATGAACCATTAAGAGAAATTGCTCTAGGGGATGGAATCCCTGCAAATCTTGAATGGCGCGAAAGAGAAAAAGCGCGAACTAAAGCAATTATAGATTATTTCTATCAGCACCCTTTAGCACCATTGATTGCAGGCCGTTTGGCGCGTGAACCTGAAGTGCTTGACATCGAACGTGCCCATATAGACGCCTTAATAGAACAAGGTGCACGCAATATCGCTCAAGGACAAAAATTGGGATTAATCAGTGCTGCCCTCGACCCCAAAACAACTGTAGCGATGCTGATGGGAGGCCTTCACTTGGCTATAGATCAAGCCATTCTCGCGAAAGAAAGACCATCGAATACAGAACTACTACATCAACTTTGGCAATTGATTAGCAACACCCTGCAACTCCAGCAACCGTAGATGAATCAATACATCACAATATCCGCGTATTGATTGTCTATCTAGCCGATCTTTTAATAAGGAGCATTATATGTCTGAAAGATTAGATATCCATAAATATAATCAACAAGATCATGCAAAAACACATCGACAATTGCAATCTGGTTCAGAGAGAAACACATCCGAAATTGAACGAGATTTTGAAACATTGATGCGTGATGGTTACGTCATTATCAATCATTTAATTCCCAAGGAAATTTGCAGCAAAATTAAACAAGAAGGTCTCGCCTTACTGAATCAAACTGGACGAAACTCATTTGAAGGACATCAAACCCAACGTGTTTATAATGTGCTTTCCAAGACAAGAATGACTGACCAACTTGCAGTACATCCCCGTATTCTTGGACTTATGGATCGATTATTTGAACCTGGTTTTTTGCTTTCACAGAGCCAAATGATCAATATCCTACCCGAAGAAGTTGCCCAACATTTACACTATGATGATGCATTCTATCGCCTACCCCGTCCACGGCAACCGCTTGGTGCAGCAAGTATTTGGGCAATTGATGATTTTACAGAGGACAATGGTGCCACAGTGATTATTCCTCAAAGCCATCTTTGGGGAAGTGATCGCATTGCTCAAAGCGCAGAAGCGATCCCTGCCATCATGCCTGCAGGCTCCGTAGTCTTCTTTCTTGGAACAACCTGGCACGGCGGCGGTGAAAATCATTCCAAAGCCTCGCGTTTTGCAGTTACACATCAGTACTGTGAAGCATATGTTCGCCAACAGGAAAACTATCTCTTGGAACTTTCTAAAGAAACTGTAAAGTTGCTTTCACCTGAGCTTCAAGCCTTGGTTGGTTATTCGATCTATCCACCTTTTATGGGGATGGTCAATGGTATGCATCCACTTCGAACACTTGAACAATGACCACAAAAATGACTGAGACAATGATTTTAAGTATGTGTAACTTGCTGAATGATACATATGCTTAAAACCAACTCGAGATAAAGGCGATAATATTCCCCAGCTTTCGCTTTTAAATTAAGTCAATCCATCATCTATACTGGTCTTAAATCTACAATATAAGGCACAGAGCCATATAGAAAAATAATTTTTAATCCATCGTGCTGAATGCTTAAAATTTTATATTGAGTCAAACCATTTACACAATTAATCTCAATTTGAATAATCTTATCAGAAATCCAGATTTTTTTATTTAATCGATATTTAAGTTGAACAGCTATGCTTTTATCCAGATTATCTTTATGTCTTGCCAAAACCAATCTACTTATTTTTCTATTATTTTTCACCCGAATCCTCAAGAATAATGCTTTCTGATGACTTTGCTAATAATCTTTGAATGACTGTTCTGGTCACTGAATATTGTCTCGCTAAAGAATATACACTTTGTCCATTTTTAAATTTCTCAATGACTTCTCTTTTTTGTTTTTTATTCAAAATTTCTGGACGCCCCACTTTATTATTTTTTTTACTATCCATCATTTTATCAAGTTGAACTTTTTTATCAAAATCAGAACATATCTTTAGAAAGTGAAAGAAAATTTTTTTTATATCTCCTTTGATTTCTTTCTTTGAAAAATCTAAACAGACTAAACGTATTCCTTTTTTAAAAATAAAATTAACTGTCGTATATATTTCTTTAAAATTACTTCCCAAAGCATCTATTCCATCGATTAAAAGAAGATCTCCGCTTTCCAACGTATAGTTAATCAAGATTTTAAATTGATGCCGAAACTCAAATGGTATACTCACCTTAACATTCTCAAATATAAATCTATTTTTGGGTATTTCATAACCATAACCAAGTAAGTAACTGGTATAATTAAATTCATTTACTGAAATCCCATCAATTCTAAAATATGCATATGCACGCACAACAAAACCTCATTGAATAAAATAATATTTAAGTCAAATACCACCTACAAAAACTCAATAAGTCTAAATATAAATCATTAGCACCCTAAATTAATATTCATTTATTTCAATTAAAATAAAAAAACTATTATAAAAGCCAATAAAAAATTTTAAAAAACAAGCATCAATTATTTTAATGTCAGAGTGATAGAGCAATCAAATTGCTTGATAAGCATATAAAAATTGCTCCACATATCCATCAAAAACCTCAGTTACTCAGTAAAATATTTTCATTCAAGCATGTATCATTAGCTACTTTAAATACTGATGATCATTAAAATTCAATCTGTACAGTTAATGTATCTTTATAAGTCCCAGAGGGTAGATTGGCTGAATTGTTATCTAGAATTTTTGCTGTAAATGCATAGCCCTGTTGTGTTCTTGCATCATGAATTCCTGCATTGGTGGTCGCATTCAGACTAGACCATCGCTCAGTCCCGCTACTCCCCCAACGTTCTGTTGTTGAATTTTTATAAATTTCATAATTTAAATAATTATTCCCTATAACTGATTTCATCGCACGTTGATTTCCATTTCGTGGATACAAGCCATTATTCAAACTGACATGATAAGGTGTTCTTACAGAACAACGGATCCCCATAGAGGTTTGCACAGGTTCAAAAGCATTTGCAAATGCAGCAGTACCGAAATTGACATTATTTGTAGAAATACGACAATCAGGTAAAACTTCTATACTTAGATTTGTCACCACATCTTCACCAGTACCCCAGTTCAACCCAAGTCCTAATATTCCCCTAAAAAAACCAAAACTTTCAAAATAAATTCCTAAACCCGCAACAGCAAGTGCTGGTACGGAGTAATACCATCGCACTTTATACGGAACTTCAGATTTATAGGTTCCTGGTGAAACCGCTTGTCCTGCATTAATTCGAACATAAAAAGGTAAAGAATTATTTGGACCAGAAAAAAAGTTAAGTATCGTAAAACTACTCAAGTCAACTTCTTGATTAATTGTAATTGGATTATTATTGGTATCCAAATAACTTACATAAAGCTGTTCACCTGTAATAGTATTTTTATAACTTTCCGGAATCTGACTCACCTTATATTTTAGATAAGTCATATTTAAGGCAGCTAGACTAAATCCAGTACAGCTTAAACCCGCATTGAACTGATTAGATGCTACACCCGTATCCATCAGAGCAATAGATGAAATACTTCCTATGGAATAACTTCCATTTGTATTCACTTGACAATCTGCATGACTTTGAGTGGACATAAATAACAACCCAGTCAACATCCCGAATGGAAATATTTTTTTTAAATTAAGCATCATGGCTGAACCACCTCATGACAAGTCACTGACTTGATAACTGCAATCTGTTGCTGGGCCTTTTCTAGATCTAATGAGAATTTCGCCTCACACAAAGTCTGATCAGGCAATTGAACTCTAATGCTATTTTCAGCACTGAGATCTTCAAGATAAGCGATACCATCCATCCCCACATAAGTTGACCCATGATGGGCACGGTGTACGACAGCACCCACTGGAATAGGTTGACCATTGCTTTCAGTCAAATAAACATTTGCAGCATAAGATTGCTTGATTGGAAACTTGATAACGACACCTGAACCTCGTTTAGCAGCGATTCGGTTTTCGACTTGAGTGGCATTAAAGTTTGAAGGTAGATTGATTGGATTGATACTATATTTTGCCGCGTAATACGGGGTCACAGACGGTACAAAGATGAAACCTTTAGAATTACTGTGTCCAATAAGACTGTTTTCATAATGAA
This sequence comes from Acinetobacter nematophilus, assembly GCF_026344175.1. Classification (NCBI taxonomy): domain Bacteria; kingdom Pseudomonadati; phylum Pseudomonadota; class Gammaproteobacteria; order Moraxellales; family Moraxellaceae; genus Acinetobacter; species Acinetobacter nematophilus. The sequence goes on from NZ_JAPKMY010000006.1 coordinate 169,422, forward strand.
CGGGAATATCTGCTACTTTATTGGTATCTATGAGTGCAAAAGATTCACCCAGTCTATTGGATGCAAAAACATCACCAGCCATCAAAACAAATGATCCTGAAAGACCTAACCAGTAACTGTAATCTTGATCACCTGACATGCCCAAATCTGTATTGAAATATCGATTGCGATAACTTATACGGGCCTGATTAAAATCATCACTGTTTTCATTAATGCGTCGACTTAAATCAACCCCGAAACCTCCTGCTAAAGGCGTCGCACGATTGAAATTGATATAACCTTGATATCCACTTGATTGTCGAGTGTATCCTAAGCTTGAGGTTGCCTTTTTTCCAAAAAGTGGTACAGATAACTGTAATGCCATACTCCAATCTTTTTCAACAAAGTCACGGTTCGCACTTAACGAAACAGTTGCGCCCCGCATATAAGACGGCAGTATTGGCGCCCAAGATAGATTCAACAATTTATTTTCAATATCATTGGTCTTGGTTTGAATGTAAGCTGCACCAAAAGTCCCTGTCTTATCCGTTGCAAAATAAGTATTGGCCACCCAATTCTGATTACTGTTCGCTGAAATTAAACCAGTATATTGCAGTCTAGACAGATCATAATAATTTCGATCACGTTGCGAATAGTTGATACTCAGCCCAAAGCGCTGCTGGTTATAACTGTACCCTAAAATATATTGATTCCCCTTAATATCTTGATCCGATATCTGATTAACGTCTTTTTCCGCCCAGCTTTGCGTAGCAGAACCACTGAGAACACCAAAATGATTCAGCTTGATGACTGAGCCTAGCCCTGCTAACTGAATCGTATTGGAAAATTCGATACGCCCCTCAGCAGTAAACCACTCATTGATGCCATAGCGAATATCTCCTGAACTTGCAAATTTTCCATAAGAAAAATCCTTAATCCCATAATCTTCTCTGACCTGTCCGACTGATAAGGAATAATCTAATAATCCAGGTTTTAAAAGCGTATTAGAAATATAAAACGGAACAGTTGTTGCAACCTGCCGACCAACCCGATCTGTTGTGACAACAACGGCCTCTCCCTTCCCATTGACAAAGGGCACATTGTTCAAAATAAAGGGACCCGAATGTACATCTGTCGAATTGATTTTTTGCCCATTAATCAGCAAATCAACTGTACTTGGAAGTGCAGCCTCGCCTTTAAACTGAGGTAAAGGATAGGTAATTAAATCTGGGCGTGTGCCAAAATTACGTTGGACCTGTAATCCACCTAAACGAACTGAGCTCCCCCAAGCGTTTTTATTGCCAGTGAAAATATCACCAATCAAATATGAAAGCGCATTTTGAGGTTCATCATATTGCCATGATGTATCGTATCTGCGATATCCACCATTGTTCTGCTGTGCATTTTTTCCAACAGATTTAAAATCAGTTTTACTATAAATTCCTGAATTTTTTAACACACCGTATGGTGAGAAAAATCTTTGTTCTGTAAATAGTGTACTGCTGTACCCTCCCTGCTCAGGACGATAAGCATACAAGTCATAGTTATTTAACAAGCCTATTCCAGATTGAGCTGTTTCAGGCAGATACCAGAAATCCTGACCTCGTATCTGAACAGGCATCCAACTGGCAGGGATATTTAAACTAAGATACTGTTTTACTGGATTATAGTGATAGTTCAATTCTGACACTTGATCCAATGCAATCCATTCAGATGCATTGCCAGAAAAACCTAAAGAAAAAATATCTAAATCAGTCAGTATTGTTCCCTGTTGATCCTTTAATGCTGATTCTGGAATCTTGATTCCAAGTTCAGCTATTTTAGCCTGTTGAACATAATAGTGATCCGCTTTAACAATGATTGGAACAGTCTGTAAGGTCGAATACTCATTCACAACCAAGTCTAGATAAAGTTTAAATAGGCTATTCACTTCTGAAATATTTCTTGGTGGTGGGGGCAAATTGTTTGCATAGATATGACAAGAAACTAATGGAAGATTGGATATCAATATCAAAGTCAGGCTTTTGCTTAAAAAAAGTGGGGATTTTAAACCCGATAGACAATGCATTATCCTCCCCCCGCTTTTTTAATCTCAATTAACTCCTGTTGCACGCCTGAACTATCCACACCATACAAAGAAATTTGATGGTTGAGATTTTTTAGTAAATGATCATCGAGATCGAATTTCATGGTGCTGTGCGCCAACACATAACCAAATGCGGTCTTTCCAAAAGCCATTTGTGCTGAATCGGGACTTAATTTAATTCCTGAAAGTCTTGAAAATTTTGCCCCCTCATTCTTAATATAAAGTTCAGGTTTGCCCTCTGGATTGTTTTTTATCCACCAGCTTAATAAAGGTCTAGCCAAGGGATTCTTAACATTCATCCTTTGGGAGGTTTGAGTCAAACCACTTCCCAACCCTTTACCATAAACAAATAATGGAATGGAATAACGCATCTGAAAACTGACAGTCGATGCATTTTTTTTTACTTCTTCAGCATTCAGATTAATCGGCAATTCATCTACAATAATTCGATAGGCATTTTCTTTTCCAGCGACCAAATTACTCGCTTTGGTCAAGCGCAACATATGCTTTTCACCCACCTTTATTTTGGCAACAGGTGGACTCGGAATCACGTCATTTTGTTCCGTATAATGATCTTGCAGATTATCCTGCTCCCATTTGAATACCCGAATTTGGACCATCGCATCAGATTTACCCGTATTTTCCAGCCAAACAGCAACTGCTTTTTCATCAGCCTCAATTTTTGGATAAATTGGCCAGATTAAAAATGTCGCCTGAGCCAATGCAGGTGAAGTAATCGTCAACATAGCAACAGTAAAAAAAACGTTGCTCGAGCATATTTTCATATTATTTAAACTCATAAAGTCACCATGTAATCGTTATTGCAACCGTATCCTTATATAGACCTGCTGATCGTGGTTGATTGTTATTATTCAAATCAGCTACGCCATACACAGAAAAATTCAAGAGAGAATTTAAAGAGGTCGTTGCCGTTAGAGCGTAAGTATTTCCACGCAGATATTCATTTTGCAAATTTGTCGTTTGATAGAGTCGGTAGGCAACAAAATCGTTTCGTAGCTCATGCTTCAATCGGCGAGAATTATTTGAAAAATGATCACCGCCATTGAGCATGACCATCACAGGCAAAAGTGCAGTGCAGTGAATATTCCAAGTTTGTGCTGTATTTATCACTGAGCCATTTACATTGTCTTGGGACATTAATGCGTGACGACCAAAATCAAGTAATTGTTCAGTGCTGTTTAATTCACAGCCATTTTCTATCGTCGCCTGCATTTGAAAATTTGCTGTTGTTTCTGTATTTCCATCCTGCACAACCAACAAAAGTAAAACGCTCAAAGCTATTTTTTTCATGATCGTGTTCTTTAAAATTCAATTGTAATTGGAATCGTATCGGTATACTGTCCAAGTGAAACTGCTCGACCGTTGTTCACAGTTCGCCCAGTAAGATTGAGTGTCTGTAATTGACCGTTGTTGTTCAACGTGACAGATTGGTTTGGCCTTAATATCTCAAAACCACTTCCATATAAAATGTTATAAGCGAGAAAATCGGTCCCATTACTGACCGCATGGAAGTAGTTTGTATTAAAAGGTGCCGGAACATGATTGTCGTGTAAGCCTGCCCCAAAAGTAATTCTTATTGGGAGATTTTCAGGGCATTGAATCGTCAAACCTGCTGTAGAACCGTTGCTTAAACTGGTTTCCAACACATGATTAAATGAAGCACTGACTTCCCCAAAATTCAATTGACCAAAATTTAATCCATTTGTTCCATCATCTATCGGCTGATTATTAATATTGCAAGAAGACTCTAATTCAAGTTGCAAATTTAATTTAGCCGACATTTGTCCTGCAATCGCGATGGATGAAAGAAGGCTACAGGCCAGTAGCCAAAGGCTTTGTTTTAGCAGCACATGCATACGCACCTCCTCAAAGTAGATTTGCTTGAGTGAACAAACCTACTCATTGTTACGTATACCCGTTAGAAATTAACCGTTACCAATAAAGTGTCTTGATAATCACCTTGTGCTTTTGCGGTACCATTATTTGCAGCAATCACACCAAAAATTGGAACTTGTTGAGATGCGCCAACTGTAGCAGTGAAAGCTTGTGGCGTATTGACAGCATATAGGTTTGAACGTGCGGCATCGCGATACACATTGTAGTTTATTAAGTCTGTGCCAGCTGTATTTTTAAGACTGCGATCACCTCGTGTACCGCCATCAATCGCAACTGTAAAATCAACTGGTGTTGTACCATCACATTTCACATTCAGATGACTGCCTGTAGCAGATGAAGCAACTTGTGCTGTTAATATATTTGCCCAATTACCAGAAGTCTTACCAAAATCTAATGTACCAAATTGGTTAATATTTCCAGCCACTTGAGAGCCTTCTACTGTACAACCCGTTGATACATTCAGTTTTACATCTACTTGACCAGTAACTGCAGCTTGCGTTGTTGCGATAAAACCTGTACCCAAAAACACAGTCAGTGTTAATTTTTTTAAAATATTCATACTAAATCCCATGATAATCATTATTTGTAAACTGCAACACAAAAGTGGAGAGCAAATAAATGATTGCATGTGACTAATACGTGTTCAACAAACACACTTGGCAATAAAAAAAATTAAAACATAATCTTTTGTATTTTATGAATAAATATTGAAATATATATGAATTAAATTATACCGAAGATTAAAACATAGAAATAAAACACTTTAATGATTGAAACGATATTTAAATACTCATTCTTTTATTGTTTAAATATTAAAATGTTAAATTTAACGAAAGCAGTCTGAGTTGAAGCAATAATTCAGATATATTACAGTCATGATTTATGCTTGTTATGGGTATTGCAGAGTGATATGAGTATCAGTAAGCTAAATCTTAATTAGGGATGAAGCTGGCGTTACTCGGCAGTTCTTCCAATCCCTCAAACTGAACATTGTTCAATTTATTTTTACCGCTATATGATCCATCCATATGACCCATTCATTTTCAGACTGCATCCAAATTCACCTCGCGTCCAGTTTTGAAGAGCTGATCAATACAACTTTTCAAGGGGATACCAATGCAATCTGTTGGCACAGAAATTTAGCAGGTGATTTTAAAGAGATTGTGGCTAAGATTGTACCTAAAGAAAATATTACTGAAATTTCAGAGGAAGAACTTCTTGCTTTAGAACTCACTGAGCAAGGTGAACTCGCAAGAAAAACCATCTTAAATGACATAGAACAATTAACACTACTTGGCACATCGCCTACACTAAACCTCATTCAATATTATGAACGTGATGAGGAATTAGATTTCATTTCCACTGATGTGTATTCATTCCATGTTGACCGCTCGCCAATTGAAACGGATACTTTTTTATGTACCTATCATGGCGCGTCTAGTGATATTTTACCAAACGCTCAGGCTGAACAGAAAATACATATTCCAGAAATTCGAGAAAAACTTAAAACACTTCATGATGGATCAGCAGCAGAATTTGAAAACTTTTTAAAAGACTGTTTTTTTGATCTGCATTATCAGGCTACCCCTGATGCAGCACCAATAAATCTAGGCTTAGGTCATCTTTGGCGTTTGGCAGTCGACCACCCGACACAGCAAGTTTTACCTTGTATTCATCGAGCGCCTGTGGAAAGTGATGGTGAATATAGGTTGCTGTTAATTTGTTAATTAACAACTAAAATAGATACTAAGAATAATTTGAAGTTAAAAATATTAACCTTGGTACTTTAGCTCAAATTTAGAAACACAGCCCCATTAAAATGGCTAACTGTTAAATCAAGTTTTGAGTGAATACTTAAATTAAAGATCAAATAAATATCCTGCTTAACTACCTAGGCAGATCATGTTGAGATGACCCAACACGAGTATCCAAGATTTATAAATTGCCTAGAATTTACGAGAAATACCCAAAAACAAAGATGTTCTAGAGTCTTGATCAATTAAAGGTGAATCTACAACTTTATGAGGGATAAACTCATGTGTCACGATTGCCGTTGTACGCCAGCTTTTATTAATATTATAGCTTGCACCGAATGAAACATAAGGATTTTAAAAAATCAAATTGTAATGCGTAAAACCTAACTTATAAAACAGAATAGAGTCAATATATCCATTTTTAAATAAAAATACGTTAATTCTATTCTGTCTATTTAAAGAAAAGATAGATTTAAATGCTATGAACTATAACACTTCCACATTATCTAATGGTACTTTTATATCACCTACATATTCTTTAATTAAATAAGAACAACCCGAATTAACATTTATTGCCAAAAAATAATTTTTATTTTCTTCAAAATTAACTCTAAAAACTTTTGTTTTACAGAACTCGGTTCTAGCTCCATTATTATAACTATATGTCATTGAAATTAGAATAGGCCTATCCGCTGGAACTTTAAACTCACCATAATTTTAATTATTTATTGGGGCATTAGGCATACCTAAGCTTTTAGGAGTATATTCAAATTTTGTTGCTCCTAACATACCTGATGTCTTAACACTCGTAAAAGCATCCCCTTTATCTTTATCATTTTTTATATCCTTTATTGTAATAGAATTTGGAAAAATTCTAATACTTTCACCTAACCCATAAAAAACTCTAACATTTGCAGTTTTACCAGTGATAGGTTCTTTATATCGAACTCCCTGATTTAAGATTGAATCATTTATTTTATTTATAGTTGCACAACCATTTGCAAATATAAAAAATAAAATTAATAATAGATATCTATTCATAAAAAACCTTATTTTATTTTAAAAGCTAAATACCAACTATTAAAAATCATTGAGTACATTTTTCTTGCTGTAACTTATTTAGTAATACGACTTGATTTGAGTGATTTTCAATCAATCTATCAATATCTCCTGTACGGCTGTGATCGAATAATGCCAAAGGATTCAAGCTCAACAATGCAGCCGCTGCATTCATTGCATTACCAGTATTGGTTATTTTTTTCTGTTTTTTTAATTCATCTAAATTAACCAATGTACTTTTAAGAGTATCATTAATTTGTTCACAGTTCGACAATTTAGATAAGTCTACCGTTTCTGTATTCTGGTGTGAAGGCTGAATGCTATTGCAGGCAGTCAAAATAAAAGAAAAACTAAAAATAATGAAAATTTTTTTCATAAATTAAATCCAATAATATCAAAAAATATTAACCCTTTTACATCACTTAATTTTATTAGCAAAAGAGTGGTATTATAAATTAAACAACTTTTAATTACTCGACAACCTTCAATAAATATCCTTATTACAAAATTATATTTAATTGTAATTTTTAAAAATCAGTTTACTTCTAGATTTTATTACACTTAATCTTGTATTTTATTTAAAGTTAATTCCTTAAACTCAATACTCACTAAAATTATAAAAAACAATGATAGTGTAAACTAATCCAATACTTGTCCAATCGTATAATCAGCTTGAGCAATAGGGGTTAACTTATCATCAACTTGAAAATACTGAATTGCATATTCACCAGGCTTCCAACCATCTGGTGGAGCATAACTTACCCAATTCTGATCACTTTGAGGATTTACAGGCTGAGGTGTAAACAATAATACCTCACCATTATCTTTATTCACCCATTTCACAAAAACTTGATCACTTTTCGATAATTTCCCTAAGGTATCGTAATGAGCAACGATTTGTTGATTCTTATAGATTTGTGACATATTCTCAGACTGTAAGTTGTTACTTAGATTTCTAGATAAAACAAGTTTACCTTGCATATCCTCTTTAGAAACAATAGCTTCACTTGACAGTTCTTCCAATAGTCTTCCTGAAAACTGTTTTTTATTTTGAATAGAATTAAAGTTATTCAAAGGAAATGCCTTAGATAGATAACTTTCAACTTCTTGCTCTGGCATTTGATTGAGTATCATTTTAATTTTTTCGATTGTTGCTTGAGATAAAACACGTCCATTTGATTGTGATATCAACGCATTAAATTGATCATCATGGCTTTTTGGAATCGGTTTATTTATATTTTCGCTTAGTATTTTGGAATCAATTTCGTTGTATGAATGAGACGGATTATTGAACCCGTCATCAGTATTCATCAAAGCGATTCCATAGCCTGTACCAAAACAGCACAAGCCGATGAGAATTTCTTTTAGATACATATTATTAAACGCACTTATAGCTTACGCCATTAATAGATAGGTTACTCCCAGCACTAAAGCTAGCACCTTCGGATATCACTTTATCTTTAGTGAGACCTGTACCTGTTAATAATTTAATAGTTGTTGTAGAAGTACATACGCCTGTTTGAGTCGTAGAAGAAGTTTTGATTAAACAGCCATTCGTACTTACGAGATAAGTTTTACCGCTATCTGGTGTTGAACAACTCTCAGTAATTGCTTGTGTTCCTGCCCCTGAATTACCAGAATTACCAGAAGAACTGACATTATCTCCACCTCCACCTCCTCCACAAGCGACCAATAAGCCACTGATTAAACAAAGTGAAAATATACTTGTAATTGATTTTTTCATTTTAAAATCCATGTAATAAATTTATGATTTCTTAAGAAGAATAAATACTGTAAATACAATATTTAATTATGTATAACATAGTTTTTTACAAATTCAAACAATATTAAGCTGCAAAAAAAATCAAATACATTAATGATTTAATGTAATGAAAAATCAATTTCATAATAATTATTAATTCACCTCATAGACTTATTTATAAATCGTTTTATACAGTTCCAAACTATAAATTTCAGCAATCAAATTAAACCTCAAGCTAAGTCGTTTCCCTCTCTTTCGATAATATTATGTAAGCATTTCTAAAATCTTTAATATACCAAATACATACTCAACCCCAATTCTTCTTTTATTAATTTCTCAATTATATATTTTTAGCACAGCATCTAATCCAAAATGCACAGTTTTGGTAATCTTACCTTTAACTGGAATATTCATCTGCATTTGTTCGAAAATTAGAGGAAATGTTGAACGAGAAATACATTTATAACTCTTAAACTAGGCATCAGAAAGTTTTTTGAGTCGAAATATTCCATACGCAGATTATGCTTAAAAATATTAATTTTATCAGAAGGAAAAATAAGCAAAAAGATGAGCTTTTTTGATTTATGAAACAGATTTACTATAAATATTACTTATACCAAATACCAAATACCAAAAGGGCAATAAGGGATAAATTATTTGACTTGATATCTACTAAAATATCGCCAGGGTCTAGCAATTTTAAAAGAATTTTTATTTCCATGAATATTTATAGACAAAAATATAAGATTTAAAAAAAGTATATGTATGAATTTTACCTCAACTGAAGCGTTATCAAAGAGAAGGTAAAACATCTCTTTCATGTTTTTTAATGATTAAACAAAGACAGTTGCGAGTTTTTTGAAATACACAGAGCATAGATTGTCTATTTAAAGGATTTTTACTATTTTGATTTAGGATAGGCTTTCCCCTCGACCATAAACTTGTGGACATTACAGTCTTAGGAATCATAAAAACGGTTGCAAACTTATAGATTCAATAACCTGACTTTAATCAGTTGCTGTTGAATAGTAATATTGTTAATCACAATGATTCTCACTTATAATTCCTCAAATTTCTAAGCAATCTCAAGGCGAGAAAAATGGGAAATAAGACAAAAAATCATACACTTTTTAAAAGCAAGTCTGAAATCAGAAGTATCATTCCTCTTCTTTCATTCAGTGGGGTCATCTTTCTTTCAAACCCAGTATTTGCAGCTTCAACTTCCGAATCCATAGAAACTGAAAAGAAACCTGGCGTACTCCCTACAATTACAATCAGTGCTTCACGTGCAGATGAACTCTCCACATCTGCCAAGCAGGTCACCAAACTCGATGAAAAACAAATTGAAAGCTTAAGAAATGGTTCATCTGGAAATATTGCAACTGTTTTAGCCAAAGCAGTACCTGGTTTATCAGACTCAAGTCGCACCATGACAGATTACGGTCAAACTTTACGTGGTCGTAATGCCCTCATCTTGGTTGATGGTGTTCCCATGAACCTTACACGGGATACGGCAAGAGGACTATCGGCAATAGACCCTGAAAGTATTGCCAACATTGAAGTCATTCGAGGGAGTAATGCAATTTATGGTAGCGGTGCTGCCGGTGGTATTATCTCGATCACAACCAAAGCCGCGGGCGGTGAACCTACCGCAAAAACAGTTGTTGGACTACAAACATCTTTAACAAATTTCCGTTCTGATGCTTTAGGTGGCGATATTCACCAATATTTCACAGGTAATTTTAATCAATTTGATTACGCATTCGACTTTGGTTATCAGCGTATTGGTAGTGCCTACGATGCAAGTGGCGATCGTGTTGCCCCTGAACCAGCTCAAGGAGATTTATTTGATGCCAATACCTATAGCATAGGAGGAAAAATTGGTTATCACATTGATGATAATCAATATATACAACTTGCAGCAAATTATTACAACGCTGAACAGGATTCGGATTATGCATCTGATCCAAGTACCAAAAAATTTCCAGCTGGCACTGTGCCTGCCAAAGCAATTACTGGGCTAAAACTAAAAAATCAAAATAAAAATGAGAACCAAATCTACAATTTAACTTATAACCATAAAGACCTGTTTGGTCAAAAAGTTGATGCACAAATTTATTATCGTGACTTCTTTACACGTTTTTCACCATTCGATGCCCGTTCAAATGCAAATCGTGGTAAGCAGGTCGATCAGATTTATCAAGAAAATAATGTGCTAGGAAGCCGTCTCACCGTTACCACCCCAGTTGATTTTTTAGGTGATACATCACTTGTTTGGGGCGGAGACTTCAGCCGAGAAAAAAGTGAAATGCCTTTAGATATTTTTGATCCTCAAATTTATGATCAATCTGGTGGCTTAACCTTTGTAAAAATTGGAAAACTCATTTATTTGCCAGAGTTAACTACCCAAAGCATAGGCGGTTTTTTACAACTGAAACACCGCTTTAACGATTATTGGTCAGCAGAAGCAGGGACACGCTATGAAGATACCTATGCGCAAATTGATAGTTTTGTGCCATTATCACAATTAGGCAAGACTCAACCTTATACGGTTCCAGGCGGTAAAGTAAAAGCCAATGCTTGGTTATACAATGCCAATCTAACCTTTTCACCGACAGATCAACATTCAATATATGCTTCTTTCAATCAAGGATTTCAGTTACCTGATGTCGGTGTGATTATCCGTAATGCAGGTAATGGATTTAATCTTGGTTCATCATTTTTAGAACCCGTAAAAGTAGATAACTATGAACTTGGATGGAAAGGAAACTTTAATAATTTTTCATCAAGTTTAGCAGTATTCCATTCAACGTCTGATCTTGGAGGCGTGCAATCGTTCAACAATGGTTTAGTGCTTGCTAGAACAAAAGAGAAAGTGACAGGTATTGAGGCGACTTTAGATTATATAGATGATGCAAATGTTTGGGGAACGGGTGGCAGCATCAGCGTCATGGAAGGTCGTGAACAGCCCCAAGGCACTCAAAATGAACAGGATATGACAGGATTCCGTATTCCACCATTAAAACTATTGGCCTATATTTCTTATAACCCAACTGAAACTTGGACAAACCGTTTGCAAGCGACTTACTTCGGCTCAAAAGATTACCGCTTAAATAACGCAAATAGTTTTGGTCGTTATGACGTTAAATCCTATACTACTGCTGACTTAATCTCGAGTTTTGCGCTTAATCAAAAAGATACTGTAACGATCGGTTTAGAGAATATATTTAACCGTAAGTATTATCCTCTATATAGCCAGTTAATGCGTAGTAGTGATAATACCAGCCATTTATTGGCAAATGGGCTTACGCTAAAAGCATCATATAGCCATAAATGGTAATAAAAATTTTGACATTTGAATAATTTTTAGTGCATTAAAAAGAGGCTGTTCTAAATTCGGCTTAAAAACTGAATTGGAATAGCCTCTTTTTTCACATTTTATCGACACTAAACTGAATCAAGGACACCGAAGAATCTATCAGAACCTATAAAAATATTAATCTCAAATAGAAACTGTATAAAGACTTTTAAATATAGAAAATAAACTTAATCAAAGCATCATAAAAGATTCAGACAAAAAAAAGCTCCTGTAATCACAAGAGCTTTTTAGATATTTGGCGGAAGCGGTGAGATTCGAACTCACGGAGGACTCACACCCTCGTCGGTTTTCAAGACCGGTGCATTAAACCGCTCTGCCACGCTTCCATGTGCGCAAGAATACTAAGCTTTTCCAAGTATGACAAGAAAAAAATAAGCTTAAAGTATTCAAATGCATATTGTTTCATCAAAATCAGTGATTTTGATTAAAGTTTGGCTGCTATTTCAGCACCTTCACGGATTGCACGCTTTGCATCAAGTTCACCAGCCAATTTAGCGCCACCAATAATATGATAATTGGCTAAAGTCGACTCACCCTCTTTCGGCATTAGATCCTTGACAGATTCCTGTCCGGCACACACTACAATAGTGTCTACACGCAACAATTGATCATGACCATTGCTTTCAATCCACAAGCCCTCATTGGTTACTGCTTTATATTGCACACCGCGCAACATTTTTACCGCGTGCTTTTTTAATTGTGCACGATGTACCCAACCCGAAGTTTTGCCCAAACCAATACCCAAAGGTGTTGTTTTACGCTGCATCAAATAAATTTGACGAATCGGTGGTTCAACCTCGGCAGGAACAAAACCACCTTCAGTCATATAGTTTGGATTTGGATCAATCCCCCATTCGCGTTGCCAATCTGCCAAAGGCTGTGGTTGCGGCTGATGTTCAGGTTTTAGTAAAAACTCAGATACGTCGAAACCAATGCCTCCTGCACCTATCACGGCAACCCGATGGCCCACTGGTGCACCGCGCAATACTTCCGCATAGGATAAAACTTGTGGAGCATCACTGCCCTCGATCTTCAAACCACGAGGGACAACGCCGGTAGCAATCACAACATCATCAAAACCTTCACGTTCCAACTGCTCACGATTAACTTTGGTATTTAAGCGTAGATCGACACCTGTTTTTTCAATCTGGACTTTAAAATAACGAATGGTCTCATGAAATTCTTCTTTGCCTGGTACAACTTTAGCAAGATTAAACTGACCACCGACTTCGCAGGAGGCTTCAAATAAAGTGACTTGGTGTCCGCGACTTGCTGCAATAGTCGCAGCTGACATCCCTGCAACGCCACCACCAACAACCGCAATTTTCTTTGGTTTTTTGGTTTTGAGATAAACCAACTCCGTCTCATGCGCTGCGCGTGGATTCACCAAACAACTTGCGCGTTTATTTTGAAAACTATGATCTAGACATGCCTGGTTACAGGCAATACAGGTATTAATTTCATCTACACGGTTGGTCGCAGTTTTACTGACCCAAAAAGCATCTGCCAACAACGGGCGTGCCATCTGTACCATGTCTGCTTTACCTGCGGCTAAAATTTCTTCAGCGGTATCCGGCATATTGATACGGTTTGAAGCAATGACTGGAACCGAAACATGTTTTTTCACCTCTGCGGTATAGTCAACAAAGGCAGCTCGAGGAACTGAGGTGACGATGGTCGGAATACGTGCCTCATGCCAGCCAATTCCAGTGTTTAATAAGGTAATTCCAGCTTTTTCCAAAGCTTGTGCAACAGTGATGACTTCGTCCATGGTATTACCGTCATGGACTAAATCCAGCATCGACAAACGAAAGCAAATAATAAATTTTTCACCCACTTTGGCACGAATCGCTTTGACAATTTCCACCGCGAAACGCATACGGTTTTCAATTGGTCCTCCCCAACGATCTGTACGTTGATTAACATGGCGACTCAAGAACTGATTCAGCAAGTAGCCTTCCGAACCCATAATTTCCACACCATCATAACCTGCTTTTTTGGCAAGACTTGCAGTTTCAGCATAATCCTGAATCGTTTCGAGGATCAGCTTGTCACTCATTTGGCGTGGTTTAAACATCGAAATTGGAGACTTGATTGGACTCGCTGAAACAACAAAAGGTTGATAGCCATAACGACCAGAATGCAAAATTTGCATAAGAATTTTTGCACCATGCTTATGTACAGCATGAGTAACTAAACGATGGGGCGCAATATCACCCAGAGTATTCATCGTTCCACCTGCAGGCAACAACCAACCTTGACGGTTAGGAGAAATTCCTCCAGTAATAATCAGTCCCACCCCACCTTTAGCTCGCTCACCAAAGTATGCAGCAAGTTTTGGATAATGATAGAAACGATCTTCCAATCCAGTGTGCATTGAGCCCATCACGACACGGTTCTTAATCGTGGTAAATCCCAAATGAAGAGGTTTTAAAATATGTGCATAGCTAGTTGTCATGGTGAATCCTTTTTTAATTTGGCTTTGCAACTTGTTGCATACTACTTTATCGTTTTTTTTTATTTTTTGGATGGCTTATTTTGAGAATTTCATGGTAGATAGTGTCAATTTTATCGATACGTTTGCAACGATCAATATTTCCATTATTTCACTGCATCGAAAATTTAAAATACAGTTTTATAACATTGTTAAGCATGGATTTTGGTTATTTTGCAATATTACTTTGGAATAAAAGCAAATAAGAAAAGGCATTTTAACAATGAGTCATCCTGTATTTTTAACCAGTACCACGTTTAATCATATGCCGATTGGTCAAGAAAACCAATGGGCAGATTTTTTTCAAACAGCTTCTTTTGAACTGGAAGCCAATGCGTTCATTCCTATTTTATGGCTGATGCTGTTTAGACAAGATCATCTGCACTGGGCAAAATATATCGATGAATTAGATCATGACGATGAAAGAAATCAAGGCGACCTGGAAGAGTATCAACAGGATTTTTCCGAAAGCAGCTATGCCTATTTGGTCATTGACCAACAACAGGCCTTGATTAATTTAGAACAACGAAGAGCTTTATTTAGAGACTTTTTTGGTGATGAAAATGTCCATCATTTCGAAGATTTTAAATCTTTCATATTACAGTATTATCCTCAGCATATTCTATTAAGAACCAGTGGGCTACCTCTAGATTTAAATGATGCAAATTTCCTGACCCAACCATTAACACAAATAGAAAATATGCAAACCGATGATCCTGACTATATTGCATTTCGAGAAGCACAACGTCACGACCTTACTCGTTTCGATGATTATGCCTATTTCTTTTATGGTGCGGATGTTCTGAATACAATGCCAGAATCAGATCATGAAGAGCAATCCTCAACACCTCCTACGCACAGCCAGTCAACAAAAGCAGCCGATTCATCGGGGATGGCGATCTGGATTTGCACAGGAATTGTCGCTTTATTAACACTGGGGGTTTGGTTCGTTACCGCTTCAATTCTGTACAGTGTACTTATATTTATCATCAGTGCTTTTGTACTGGGATTCATTTCTTCAAAAATAGGTGAAGCAAAGTAAAAAATAGAGCTATGTTTGATAAAAAATCATGATCAATATAACAAGCAATTGATCATGATTTTCTAAAATAATTTCTGGATAGTGATTTTTAAAATTTCATCTTTTCTATTATTTCCAATATTTTAACTTACTGGTTTGCCCGATTCCAACATTAAAACTATTGGTCGGATCAAGTTTTTGATAATGATTTTTTAAACTTGGTTTAGCCATATAGAGATGTCCAACATTATGTTCTGCAGGATATTCAGCTCCACGATCATCCAACAAATGCCACATTTGATGTTCCATCGCTAAAGGATCAACACCTTTTTTGACAATATAGTCTTGATGGAACACATGACAGAGGAAATGTCCGTAATATAGCTTATGGATAATTAAATCATCCATTGCTTGAGGTAAAGTTTCCACCCATTCTCGGTCATTTCGACGCAATGCTATATCTAAAGCAACAATATCTTCTACATCTGAACGATGTGTGTCCCGATAGCGAATTGCTGCACCAGCAACTGCAAAGCGGTGTAAAAATGCCTTTCGCCCCTCTTCCTCAGTACAGCGAAAAAAATCACCTGAAGAATGCTGTTGAAAATAATCCGTTAAAAAAGCTTCGACTTGCTCGACATCCTGATTTTCGATACGGATCATTAGATGATGTTCATATAAATCACGAAAGGTATTCATTCGTTGAGGTAAATGATTAGGTAACAGCTTGGTCACCATCTGCAAAACTTTATCGGATAAGTTGCGTAAGCCGATTTTCTCCAGATAACCATCGACCTTATCTTTCATTGCAAATGCAGCAGGCACTTTTGCTGTACCCAATTTCTCAATGAACATAAAAGTGTCTTTGCCGTATTCAGCGCCAATATCATAGGCAACACGATGAATATATTCACCGGCAATCGGCAGTCTAGGTAAATCTTTCAGTAAAAAGCGGCGAATTTCGGTCAGATCATCATGTGAATTTGTTCCCACATAAAACACCTGACTTGGAATTTTTTCAAAAGTATCCAAACGCACTGCAAACACACAGACTTTTCCTGCTGAGCCCGAAGCTTCAAACAAACGGGATGGATCCGCATTAAATCGTGCAGGGGTATCTTCATCAATTTGTTTTACATCATGTGCATAACGATGATCAGAGGCACAGCAACTTGAATTATTGATGATGTCATCAATTTGATAACTTTTACTTTCAAGTTTGGTGAGTATTTCCTCAGGCGTTTTCCCTAAATCAACACCTAAGTGATTGACTAATTCCAACTCACCTGCATCATTGACCCGTGCATAAAGTGCCAACTCCGTATAGGCAGGGCCACGACGTACCAGTGCACCACCAGAGTTATTGCAAATACCACCTAAAACTGATGCACCAATACATGATGAGCCAATTACAGAATGCGGTTCACGATTAAACTGGGCTAATTCTTTCTCCAGACGATCCAAAGTTGCACCTGGCAAACAAATGACTTGCTGACCTTGATTAATTACCTGAATTCCAGTCAAACGACGCGTACTCATCAAAATTACAGGGCGATCATAATCATCACCAAATGGCGTAGAACCGCCAGTCAAGCCTGTATTGGCAGCTTGCATAATGACAATACAATCGGCATTCACAGCAGCTTGTAAAACTTGCCATTGTTCGAATAAAGTCCCAGGAACAACGACAGCCAACACCTTACCTGAACCATAACGACGTCCTTGACGATAAAGGCGTGTATCATGATCTTCAGTGAATACATGTTGCTGACCCACTATTTGAGTCAATTGCTGAATGGTTTGCTGTGAATCAAAATTCGATTGCATTTTCGCTATCCTTTTTATAAATGCTTACTCAATAGATCAGTTCAGCATTCATCTCGGCGGCATCTTTTCAATATAAAGGTGATTTAGGAATTAACATTTTATCTGCTTCATCTCTCAAAAAGCAGATTGATCAAATTCTTGCCATCCATACATATTGGTCAATATTTTTCATTTCATTTTCATAAAATATCAACTGTTGCAAGCGCATGGCGCTTACTTCGACAGTTGATATTTAGACATATCAAATTGCATACGCTGACGAATATCTGTTAAATATCAACAATCTATTATTCATCCAGTGCTTTATCTAGCTTGACTAAACAATCAGCAGTAATATCGGCAATTGTTTTCGCACCAGTTAATGTCATTGCAACACGCATTTCTTTATCGATTAGATCCAGTAGGTTTGACACGCCTGCACCACCGGCTGCACCGAGTGCATAGACAAATGCACGTCCCAACATACAGGTATCTGCACCAAGAGCAAGCATTCGCACAACATCCAAACCGTTACGAATACCAGAATCAGCAAGAATTTTTATATCACCTTTCACCGCATCCGCAATTGGAGGAAGTGCACGTGCTGAGGACAGTACACCATCGAGCTGACGTCCGCCATGATTGGAAACCACAATGCCATCTGCACCGAAACGCACTGCATCTTTAGCATCTTCTGGGTCAAGGATTCCTTTGATCACCATTGGACCATCCCAGAACTCACGGATCCATTCCAGATCTTTCCACGAAATAGACGGATCAAAATTATTGCCCAGCCAACCGATATAGTCTTCCAGCCCAGTAGGTTTACCCAAATATTTGGAAATATTGCCCAAATCATGCGGACGCCCCATCAAGCCGACATTCCAAGCCCAATGAGGATGGAAGCAAGACTGCATATAACGGCGCATTGCTGCATTTGGACCGCTCATCCCTGAATGTGCATCACGATAACGTGCACCTGGTACAGGCATATCTACAGTAAACACTAATGTTGAACAGCCTGCTGCTTTAGCTCGTTCCAAAGCATTTTTCATAAAGCCACGGTCACGTAATACATAAAGCTGAAACCACATTGGACGATCAATTGCCGGAGCAACCTCTTCAATTGGGCAGACTGAAACTGTAGACAGTGTAAATGGAATGCCCTTTTTATCTGCAGCGACTGCGGCCTGTACTTCACCACGGCGTGCATACATACCCGTTAAACCTACAGGAGATAATGCAACAGGCATGGACAAAGTTTCATCAAACAATTTTGTTTCTAGGCTTAACTGAGACATGTCATTTAAAACACGCTGTCTCAACGCGATTTTTGATAAATCTTCTACATTTCGCTTCAGTGTATATTCAGCATATGCACCGCCATCAATGTAATGAAATAAAAATGGAGGTAAACGACGTCTCGCTGCTTCACGATAGTCATTTGCAGAAGAAATAATCATGTTCATATCCTGTTTAATCGGCTTGCACGTTGACGACGAGCTTCCTCTTCATCAATCATCCGTACTTGCTGCACTACAAATTCTATATGTCCACATACTGCATCTCTTGCAGCATCTGGATCATGACGTTCAATTGCATCCATCACCCTAAAATGTTGATCATGCAATTGATCAAACCGGTGTGTCTCTGAATAGACCTTACGTCTGCCCAGCAACACGTTAAATTGCAACAAATCAAACACGCCTCGCATCATCTGAATCAAGACTAAATTATGCGATGCCTCCGCAATCGCCAAATGAAATTTAGCATCAGCCAGCGAAGCTTGTTCATCATCCCCAAGTGCCTGAAAGTATGAAATCTGATCATAATATTCACGAATCAAAGCCAGATCCTCAGCAGTTGCACGTTGTGCCGCATACCAAGCTGAACCGCCTTCAAGAATGGTTCGCGCTTCCTGCACATCAAAACGATAGGCAGGGTCTTGATCGATTAAATTACTTAAAGGCGTCACAATCTGGTTGTGTGACCAATTCACAGGGGTTTGCTGCAAATAAGTTCCCGCACCGACTTTACTGACCAACATACCGGTGCTGGTCAGTTGAGAAATCGCTTCTCGTAAAGAGGAACGAGATACACCGAGTTGTTCACACAACTTTCGTTCAGCAGGCAAACGTTCTCCGACCTGCATGTTTTTTTCTGCGATTAACATGCGTAGGCTTTGTACCACTTTGTCGGAGACTTTCATCTGCTTTCCTTAATATTGCATTGGTTCAGTGTCGCTGAGTCTCATGGAATCATCCATGGGAACACATAAGCTTGTAGGGTAATAATAATACCGATCATTACAGTAAACGTTATACTGTGTTTAACCGTAAAACGGAACAGATCAGATTCTTTACCCACAAGCCCGACTGCTGCACAGGCAATCGCAATCGATTGCGGAGAAATCATTTTTCCAGTTACTCCGCCACTGGTATTTGCAGCAACCAGTAGAACTTCTGGCACACCGATTTGCTGTGCAGTGGTGGCCTGTAATGCACCGAATAATGCGTTGGCAGACGTATCCGAGCCTGTTAGGAACACCCCCAACCAACCCAAAAATGGTGAGAAGAAAGTAAATGCCTGCCCCGTGTGTGCCAGTGCCAAAGCCAAGGTCGCAGACATGCCTGAATAGTTGGCAATAAAAGCAAAGGCCAACACCATACCAATCGAATAAATTGGAATTTTTAACTCATTAACGGTTTCACCAAAAGTCACTACCGCTTCTTTAGGCTTCATTTTTAAGAAAATGATGGTAATGATTGCAGCAAAAATAATGGCTGTACCCGTCGCTGAAAACCAATCAAACTTATAGATCGCATCATAGTCCTTGATTTCAGACACCACTGGCGGCATTTTTTGCACCATCTGATGCAAGAAAGGCACTTTGATTGAAATTACCAAATCATGTAATGCACCATCTTTAGTGAATAAATCCTTAAATGGTTTAACACTCCAGATCGTCACCATGACGGTGAGAATTGCAAATGGCGACCAAGCTTTTGCAATTTGAGCAAGGGTATACTTTTGCTGTTTTTGCTCAGCAAGATTTTCATTCATGCTGGCATCTTCATTGGCAAAACGGAAAATATGCTTAGGCTGCCAATACTTCAGTAAGATCGTTAACGAAACCAAAGAAGCAATAGATGCCGTAATATCTGGTAACTCGGGTCCAACAAAGTTCGATGTCAAATATTGAGCAATCGCAAAAGCACCACCGCCAACAATCACCGCAGGCCAAGTTTCTTTTACCCCACGCCATCCGTCCATGATGGCCATAATCCAGAACAATACAATTGGCACCATAAATGGCAACTGACGTCCAACCATTTGGCTAATTTCATGGGTTTCAACACCTGAGACTTGCCCTGCAACAATGATGGGAATTCCCATTGCGCCAAATGCCACAGGTGCAGTATTCACAATCAGACACAGACCAGCAGCATAAAGCGGTTTAAACCCGAGCCCGACCAATAATGCTGCAGTGATTGCAACGGGTGCACCAAAACCCGCTGCACCTTCTAAGAAAGTACCGAAGGCAAAACCAACGAACAGCATTTGTAAACGCTGATCTTCTGTAATCGATAATATCGAAGAACGGATAATATCGAACTGCCCTGTTTTGACCGAAATTTTGTACAGGAATACTGCACCAATGATAATCCATGCAATTGGCCACAAGCCATAGAAAAAGCCATAAACCATAGATGCCAATGCCATCATAGTCGGCATTTGATAAGCAAATAAGGAAACCAATAATGCCAATATGACCGTAATTGTCCCCGCAACACTTCCTTTCATGCGGAATACGGCAAGGGCCAAAAAGAAAAATATAATTGGAATGAGTGCAATGGCACTGGATATCCAGATATTACCCATTGGATCATAAATCTGTTGCCAATGTTGAAGCATTGTCATCTCCTTGAAATGCTTGCCTGAACGTGAAATTTGATAAAGTCACACATTTATTCCTTAATAAATGGTATGACCAATATTAAATTAAAAACAAAAAAATAACGCATATTTCAACTTTATAGTAATTTTTGCTGATTTAAAGATCAATAGTTACTCGATTACTTAAACAATGGTATGACCAATTTTAGGTGTATTTATTTAGCTATATATGCATTTTTTCTCAATAATTCAGACTGTCAAATTTAAAAAATAATTGTTTTTAAATGTTTTTTTCAAAAACACTCTTATCTTATACAACTTTAGTCTATAAAGATCTTTAAAAAGCAAATTTTAACCAAAATTAAAACATCTTTTTATTATGTTATTTATCACAAGATTTTCAAATTGGTCTGATCATTTTAAAAATTAAACATTTCGATGCATGCTATACATCCGATAAACAACAAAAATCAGTAATAATTTACTGATTTTGTAGACAAGCATGATTTCAATGTTGTGCTCAACTCAAATGAGTTCGATAAAAATGCTTGATAAAATATGATGCTCATCAACATCATCCACCACCGCCTGAGGCAGGACTCCTTTTTCTAATATTGTTTTGACTTATTTTTATATATTGCTGATTGTGGGTGGCTTTTCCAGTGAACAGCAATATTGCTATGCAAGTGGATTGTACTTGCATACTTCTCTGCTCATACCGAAACAAAAAACAAAAGTATGACGAGCCGTAGGCTGACCCAAAAAAAGGATAAAGGCCTAGCAACTTCGCCAATTTTATTTTTTCAATAACTTATAGATAAAGTTAAGTCGAACTCAGGTTAAAAAATACCTGATTCGCCTTAATGATGCTCACAGCTCAATCCCGAATTCGCTTTCTTTTGCATTTGAATGTTTAAAGAACTCAAAATAATGCCAGAACAAATAAAAGCTGCACCTATCAAAATATTGAGTGTAATCGGTTCATGCCAAATCATGTAACCAAAAAACAAACTTAAAATCGGAATACACATAATTGAGATTGAAGCTACAAAAGTATCCACCTGACTCACAATCCAATTCCAAAGAGCAAAAGCAAATCCTGTTCCGACCACTGCAATGTAAAACAGCATAGAATCATTCAGTGGATTCATCCATACATGCAAATCAATCCGTTCAAACATCATTGCCCCAATGAAGATTACAAATCCACCCATCAATAACTGCCAAATCGTCAGTTTCATTTTGTCATAGGTTGCAAAATTCTGTTTGATATAAACTGTGGTCAATGCCCAGAAAAAACCAGACAAGATTAAAAAGGCTTGTCCAATCAAAGATAGATTGAAATGCAAATCATGCAATTGCGGCCAAAGAATTGCAATCAAGCCCAATGTACCCAAAACCAATCCAAACATTTTTTGTGTATTTAAACGTTCTTTGAGCGCATAATGTGCCAGCACACCAATAAAAATCGGCATAGTAAAGACCAAAACTGCTGACAGTCCTGAATCTACAAATTGCATGGCGAAAGTCTGAGTTGCATAAAAACCGATACAAATCATCATGCTTGAAACCATCAGTTTTTTCCATTCGCCTCTTTGAGGAAGAATGGATTTACGCAATAAACCTTGAACCAACATCAAGGTGAGTGCAGCTAAAATCAAACGTGTAGAAATAAATAGAAATGGAGGGAAAACTTGCAAACTATGTTTGACCAGTCCCCATAATGATCCCCAAACGAGACACAACAAAACGATTGCAGCCATTACTCTAAGATTCATTTGCTGTACTCATACAGATGGAAAGTCAGTACAGTTTAAAAAATAAATGACATCATGAATAATGCTATGTTTTAATACATCCATCATTTTTTTTAATGTATTTGAAATTTTGATGTGCCACCAAAATTACAATGGCTTGAGGAATTAAAATGAATATCGACATTGGGGATATTAAATCATTTGTTACGGTTGCTGAAATGAAAAGCATCTCTGCCGCTGCCAATAAACTTAACTATTTACAGTCAAATATGACCGCAAAAATTAAAAAAATTGAAAACCATTACAAACGTCAGTTATTCATTCGCAAACCCAAAGGCGTTGAACTGACTGAATCTGGAATGAATCTCTACCAACAATACAAAAAAATGATCTTCACTTGGGAAGAGACAGAAAATAAAATCTATCAACAAGAAAAATATCTTCGTTTTGGAACCAATACCAGCCTGGGAGGTATGCGTTTCTACCCGTCATTTAGTCAACTTTATGAAACGTATCCCGAGCTTTCAATCACCATGAAAACTGGTGCTACAGGTTATATCGAAGATGAAATTTTATCGGGCAATTTAGATATTGGTTATGTACTTGGGCATCCAAAACAGAAAAATATACAGTATATACAGAAAGCTGAAGATCAATTGGTGATCATCGGAAAAAGCGTCATTAACCATGAAAATCTTGAAGATTGTCTCAACCATCAGAATATTCTCTTGGCTTCAGAAGAATGCTGTTATGCCACAACATTAGATCATATTTATTCAGACTACAATTTAAGTAAAGGTGAACTCACCCATATTTATGATCATGAAGCATTGGTCAATTTCACTCAATTGGGAATGGGGATCTCAATGATCGCAAAATCACTGATCAAAAAATTTAATATTGAGTACTATCGGGAAACACCTGAGCAATATCGAGATATTGGATTTTATTTAATCGCACGAAGTGAACATGTATTCACCCCGATTGAAAAGCAATTTATTGGATTGAATGATCAGCTTTAAAGAACATAAGTCAGGATGATTTTAGCTTCACAAACAGAGTCTGACTTGTGTTGGATCAAAAATCGATTCCCAGATTGTCATTTGGTTTTTCGTAGATTTGAATTATCTCAACAATTTAGCCAACACTACTCACAGCAATTTAAGTAAATGACTTACACGCCATAAATTGTTATTTTTTTTCAATGTTAACATTTAAATCCCATAAAACATTGACCGAAAAAGTGCTACAATACCGTGTTTATAAAATTCTCAATGGTCACCCGTGTATGTGGTGCCTCTTTCGAAATAGTTAGGACGAGCAATGACTGATAATGCAACGATCTTGCAGAATGTACCAGTAGGCAAAAAAGTGGGTATCGCTTTTTCTGGTGGTCTAGATACTTCAGCAGCTTTATTGTGGATGAAGCAAAAAGGTGCAGAACCTTATGCTTATACAGCAAACTTAGGGCAGCCTGATGAAGATGACTACGATGCAATTCCGCGTAAAGCTGAAAACTATGGTGCTGTTAAGGCACGCTTAGTGGACTGCCGCTTACAGCTTGCATTAGAAGGTATTGCTGCGATTCAGTGTGGTGCATTTCATATCAGTACGGGTGGTGTTCCTTACTTCAATACCACACCATTGGGTCGTGCAGTAACAGGTACAATGCTTGTTACGGCGATGAAAGAGGATGACGTAAATATCTGGGGGGATGGCTCAACTTACAAAGGGAACGATATTGAACGTTTCTACCGTTATGGTTTGTTGACCAACCCTGCACTTAAAATCT
Organism: Acinetobacter nematophilus; assembly: GCF_026344175.1. Classification (NCBI taxonomy): domain Bacteria; kingdom Pseudomonadati; phylum Pseudomonadota; class Gammaproteobacteria; order Moraxellales; family Moraxellaceae; genus Acinetobacter; species Acinetobacter nematophilus. Next base: position 194,125 of record NZ_JAPKMY010000006.1, read on the forward strand.
ATAAGCCTTGGTTAGACCAACAGTTTATCGATGAGTTGGGTGGTCGTGCCGAAATGTCACAATTCTTGATCGACAATGGTTTTGATTACAAAATGTCGAAAGAAAAGGCATATTCAACTGATTCAAACATGTTGGGTGCGACACACGAAGCTAAAGATCTTGAATATCTCAATGCCGGTATCAAAATCGTTGATCCAATTATGGGCGTTGCGTTCTGGAAAGATGATGTCAAAATAGAAGCTGAAGAAGTTTCTGTAACTTTCGAAGAAGGCTTCCCTGTTGCATTAAATGGCAAACGTATTGAAGATCCAGTAGAGCTTATTCTTGAAGCAAACCGTATTGGTGGGCGTCATGGTTTAGGGATGTCTGACCAAATCGAAAACCGTATCATTGAAGCAAAATCCCGTGGTATTTATGAAGCTCCGGGGATGGCACTTCTTCATATTGCCTATGAACGCCTTGTTACAGGTATTCACAATGAAGACACCATCGAACAATATCGTATTAACGGCTTACGTTTAGGTCGTTTACTGTACCAAGGCCGTTGGTTCGATTCTCAAGCATTAATGCTTCGTGAAACAGCGCAGCGTTGGGTAGCAAAAGCCATTACAGGCACAGTTACTCTAGAGTTACGCCGTGGTAATGACTACACCATCATGAATACTGAATCTGAAAACCTCACATATGAAGCTGAGCGTTTGACCATGGAAAAAGGTGATTCAATGTTTAGCCCTGCTGATCGTATTGGTCAATTGACCATGCGTAATCTTGATATTACCGATACACGTGCTAAGCTCGGTATTTATACCAAAACAGGTTTATTGGCTGTGGGTACCGGCTCTGCCGTTCCTCAGTTGAAAGATAAAAACAAATAATTGAGTTTAAAAATAAAAACCGCCATATGGCGGTTTTTATTGGTCAATGCTTTTTGATATGATCTGATTAAGATACAGTTGTAGAATCCTGAGTCGATTGAATGCTATTTTGTTGCGATTTTTGCTGCTGTTTTTGCAATTCAATCCTTTCTGCATGTTCTTGACGAATTCGATCATACTCTCGCTGAGTTTCTGCATCACTTTTTGCAGCTAAAAATGCCATTCCCACTAAAAAAACTGGAAATAATAGTCCCAATGCAGCGAGCAGATAAACTTTAGGAAATTTCTTCGAACGAGTCTGTGACATACATTTAAATCTTTCAGTACATTTAAGTAAACAGAATAATATAACAGAACAAACTTACTCAATATAGCAAAAATCTAAATTTAAAAAATGACCATTCACTTCGTTAAAGGGCTTACTCCGAATAGCGCTTTCACCTTTCTTTTATGCCAGCACTTTAGAGATTAGATTGTTAATCAGCGATCCTTAGCAGACTGATAAGCGGCTTGTGCGATTGCTAAACTCTTCTTCTTCCCTTCGACTGTATCGGGAATTTCATTGCTTGTGCCATTACTTGAATGACGTTGAAGATGCTGCTGTTGAGAATACCTGTGTGTCTCTGGTTGGAGCTTAACTTGTTGTTGTGAGTTTTGCGTAGCCGTACGTTGAGTCAGTTTTTGCTGAAGTTGCTGTTGTTGATTGGGTATCACTGTACCTGCGCATGGTCGAGACTGATAAGTGACTGAACCTTTCACCACACACTTGTGTACTTCTTTAGCCAAAACGTGATGAGAAAATCCTAAAGCTAAAACGACCAGCACGATTTTTTTCACAACATACACTCCCTTCAAGTTTTAACAAAATATCAATAAATGATCTAAATTGCTATTTACACAGGAGTTTTTTTAATTTCTGTTTTTCTTATCACAATAAAGGGGGAAATATGACTTTTTTTGCCAAGTTTTTACAGGATTTTGTCATGTCTAGATTGTCGTAAATTTTGTGCTATTTCAAATTTCTCAACAGATTACGAACAATCGCGCCATGTACCATAGCCACAGGAAGCATATAAATTTTACCAAAAAGATTATAGGTCACTACACTGGTTGAGATTTTAAGCTGATTTTTTTGCTCATTGTATGGAAGAATCTGCAATACCACCAAGACACTTAAGTGCTTATCCGTTGATTGTAAAAAAAGCTCGTGATCCGATACTTTAACCACCTCGAAAAAATCTGCTTTTCCACCCTGCTCAAGCGGCGCTTGAACTAAAGGATTAAAACCTTGAATCGGCTGTACACCACCTAAATGTTGACTTAAAAAGTCTCGAACTTTAAACGCAATCTTTAACCATTTTGGTGGTGTACTGGTCATCAAGCGATAAGCTTGTGATGCAGTGATATTTTTATCAATACATTGTTGGTCTTGATGAATAAAATTAAGCTGATGAACAGGTGCAACCAATACATACGGATCTATTTCTGTATTCATGGAACTCAACCTTTTTAAATATAATAAGTTAACGTATGAATAAAATCTAAATTCAGTCTACAGCAATTCATATTAAGTACAATCACAAGCAGCCTAAAGCTGAGTTAAATCATAGACCAGGGATCAATTATTTGTGGATCTACAGCTGTCGAAAGACGAATAGACATTATTTCATTCTAATCACAGTGATATGCATCTTATCTCTCGCATATCATTCAAAACAACCTAAAGTCGAAAATCACTCAGATCATCGCGAACTAAAAAACTTTAAACAAGTAAATTCAGTTGCTATGGTTTTAATTAATCAATACAACAACATTCATCACGCGGATTGGCAATACTGATAACCGAATACCCATATTCTGCTGGAAAAATGTAAAACACTTTCTTAATCGCTATTGGAGTGATAAAAATGAAAACAATCAAAAAATATTGCGCAATGGTTGTCCATCTTCAAATCCAGTCACATAAAAGTGGAAATGTTAAGATTAAGCCTACCTTTGTTAATGTGTTTGTCACACTTTAACAAAGAACATCAATCAATGATAAAAGGTCTGCACTTGGCAGACCTCTGATGAGCTTGTCTTTAGATTAATTATCCATATTTTCAATAATCGCCTGTCCAAATTCTGAACAACGCAACAAAGTAGCACCTGGCATTAACCGCTCAAAATCATAAGTGACTGTTTTTGCAGAAATCGCACCAGAAACACCTTTGATAATTAAATCAGCGGCTTCAATCCATCCCATATCACGCAGCATCATCTCTGCTGAAAGAATAATAGATCCAGGATTTACCTTATCTTGCCCAGCATATTTGGGCGCTGTACCATGCGTTGCTTCATAAACAGAAATTGCACCACCAATATTTGCACCCGGCGCAATACCTATACCGCCTACTTCTGCGGCAAGTGCATCAGATATGTAATCACCATTTAAATTCAAGGTGGCGATCACCGAATATTCAGCAGGACGCATTAGAATTTGCTGTAAAAAAGCATCAGCAATCACATCTTTAATAATGATGTCTTTGCCTGTTCTAGGGTTTTTAATTTTAACCCAAGGACCACCATCAATCAGCTCACCACCAAAGCGATCCAATGCGAGCTCATACCCCCACTCCTTAAAAGCACCTTCAGTGTATTTCATAATATTGCCTTTATGCACTAAAGTAACACTTGGCTTATCATTATCGATTGCAAACTGAATCGCCTTTCGTACTAGTCGCTGAGTACCTTCTTTTGAAACAGGCTTAATCCCGATACCACAACTGTCCTCAAAACGAATTTTAGTAACACCCATTTCTTCTTTCAGAAATTTAATTACTTTTTTAGCTTCAGGAGAATCTGCCCTCCATTCAATACCTGCATAGATATCTTCTGAGTTTTCTCGGAAAATCACCATATCTGTTTGTTCAGGATGTTGGACGGGTGACGGTACGCCCTTAAACCAACGTACTGGTCGCACACACACATATAGATCTAATTCTTGACGTAAAGCAACATTTAGGGAACGAATACCACCACCAACAGGCGTTGTAAGTGGACCTTTAATTGATACAACAAATTCCCTTAAAGCCTCGAAAGTCTCTTCAGGCATGTAAGTGCCATAAATTTTATTCGCTTTTTCACCACAATAAACTTCCATCCATTCGATCGAACGCTTGCCACTATAAGCTTTTTGAATTGCAGCATCGACCACCGCTTTCATCGCAGGTGTAATGTCGACACCGATACCATCTCCCTCGATGAAAGGAATAATTGGATGGTTTGGTACATTGAGTGACAAGTCTGCATTTACAGTAATTTTACTGCCATCCGCAGGTACTACGATCTTCTGATAACCCATTGTTCAGGATCTCCATTTTATTATAGTGAGTAAATCCAAAAAAATTGCGCTATGAGCAATATTTGCGACCACTTTTTCAGCAAGATCAGTGTAATCGAATTCAATCATTTTTTGAGATTTATACGAGGAATAACAACATTTCTCAACTTAATAAAACGCATTGTTTCATGATTTAATGTTTTTATCGCGTTCATTTTTTATAGAAATTAAACCTCGGTCAAATATTTAAATCATTCTGATTGCTTGGCTTATCACAACAACATCTTTAAAGAAGTGTACATCTGATCTCGCTGTTTTTTTAATACTGAAATTTAAAAAGTTAAACCACCGAAGTGGTTTCTACGATTAGCAAAGCGCTTAGTTTAATTTTTTCGCACTGATGGTGATTGAGAAGAATTCATTTTTTCTATTTTCTGGAACTTGAGCCAAATTTTTGTGCCCTGAATCGATAAAACTCGGTAGATCAGCAGGACGATAGTAGCCATTCCAATAATATCGAGTATTTGTATTCTGATTTTGGATTGAATTTTCAATTAAAAATATTGAATACCCACTGGTTTGAGTATCAACCCTATTGGAAAACCTTGCACTTACACTACTTAATTTCCATTTACACACCCCTCTTCCATAGTAATCTCCATCTAGAATCATGTCAGAATAAAAAACTCCTGTATATTCGTGCTCTGAAATTTTACTCAGCGCTATGGGCTCATAACTTGAGATACTTGGAACTATGCCAGATATAGGATGGTGTTTACCACATGCAGGGTTTTCAACATCAAAACCCACACTGCCTGTGATTTGTTGAAAATTTCCCGGTGGATTTGTTAATGAAACTTTCACTTGGTATGCATGTTGTGGCTTTGGATTTAACTTTCGTAGAGGTTCTTGATTTTGTTTCTTTTCAGGAATTACTTTTGCTACAGTCTCAAGTAAAACTCCCGTACACCCCGAAGTTGTCAGCAATATGATCATTGCAATTGTTGCCCCGCCACCTTGCAGTATTGTTTTCATCACTTTAACTCTTTATTTTTAATCCAAGATACCGATAATTTAAGCAAATGAAAACCTTACAATTCAATTATAAAAGAATTTACGTATGTCTTTAGACACTCAAATGGCCAACCCTACACACGATGTATTTTATGTTCCTGACTTGATGACAAATAAAGTTGAAGAATACAAAGCTGAATCTGTTATAGTAGCCCACAATCAACTGGGCTTTTTGCAACCTAAACCACCCCATTTTTATCAAAACGGGTATTCAATCGGGTAACAAATCAAACCCAAAAAATTTTATTTATATATATTAGTGGCTTAAAGTGAAAATTGTCATTCTGAACAAACCCTATGACGTCCTCTCCCAATTTCGTAAAGACGAAGCACATATGACCATATCTGACTTCGTTGACGACCCTAGCTTGCGTATAGCTGGTCGTCTTGATATGGACTCTGAAGGTTTAGTTTTTTTAACTGATCATGGTGGTCTCAATCAGTATATTACCAATCCAACCAATAAAAAGTTTAAGACCTATTTGGTTCAAGTCGATGGTGATATTACTGAAGAAGCACTTGAGCAGCTACGTAAAGGTGTTGAGTTAAAAGACGGTATAACCTTACCCGCTCAAGCCGCTAAAGTGGAACAACCAGAATGGTTATGGGACCGTGATCCACCTGTACGTTTCCGTGCCAATATTCCTACCTCATGGGTAGAAATTTCGATTTGTGAAGGGCGTAATCGTCAAGTGCGTCGTATGACCTCTGCTGTTGGTTTCCCAACTTTACGTTTGATTCGCACCAAAATCGGTGCAATTGATTTAGTTCAGATGGGTTTACAACCGGGCGAAACAAAAGAAATCGAACCATTGCTTTATCCTGATTTTCAAAATGTACCTGCGGAAGAACCATATCGTTCGCGTTCTTATGTCAAAAAACCAGGCGGTACTGGCGGAAAACCGATGGTACGTAAGAACAAAGATGGTTCTACTAAAAAATCAGGAACCAAACGTATTTGGCAGATGGATGACAGTGAAAAACCACGTCGCAAGACCAATGGAACGACACGTCCAAACACCAAAGCTCCACGAGGTCGTGGGCGTAATGGGCGTTAGATTTTAAGGATACTTAAAGCCCACCTTAGTGGGCTTTTTTAATGATTATATTGATTGAATTCTCAGCTGTACAAGATCTTGATCCAGATTAAATAAGCATAATTGCAAGCTTGGATCATAAAAAATCGGTGCCTAGACACCGATTTTTCTCATCTATTTCCTGATCGGGTTAAAAAACCGTCAGACTTAGATTTTCTCAAGTACTGCATTCAATGTCGCGCTTGGACGCATGACAGCTTCAACTTTAGCTGTATCAACCGCATAGTAGCCGCCAATATCTGCTGGCTTACCTTGAACTGCTGCAAGTTCAGCAATGATTTTTTCTTCATTGTCCGCTAATGCTTGTGCAAGAGGTGCAAATTTTGCTTTTAACTCTGCATCTTCATCCTGTTCAGTCAAAGCTTCAGCCCAGAACTTCGCAAGATAGAAATGGCTACCACGGTTATCCAACTCACCTGTACGGCGTGAAGGTGATTTGTCATTGTCAAGTAACTTACCTGTTGCTTGGTCTAAAGTTTTCGCAAGCAATTTTGCACGTGCGTTATCTTCTTTAATGCCCATTTCTTCTAAAGAAACAGCCAATGCCAAGAACTCGCCTAGAGAATCCCAACGTAAATGGTTTTCTTCTACAAGTTGTTGTACATGCTTAGGCGCTGAACCACCTGCACCGGTTTCATACATACCACCGCCCGCCATTAACGGAACGATAGACAACATTTTCGCAGAAGTACCCAACTCCATAATTGGGAACAAGTCTGTGAGATAGTCACGTAAGATATTACCTGTTACAGAAATTGTATCCAGACCACGCGCAACACGCTCAAGTGTGTAACGCATTGCACGTACTTGAGACATGATTTGAATATCAAGACCCGTCGTGTCATGCTCTTTCAAGTATTTTTGTACTTTCTTGATCAATTCATTTTCATGAGGACGGTATGGATCAAGCCAGAAAATTGCCGGCATACCCGAGTTACGCGCACGTGTTACAGCAAGTTTTACCCAGTCACGAATCGGTGCGTCTTTCACCTGACACATACGCCAGATATCGCCTTCCTCAACGTTTTGTGACATCAATACTTCACCTGTTTCCAAGTCAGTGATGTTGGCAACACCCGTTGCTGAAACTTCAAAAGTTTTGTCATGAGAACCATATTCTTCAGCTTTTTGCGCCATCAAACCCACGTTTGGCACAGTACCCATGGTACGTGGGTCAAAATTACCATTCCATTTGCAGAAATTAATCATTTCTTGATAAATACGTGCAAATGTAGATTCAGGCATTACCGCTTTACAGTCGTAAGGTTTGCCATCAGCACCCCACATTTTACCCCCACCACGGATCATCGCAGGCATAGAGGCATCAACAATGACATCGTTTGGAGAATGGAAGTTGGTAATACCTTTTGCAGAATCAACCATTGCTAATGCAGGACGGTGTTCTTGGCAGGCATGAAGATCTTCAATGATTTCTTCACGTAATGAAGTTGGCAAAGTTGCGATTTTTTCGTATAAACCGGCCATACCGTTATTGACGTTAATGCCGAGCTCATCAAACAGTTTACCGTGTTTTTCAAAAGCATCTTTGTAATAAATTTTCACGCAGTGACCGAATACGATCGGATGTGAAACTTTCATCATGGTTGCTTTGACGTGTAAAGAGAACAAAATGCCCGCTTCACGGCAATCTTCAAGTTCCTTTTCGTAGAAATCACACAGTGCTTTCTTGCTCATGAACATCGAATCAATCACTTCACCTTCTTGAAGTGCAACTTTTGGCTTAAGAACAATTGTTTCACCAGTTGTTGTAATTAATTCCATTTTCACATTGCGTGCACGGTCAAGTGTCATTGACTTTTCACCGTGATAGAAATCACCTTCATCCATGTGAGAGACATGGGTTTGTGACCACTGTTTCCATTCACCCATAGAGTGTGGATGTTTTTTGGCATAGTTTTTAACTGCAGCAGGCGCACGACGGTCTGAGTTACCTTCACGCAGTACCGGGTTTACTGCAGAACCAAGACATTTGCTATAACGAGTCTTGATTACTTTTTCTTCTTCAGTTGTTGGATTTTCAGGGTAATCAGGGATTGCATAACCCTTAGACTGAAGTTCCTTAATGCAAGCTGTTAACTGAGCAACAGAAGCACTGATGTTCGGGAGTTTGATAATATTAGTGTCTGGATCTTGAGTAAGACGACCTAACTGTGCAAGGTTGTCAGATACCTTCTGTTCATCGCTTAAATAGTCTGCGAATTCAGCGAGGACACGTGCAGCTACAGAGATATCAGTTTTGACAATCTCTACGCCAGCTGGCTTAGTAAAGGTCTCAATGATCGGCAGTAGCGAATAAGTCGCCAATAGTGGCGCCTCGTCAGTCAGTGTGTAAATGATTGTTGACTTTCCACCAGCCATATATAGCCCCTTGCTGTTGATTGTGTTTTTGAGAACCGAGTTTATGACTCGACTCCTACGAACCGATTTGCTTAAAATTAACCCTGAGAGTATCAGCCTTCATGGTATGAGAGTCAACGCAAGATCTGTGATAACGACATTTCGAAAAAAAATGGTACATCACAAATAGTGCATTAAAACCAATAATTGCACAAAAATTAAGCATTTTTACTAAAAATCATCAATGTTCTGGAAATAAACATAATTTTGTAGCTAGAACGGATCCATTATTTAAGATAATTGTACGATCAGAATGCGAACATTGAAAAATAGACGAACAGCACTGATATGATTTTCAAGCTAAAGTATTCACTGAATAAATACCACATAAATTTAGTTTTCATGCAGTTTTTTTCCATCTTGGTTAACTTATAGTCACAAAACAACAATACTTTTACCTTAATCTTTGATCTAAAAAATCGTTATTAATAAATAATATGTTTATTTTTTCACCTTGTTTTTAATGAAAGAATAAATCTAATCTCATCAGGTCTTCGTATTTCTCAAAACTAATATTAAAACTCTAGAGGTAATATGTTTATGCTGTTACTCATTGCGATACTTATTCAAATTATCACACTTTGGGCCATTTTCTTTTTTGCGCTGAATCGAAACATGGGGGCTGTCAGTACAATAGTAGTTTCAATCTTGGTAGCATTGATCAGTCCATGGTCACTGATTATTGGTCTTCCACTTATTCTTATCAGCCTGGTGTTAATCATAGATCCTCTACGAATGCAATTCTTGACAAAGCCTGCCTACAATAAGCTTGCCAATGCAATGCCAAGTATGAGTACTACAGAACGTGAAGCGCTTGATGCAGGCACCAGTTGGTGGGAAAAAGAATTATTTATGGGGGCACCCGATTGGGAAAAATTCAATGATTACCCTTATCCAACGCTTTCAAATGAAGAACAGTCATTTTTGGACAATGAAGTTGAACAACTGTGTCAATTATTGGATGAGTGGGAAATTCATCAGAATAAAGACTTAAATGAACAAACATGGCAATTCATCAAAGAAAAAGGCTTTTTTGGGCTGATCATTCCTAAAGAATATGGAGGTCGCGAATTTAGCTCATTTGCACAAAGTCGTATTATGAGCAAGATTGCATCTCGCTCATTGACTGCTGCAGTGACATGTATGGTGCCGAATTCATTAGGTCCAGGCGAATTATTACTCAACTACGGTACAGACGAACAAAAAAATCGTTATCTCCCTGGCTTAGCCAAAGGTGAGGAAATACCATGTTTTGGTCTCACCAGTCCTGAAGCAGGTTCTGATGCTGGCGCAATTCCAGACACAGGTGTTGTATGTTATGGCGAGTTTGAAGGACAACAGACGCTGGGTTTAAAAATGAATTTCTCCAAACGTTGGATTACTTTAGCGCCAGTTGCCACTGTGGTTGGCTTAGCATTTAAACTGTATGACCCTGATGGTTTATTGGGCAATAAAGAAAAAACTGAATACGGGATTACCTGTGCATTGATTCCTGCATCTCATGAGGGTGTCAAGGTTGGGCCCCGACATCATCCGGGTGGCTCGCCATTTATGAATGGTACTGTTGAAGGTCGAGACGTCTTTATACCCATCGACTGGATTATTGGCGGTGCTGAGAATGCGGGTAAAGGCTGGCGTATGTTGATGGAATGTCTTGCTGTAGGACGTGGAATTTCACTCCCTGCCCTATCTACTGCAGCCAGCGAAATGACCTATTTATCAGTAGGTGCTTTCGCAAAAATTCGACAACAATTTAAACTTTCTGTAGGTCAATTTGAAGGCGTACAGGAAGTCAGTAGTGAAATCGTCAGTGGAACTTATAAACTCGAAGCTTTCCGTTATTTAGTCACCTGCGGACTCAATCAAGGGGGTAAGCCTGCTGTGATGACAGCCATGGCAAAATACTATGCAACTGAGACCATGCGCAAACTGGTCAACCATGGTATGGACATTACTGGCGGTCGAGGCATTCAACAAGGTCCACGTAACTTCCTTGCCAACATGTACCAAGCCATTCCAATTTCGATTACAGTCGAAGGTGCAAATATTTTAAGTCGCTCCCTGATGATCTTTGGTCAAGGCTCAATGCGCTGTCACCCGTATTTATTTGAAGAACTACAGTTTTTACAGGCTGAGGATAAAATTAGTGCACTGGAAACCTTTAATACCATGCTCTACCAGCATTTAGGTTATACCTTGAATCGAGCTGCGCGGGCATTCACCTATGGTTGGTTTGGTTCAAGCCATCATCGACCAGATTCCTCAGATGACTTTACTCAACCTTATTATAAAATTATCAATCGCTTGAGTGCAGACTTTGCGCTGACTGCGGATATGTGCCTAGGTCTTCTGGCTGGAGACATTAAACGTAAAGAAATGCTTTCAGGACGATTAGCCGATATTCACGCAAATATGTTTATCGCAACGGCGATTCTTAAATTTTATGAACACGGGCAAAGGACTGAAGCAGAACAAGTGCATGCCAAACTGGCTTTAGATGAAACGCTTTATCAGGCTCAAGAAGCATTTTTCGGCTTATTTGATAATTTCCCGATCCCAGTCGCCTCGGGTCTGGTGAAGTTTGTATGCTTCCCATTCGGCAGACCGATCAAAAAGCCAAGTGACCGTCAAAAAACTGAAGCAGCTGAATTGATCATGCAGAACAATCCATTCCGCGATTATCTAAAAACCCAGGTCTATTATTCGATTGATTCAGAGGATGCTTTTGGTCGTATGGAAGCTACTTTTAATTTACTGGCGACAGTAGAAAATGATTGGAATCGCTTTAAAAAAGCTGAATCTAAAGGTGAATATCAAGGCCTTACATTTGAGGAGCGTTTGGCTGATGCAGTCAGGCGTGGAGCAATTCAGCAAGATCTTGCAGAAAAATTAGCACAATACAATGCATTGCGCTACGACAGTATGCTCACCGATATTTTTGATGAAAAACTGGAGCAAGTACTGGAATTAGACAATCCACATCTTCATCAAGCATAGAAGTATTTGAGAGTTCACCATTTTAAATGCTATAAACTTTCCTAAAAAGCAGTGAATCATTTTCACTGCTTTTTGTTAGACCTCTGCCAGTAGGCTCATTAAACTATTGTCAGTACAGTGTTAAAAATAGAACAGTTCAGGGAAACAATGATGTCTAAACAAGATTATGAGAATGGCTTAAAAGTACGCAAAGAAGTCATGGGGGAAAGTTTTGTCAAACGTGCTCAAGACAACACAGTACCATTTACTGAGCCATTACAGGAATGGATTAATGAGCATGCATGGGGTTCAACTTGGCAACGTGAAGGTGTATTGCCGCGTAAATATCGCTCTTTGGTCACCATTGCATTTTTAGTTGCGCAAAAAAGTCCAACTGAACTCAAAGGGCATATTCGTGGCGCTTTAAACAATGGTGCCAGCATCGAAGAAATACAGGAAGTGCTTTTACATAGCTTACCCTATTGTGGTGCACCGACTACACAAGAAGCTTTCCGGGCTGCGCTTGAAGTCATCAGTGAATATCAAAGTCAGCGCTCTTGATTGCAAGCCTTTTTGTTCAATCGCAGTGATTTAAGTCCTATCTGCGATTGAATCATCAGTTCCAAAACACATTAAAAGTATAAAAAAATTCATCAACTTCAAAACGAATGTGATAGCCCAATTGCGTCAATTCCGAAGATAGTGCTCGAATATCCTCTAAGGCTAAATGCTTAGGTAAAACTGTAAATACTGCGGTATTGCCCTGTCTGGCATTCTCTTCAATCATTTGAGCAAGACGAATCTTGTACAATTCGATATTTAGATTTGAATGTGATGCCAACTTTTTTGCATCATCTGCATGAATGAACATTTTTATTTCCATATTTTTATTGGGATTGATACAAGATATAAATAAAACTAAAAATACGCTGTTTGGTTTGTGTTAGATCAGGTTTCTCTAAAATCAAATAAAGACCAAGCTTGTCAGATTAACAAGTTTACATATCTTCTCCCACCATCCGACTGGTTTCCATACCGCAAATTCATAAAACTTAAAATAAATCCAATGCCTTATTTGAATGATATTTAACTTTTATGTTTAAAAAGTAAATGATAATTGTTATTATTTACTTAATTTTTAATCTTTAATAATTTGATTGCCTATGAATAGCCAGACTGAACTCGATGCGATTAGTGCATCAGTTTCAACTCCGACTGTCTCTGCACGAGCTAAATCCACACCCTCCCTTTTCACCTATCGTGTCATGATTTTCTATCGTTTTGCTTTGGCGATTTTGGGAGGCTATTTAGTTGCATCCCTTTCTGCCATGGTAATCGGAAAGTTTTTTGCAGATTACCGAGCTTCTGCGGCTATGGCTGCAACACTACTTGCTTTCTGTATTCATTGCGCTGCATTTATTTGGGTATTTATGGTCAACAAAACTTTGAAAGCGAGCTTAGGGATTTTTGTTCCATGCATCATTTTATTGGTGATTTTTAAAATGATGGGGAATTAACATGCGTATTGATGCAAAGGTTGAGGGTCCTCGCCAATCCATGTCATGGCTACATACATGGGCAAGTCTCATTCTTGGCTGGTTGCTCTATGCGATTTTTTTAACAGGAACATTGAGCTTTTTCCAGTCAGAAATCTCTGTATGGATGAAACCTGAGACTCACCAATCTGTTCCTGATCCATCGCAGTTACAACAAACTCAAGTTGCCTTAAATTATTTACAGCACAATTACCCTGATGCAGGCAGTTGGACCATTCAACTGCCAAACTCTAGACAAACCACCACTGAATTGAACATCCGTAAACAAGGTGAAGACCTACAAGCGCGTCGAGGCGGTCAACGTATCACCATTGACAGTGCTACAGGACAGGTAATTCAAGCACGAGATACACGCGGTGGTGGTTTTATCTATCGCTTCCACTTTGAACTCTATGGTGTTGATCGTATCTGGGCGCGTTGGTTAGTGGGTTTGGCCACAATGCTGATGTTTGTTGCAATCATCAGCGGTATCATTACACATAAAAAAATCTTTAAAGATTTCTTTACCTTCCGTTCTGGTAAAGGGCAACGTTCATGGTTAGATGCACATAACGCCACAGCAGTTTTTGCACTTCCTTTTCATATCATGATCACATTGAGTGGTCTGTTACTTCTGATGTTTATGTTCATGCCTTGGGGAATCAACCAAGTCTATGAAGATCGACAAGAGTTTTTTCAGGAGATGCGTGGCGGTGTTCAACAGAATAATGCACGCAACCGAGGCGTAGAAAATCGTAACGGGACCACAAACACAGCTCAGGGGCAAAGTGGTCAAGCACAACAAACTGCTGGCAATGAGCAACGCTCACGTGGTGAGAAACGTGCTAAGCATCATCGAGAAACTGGACATTCTGCCCCACTCACTGATTTAGCCCCGATGATTGCAAAAGCACAAACGCAGTGGAAAGATAATCCAATAGCATCTATTCAAATCATTGCACCCAATACTTCCAATGCAAGCATTGAACTTCGTGCACTCTATGCAAAAAGCGTGATACAGCGTGGTGTATATCCTGTTTTAAAGTTTGATGGCGTTACGGGTAAAGATATCTCTGATGATCTACAAGCCAGAAATACCTCTATTCCCATGGGCATATACAACGTTGTAACTGTCTTACATGAAGCACGCGGACTAGATTTAACTTTCCGTTGGTTATTGTTCTTTTCAGGTGTTGTTGGCACTTTAATGGTTGCTACGGGCTTGATCTTGTGGTGTGTAAAACGGGCACCGCAACAGCAGAAACAAGGTTATAAATCTTTTGGCTATCGCTTTGTGGAAGTGATGAATATAGCTGCTGTAATTGGATTACCGATTGCTTGTGCTGCTTATTTCTACGCCAATCGTTTCATCCCATTTGAAGTGGAATCACGCCTGAACTGGGAAATTCGCGCATTTTTTATGGCATGGCTCGCAAGCTTAATTTATGCAGTCATCCGACCACACCGTCAGGCTTGGCTAGAACTTTTAATGCTGGCAACTGTTGCCTATGCTCTGTTACCGTTCATCAATTTTATGACAGGTGGTCAAGCACTTTGGAACAGTATTGCCAATGGTCAATGGATGATTGCCTCTTTTGATTTCATGACATGGGCGATCGCAATTTTATTTTTCTTTTCATTTTATAAAGTGAAAAAACACAAAGGAGTTCCTGTCAAAAAAGCTAAAAAAGTAGCAGCAACCAAGGAGATCAAGGTATGATTTTCTTCTTGTTGATCTGGTCCATCTCCAGTTTGGCAATGATTGGGCTCGCCAGTTCCATGTCAAAGCATCAAAAACAAATGTATGGTCATGAATTGGCAGAAAAACCTACGCTGTTTGCGACACTGTCAGGTTGGGGCTTACTGTCCATTTCCTTAATCATCTGTTTAATGTCAGGAAAGCCGAGTACTATGCTCAGCCTATGGGTAGGCATACTCACCTTTTCAGCATTATTTGTAGGATCGCTATTGAGCTATTACAGCGCCCAAGTAAAAACTGCGGCAATCATCTGCTTTATTGTTAGTTGTATTGCAGGCATTGTCCTTCTCGTCTAAATTGTTTAATCAAAATCAGTTATACTATCAAGCCAATCTTTAGATTGGCTTTTTTGTTTAAACCCTTTTGTGCTTATACGGGTATTTTTATGTCTAAACAACTTTCAATCCCTTCAGAATTGTTAAATCGTGCTGCAATGGGTAATCCTGCTGCACAATTTGAACTTGCTGAAATTTACATGCAAAGTGAAGATGAAGATAACAATCAACTCGCTGAAGAATGGGCTCTGAAAGCAGCACAATTAGGCCATGTCGAAGCCATGTACTGGTTGGGTGAAGGCTATGCTTATTATGCAAAAGAAATTTTGGAAGAAGATCCTGAGGAATCCAAAACCTACTTCGAACACGCACATCGCTGGTTAGAACAAGCAGTCAAGCATCAACACCCTGCTGCACTGTTAGAATTATCGAATTTTTATCGTCGTGGTGATGTAGTCGAAAAAGACCTGCTTAAATCTGTTGAACTGCTAGAGCAAGCAGCAAAATTAGGCGAAATTCAAGCCATGCGTGATTTAGTCTGTGTTTATGAACACGGTTTAGGTGTTGAAATTGATGATGAAAAAGCAGACTTTTGGGCGGATAAAGCCAAGCTTGCTGAAGATACCGAAAAATAAAACAGTGCATCAAGTCTAATCTGAATGGACTTGATGCTGAAATTCTCTAATTGCTTAAATACACAAAAAACATCTCATCCTGTTGAGGCATAAAGCGTTTTTCTAACATTTGGAACTGCATTGGACTGATTGTGTATTTCATCACTTTCCAAAAAATGAAACAGGTTCACTCTTGTATTGTTCGATCGTTGATTTAAAAATCTGAATTGATTTTGCCCATTTTGCCTCAGTGACGGCAATTTAACTCAATGTACTCACTGCTCGTTTTAAATAATAGAAATACAAACCTTGATTCATACTTCTATCATCTCGTCTTGGCATTTCGACTTCAAAAGTTTAAATACGGTCCCAAACAGGCTGTTGATAATTAAATTTCATCTGCTCTTCAATAGCCAAGGCTATATTGAATACTTTTTGTTCCTGAAAAGCTGGACCTATGATTTGTAATCCTACTGGTTGTCCATCAACCAAGCCGCAGGGAATGCTTAAAGCAGGTAAGCCTGTTAAATTACTCGGACCGGTAAAGCGAATAATATGATTCAATAAATCAACATTTTCACCATTAAGTTTTGCAACTGAACTGTCTATATCCGGTGGTAAAATAGGTAAGGTCGGTGCAATCAAAACATCAATGTCTTTGAAGGCTTGAGCAAACTGTTGTTTTAGCTCCCTTCTCAATTGTTGAGCTTGTAAATATTCAACTGCCGTTGGCAACTCACCCAATTCAAATAATAGACGTATGTCATCGCCAAAATCATTTGGACGCTGCTGCAAATCATCATGGTGAATTGTAGAAGCTTCGGACAGGCTCGTCACCAACTCTACATATTCAGCATTTTGCAGTGCCGGGATTGAGACCTGCTTAATGATCGCACCACGTTGCTCAAGCTGAGCGATTTGTTCACGAACTAATTTTTCAATCGGCGCATCAACTTGATGAAAGAAATAGTCTTCATTGATACCAATCACTTTGCCTTTGACATCACTATTGAGCAAGGCAACATAATCTGGAATTTCTACATGTTTAGAGGTTGGATCACGTTCATCAAATCCTGCTATTACTTTTAACATAGCCGCAGCGTCAGCGACAGTTTTTGCCATTGGTCCAATATGGTCTAAGGTCCATGCTAATGGAAAACAACCATATTTTGCGACTAAGCCGTGAGTGGGCTTTAATCCAACTAAACCACATGCTGAAGATGGGATACGAATTGAACCTGCTGTATCTGTTCCCAATGTAATGGTAGACATTCCAGAAGCAACCGCTGCACCTGAACCACCACTTGATCCTCCAGGAATCTTATTCAGATTCCATGGATTTCGGCATGCACCAAAGTGTGGACTGTTATTTGTAATGCCCCAGGCATACTCGTGCATATTCAACTTACCGATAATGATTGCACCAGCAGCCTTGAGTTTGGAAATCACAGTTGCATCATCATTAGAAATAAATTGGGCATGAATTTTAGAAGCCATGGTAGTCACTTCACCCCCAATATAAATATTGTCCTTGATGCCCATTGGGATGCCATGAAATATACCCTTATATTTTCCTTGTGCAATTTCTGCGTCTGCTTGAGCAGCCTCTGCCAAAGCTTTATCTGCACGAAAAGAAATATATGCATTGATTTCCGTATTGTAATCTTGAGCATGCTGTAATACGAGTTGCGTTAAATCTACTGAACTGATACGACGATCTTCAATACCTTTAGCCAATTCAATAACAGAAAGGCTCAATACCTCTTTATTTAACATGATCGCCTCCTGCTGTATTGATAATGCAGATATCATTGTCGTTTTTAATTTGGGTCCGTACCATTTTTTTTAGCGTTTTGATTCCTTTCCATCTTTGTTCTAATTCTGCTTGAGTTTTTGGATTAACCGGTATATCAAGTTGTTCCAATATTTTTGTTGCACTAATATCCATTATTATCACCGTCCTTTTGGAAAATTATATTTTCAGATTAACTATCTGATTACCAGAAAACTTGGGTTTCAACAAAATAATAATTCTTTAATTACATCCATAAAGATTATTTAACAGGCAATCAGCTCCAATTTAATTGGATATAAAAATTATAATATTAGACCTAGGTTGAATTGACACAGAAAACCATTTTTAAGAAATGCATCACTTAACAGCATAGAAACAATAATAAAAACAATCCCTTATAGACAATACAGTTTCACTTACAAGCAATACGCTTAAATTTAAACCTGCATTAACTCCTGTTAATTTTTTATGATGAAAATTAACTGCCTAAAAATTACAAAGGTATAATTATTAAAAATATATTCTTAAAATTTTAAAAAATATACGTGTAGCTTAAAACTCTATTTAGATTAGCGATCCGAATATTCATTATGCTAGATATTCATAATCATCTGAAAAAAACATCTGATTTCGCTCATCCTCTCCTTAGATCTACTGGCTTTAATTATTAATTTTATTTCTCTTTATCGCAGTATTAAATTTCATCTAAACACTTAAATTCAATGTTTTGATATTGACTCATGTAAATCGCGCTATCAAAAATAATATGGCTTGAAATATCATGGATGATCTGTTCTTGAAACAGAATTTCTTTTTCCAGTATGGCATTCCAATATTCCGGCTGATCTGAAAAGTTTTGATAGTAGTCCAACACTTCAACCACGGCACTGAATAACGCCACCAATGCTTGAGATTTAGATTGTTTTGCAACCATCATTGCAAAAGCATCTAAGCAAATCACCTCTATTTCATCAAGCGTTTCATAATCATCAGCGTATTCATCTATGACCGCATTACTGCGTTGGATCTTTTGTTGATAGTGAATCAAAAGCTCGTGATCGATATCATCAAACAACTGGGATTTATTGATCGTAATTTTATAGTTTTTTTCAATATAAAAATAAAAGAGAGGTAATTTCTCATAAAAACTGAAAATCGCTTTGACCAGACTCTTGCGTTGTTCAATTGAGGCCTGTTCAATTGATTGCTTAAGTGCAAAGATATGTAAGACAATGATTTTAATGATATCTATCATTTTCAGCCCCAATACTGACTTTTTAAAACCATAAAACCAATCCAAAGAAAAAGCAAAGTCATCACACCTACAGTAAATATCACACTGATTAACACATATCTCAGCCAAGCGGGTTGACGATTCAGTGCTCGGCTAAAACCAGACAAATGCTTTCTTAATCGTCCCACTACGTACATCGAACCAGCAATAGTCACTGCAAAAACAAAAATATATTGAACAATAAAAATTATTTTGGCGAGCCACGATCCTCTTAAATCAAACCAATCCTGGGCATAAAATAAAAAAGCCTCATGGGGTTGTGCCGGATTGATCCAAACTTCAAATTCATGATTTTGCACTGACATTTCAAACTTCTGTTGCGAATATTGCGTCAAGGTATCAGATTGATCTGTAAACCACAGATAATACTGCCGAGCAATATCTGGTTGTTCAACCGTATACATCTTTTGATGATAACGATACTCATAGATCACATTCATATAGGCAAAACTGGTACTGCGCCCGATTCGATACCGTTCAGCAGAATAATCAATGACACTGACGTGTTGTACTTTTTCCCAAGTCGGATGCCAGAGTCTAAATTCTTCAAATTGTATTCGAGGGGAAGCGGTATAAACACACTGCAAAATTAAATAGCTACAAACCAATACCAAACCATGCAGATAACCGTGCTGGGAAAATGAATATTTTCGTCCTCGAAATAGATAGAAAATAATATAGAGGAAAAACACATAGAGAAAAATGTGAATATTTTCATCCGCAATAAAATAGAAAAATAGACCAAAAATCACAGATACAGCTACAAATAGAACGCCTAAATATTGTTTGATTTGATGTGAATGCATTATTTGCCTTTATTATGATCTTGATCGTTTTATTGATGCTGAACTATTTTTCATACAGATTTTGCCCAAAAACTCATTCTATCTTTTAGTTGAATATTAACCAACTACATTTGAACTCTAATAAAATCTAGGTACAATAGTCGCCAGTCGAGGGATGCTGCGACTTTTTCACAGGCACTTAAATGTGAAATCGCTAGGCTCGACGATTCGGTCAGACATATATACTGATCAACAACGGCATCCGCGAACTGAATGATCAATATTTGTTATTTATAAAGGAGATCGTGATGAACGCGGTTAATGCTTCATTTACAGATTATAAAGTTGCTGACATTTCCCTTGCCGATTACGGTCGTAAAGAAATCAAACTAGCTGAAGCAGAAATGCCAGCATTGATGGGTTTACGTAAGCGTTATTCAGCAGCAAAACCACTTGCTGGCGCAAAAATTCTTGGTTGTATCCATATGACCATCCAAACCGCTGTTTTAATTGAAACACTGGTTGAACTAGGCGCAGAAGTGCGTTGGACATCATGTAATATTTTCTCTACCCAAGATCATGCTGCTGCGGCTATTGCAGCTTCTGGCATTCCAGTATTTGCTTGGAAAGGTGAGACTGAAGAAGAATACATGTGGTGTCTTGAACAGCAGATTAATGTAAATGGCAAACCTTGGGATGCCAACATGATTTTAGATGATGGCGGTGACTTAACTGCTGTTGTTCATGAGAAATATCCTGAACTCATCGCTAAAATTCATGGTATCACTGAAGAAACAACAACAGGTGTACAACGCCTGCATGAAATGTTCCGTGATGGAACATTAAAAGTTCCAGCAATCAACGTCAATGACTCTATTACCAAGTCGAAGAATGACAACAAATATGGTTGCCGTCACTCGCTAAATGATGCGATTAAACGTGGTACAGATATGCTTTTATCTGGACGTCGTGCACTTGTCATTGGTTATGGTGATGTAGGTAAAGGTTCTGCTCAATCACTTCGTCAAGAAGGCATGATCGTTCGTGTTACAGAAATTGATCCGATCTGTGCAATGCAGGCGTGTATGGATGGCTATGAAGTTGTTTCTCCATATAAAAACGGTATTCAAACAGGCAAGAAAGAAGATATTAACTTAGACCTTCTTCAAAATACGGACCTGATTGTAACCACTACAGGTAACTATCACGTATGTGACTCAGCAATGCTAGATACATTAAAAGCGGGTTCTGTTGTGTGTAACATCGGTCACTTCGATACCGAAATTGATACCAACTATTTACGTGGCTACAAATGGGTTGAAGTTAAACCGCAAGTACATCAGGTCTATCGCACAGAAAATGAAAATGATTATTTAATTCTTCTTTCTGAAGGTCGTTTGGTCAACTTAGGCAATGCTACAGGTCACCCATCACGTGTGATGGACGGTTCATTTGCCAACCAAGTATTAGGTCAAATGCACTTATTTGCTGAAAAGTTTGCTGATCTTCCTGAAGATCAAAAAGCTGCAAAAATCCGTGTCGAATTAATTCCTAAAAAACTTGATGAGGAAGTTGCTGCTGCAATGGTTGCAGGTTTCGGTGGTGTATTGACACAATTGACTCAAGAACAAGCAGACTACTTAGGTGTGCAAGTTGAAGGTCCGTTTAAATCTGAAGCTTATAAATACTAAGTTTTCATCCGCTACCCCTCACTTTTAAAGTTTATATATTGAAAGTAGACATCCTCTCCTCTGCGAGAGGATTGGGTAAAAGTGAAAACACATTAAAAAGCATTTATAAAAAAGGATTTAATCATGAGCAAACGTATTCCCATTTCGTTTGAGTTTTTCCCAACCAAAACCGATGCAGGTGCGGAAAAACTTAAAGTCGTTCATCAAGAACTGCAACAATTCAATCCAGAGTTTTTTTCGATTACTTATGGTGCTGGTGGTTCAACCCGCGAACGAACCTTAGCCGCAATTTCTGACTTCAACGGTAAAGGTACTCCTGTTGCCCCGCATCTTTCATGTATTGGAGATGATAAGGCGCGCATTGCTGAATTATTAGATATTTATAAAGCACAGGGGATTGATCGTATCGTTGCATTACGCGGTGATTTACCTTCAGGTCAAGTCGGGCTAGGTGAGCTCCCTTATGCGACCGATTTGGTTCGTTTTATTCGTGAAC
The DNA here is from genome assembly GCF_026344175.1 of Acinetobacter nematophilus. Classification (NCBI taxonomy): domain Bacteria; kingdom Pseudomonadati; phylum Pseudomonadota; class Gammaproteobacteria; order Moraxellales; family Moraxellaceae; genus Acinetobacter; species Acinetobacter nematophilus. Next base: position 216,131 of record NZ_JAPKMY010000006.1, read on the forward strand.
ATACAGGCGACCATTTTAAAATTGAAGTCGCAGCATATCCCGAAATGCATCCTCAAGCAGAAAGCTATGATGCAGATATTCAACACTTTGTTGAAAAAGTAAATGCAGGAGCAAATGCAGCCATCACTCAATTTTTCTTTAATCCCGATGCCTATTTCTATTTTGTGGACCGCATCCAGAAAGCAGGGATTAATATTCCAGTCGCACCAGGCATCATGCCAATTACCAATGCCAGTAATTTGATTCGTTTTGCTGACGGTACAGGTGCTGAAATCCCACGTTGGATTCGTAAACAACTGGCTACTTATGGTGACGACTCTGCCAGTATTAAAGCTTTTGGTCATGAGGTTGTGATTAAGCTGTGTGAACGCCTTATCGAAGGCGGTGCCCCTAGTCTGCACTTTTATACAATGAACCACACTGAACCAAACCGCCAACTTGTTCTTGATCTTGGCTTAGCCTAAACCAAAAATTGATTTCCCGACTTGTGAGTGAAACTGAATGCCTCGCTTTTATATTGAAACGGATTTAGCTGTCAATACGACAGTTGAACTGACTGAAACCGTATTTCATCATTGGGTCAAGGTATTACGCGCACAAGTTGGTGAACACGCCATCTTGTTCAACGGACAAGGTGGTGAATATGAAGTGCGCTTAACAGAGGTGACTAAAAAGTCTGCATCTGTTTGGATAGAATCATTTCATCCAGATAACCGTACACCTGCTTTTACAACACTGCTTGGGCAAGTCATGAGTAAAGGCGATCGTATGGATTATGCCATTCAGAAAGCAGTCGAGCTTGGTGTGACCAAAATTCAATTACTGACTTCTGAACGTTGTGAAATGCGTTTAAAATATGATCGCGACCAAAAAAAACTAGATCATTGGCAAGGTATTGCGATTGCAGCCTGCGAACAGTGTGGGATGAATATTGTTCCTAAAGTTCTTGCTCCCCTCAGCTTACAGAATTGGCTGGAAAGCGAGTTACCAAAGACTCGATTTGTTCTCGCTCCTGAAAAAGAGCAAACAGATGTTCTTGCAGATGCATCATCCAATCTTGTCCTGTTGATTGGTCCTGAAGGTGGACTGAGCGAAGCTGAAATCATAACAGCCAACCAATTCGGTTTTAAAAATTGGTGTATTGGTGAGCGAGTGCTGAGAACTGAGACAGCCCCCGTGGTTGCCTTGTCTATTTTGAATTATTATTTCCCATTAAAGTGACTTGGCTCACACAAAGCAATTGCAAATTTGGTGATTTCACAGTATTTTAATAGCAAAGAGACTATTAATTAACAAATTTTCAATAGTTGCTCCCTTAAACCTACGCATTCTAAAAATAGCAGAGGTGCAACAGCGAATGAATGATGTTCAGGAAGAGCTTCTTTCATATGATGTGAATTCATCGAACATCAGAAAGACTGTTAAAAATATCCGAATATTTTTTATTTGGGTATTTTTTACGTGCGTATGTGATGCCTTTATTTATCTTTATTTGTTTAAGACACATAGCAATTTATTAGCATCTTGGTTTGCTGTCACCGTTGTATTTATACTGTTTATCTGTATTTTTTTAACCTGTTTACTTTATCAAAAAAACAAAAGATATTTTAAGCATATACATGTTTTTTTTCAATTTTTTAGTTTAATTTTAGGTACTCTTTTTGGAATTGGCATCTATATTATCAATTTAGAACTAACCAGATTACCCGATATACTCAATCCATTTTACTCTTTTCTTTTATCCAGTTTTTTGTTGAGCTTTTCTTATGTAATGGCAATGAACTTTCTGAATCAGAGATTTAGCTATTTTACAGCATTGTTCGTTCCCTCTTCGATTCCAGTTTTCAGCATTCCCTTACTGTTTCCACAAAATACCAATGAAGTATATAGCACAGTATTTATTGTGTGGTTTGCCTTGTTATTTTTTAGTGCCTATATCTCACATAAAATTTACTTAAATTCAGAAATTCTAAATCTAAAGAATCGAGTTTTGATTAGACAATCTCAACAACAACTTGAAGAATCAAAAGGATTACAGCTTCAACTCAAAAATGAAATTTCCAAAACTCAAATCATGAAAAATGAATTGCAACTGCATAATCATTTATTAGAACAGAAAGTAAAGGAAAGAACCTATGATTTTAAGCAGATGAATGATCGCCTTGAAAATCATCAAGCCAATCTTACCTTTGCACATGAAACAGCAGGCATCCATTCATGGGTTTGGAACATAGAGAAACGTACATTTGAAATTGCAGATTCAAAAAGCGATGCTGAATTCAGACAATTAAATCTTAAACAGAACAATGTCGATGATTTCATTCATCCTGAAGATATTGAAAATTATAAGACCTTGCTCAAACAGCACCTCAAAGGCAAGACTGAACGTTTTGAAGCAATCTATCGTGTAAAGCGTGACAATCAATGGTGCTGGATTCAGGATATTGGTAAGGTCGTTTCAAAAAACTTTAACAATAAACCATTAAGAATGGTGGGTATTCAACGAAATATTCAAAAAGAAAAAACGGATCAAGAAAAACTGAAACTGGCTGCGAATGTTTTAGAGCAAGTGGCTGAAGGTGTATTTATTTTAGACAATAATTTGTGTTATTTAGAAGTAAATCCCTATTTCGAACAACTTCTGGCTTACAAAGAAAATGATTTGATCGGTCGCCATCTCTTTGATATCACCATCAACAACAATGCCCGTACTGAAAAAATGTATACGGTGATTACCCAAAGCTTAGTCCAACATGGTGAATTTGAATCCGAATTGCAAATTGATTTTACGTCAGGAAAAAAGCTGGTTCTTTGGGTACACATTAATGCGATTTATGATGAAAAAAATAAAATTTCAAACTATGTGGGCATTATTACTGACTTGACGGATCGTAAAAAACAGGAACAAAGACTCTCCTATCTGGAACATTACGATATTCTCACCGATCTGCCCAATCGCTTTTATTTCAAGCAACGCTTGCATCATTATTTAACCCATTATTCAAGTACATTTAAAAACTTTGCGGTTTTACGGATTAACATTGATCGTTTTAAACTGTTCAATGAGTTCATGAGCCATAAAGAAGGTGATGAATTACTCAAACGAGTAGCCCATCGTTTAAGATTGTGTTGTAGCAGCGCATCTCTTATTGCCTACTTAAACAATGATGATTTTGCTGTAATATACAATTTAAACAGTAATATCAATATTCATCAGCACGCACAAAATATTTTAGATGCATTTAAACAACCATTTGATATCAATGCGCAGGAACAGACCATCACGCTTTCAATTGGGATTGCCCTGTACCCTGAACATGGTTTGCAATTGGATAGTTTAAATGGTCATGCAGAATCTGCTTTACGAGAAGCCAAACGTTTAGGTGGCAATACAGTCTATTTCTATTCGGATAAGAAAACACCTTTACTTAATCAAGGTATAAATTTAGAAAGTGAACTTAGAAAAGCAATTAAACATAAAGAGTTAACTGTCCACTACCAGCCTAAAATCTGTGTCAAAACTCAACGTATTTATGGTTTTGAAGCGTTAGTGCGCTGGCAGCATCCTACACTGGGCTATATTTTGCCGGATATTTTCATTCCACTCGCAGAAGAAACCAGTCTAATTTCCGATATCGGATTGATCGTGTTGCATGAAACCTGTAAACAGATTCAATATTGGCAATCTCTGGGCTTTGACCATTTTCGAGTATCCATCAATATTGTTGCTCAACAAATCTATCGTGGTCAGTTGATTGAGGATATTGATTATGCACTAAAAAAATACAATATTTCCGGTGATATGCTTGAACTTGAACTCACCGAATCTTCTTTATTTGAAAAGTCTGACCAAGTCAATTTACTTTTAAAACAACTCAAAGACCGTCATATTTCAATTTCTTTAGATGATTTCGGTACAGGCTATTCTTCGCTTGCCTATCTCACCAGTTATCCCTTTGATATTTTAAAAATTGATAAAGCATTTATTTCAAAAATTGGTCAAGAAAAAGATGAAGCGATTGTCAATGCAATTATTGCCATGGGAAATGCCATAGGAATTACACTTGTCGCTGAGGGTGTTGAAACCAAAGAACAAGCTTTATTTTTAGAAAAACACGGATGCTATATTTTACAAGGATTCTATTTTTCAAAAGCACTTTCTTCAGCAGACAGTACAAAATATTTAGAACAGCACAAGCTTATTACGATTTGTTAATTCTTTTAGACTTCAAATCTATAAGTTTGTTGGAAATAACTACTTTTTGACTGTCGGTATTGTTCAACAAATGTTATATTCGATCAAATTTAGTCAAACCACCAGCCTCGCTGGAACATGTAATAATCGAGATTCAGATGGATGATCAATCTTTAAAACAGCAAGCCCTTTACTATCACGAATTTCCAACACCAGGAAAAATCAGCGTTACACCAAGCAAACAATTGGTCAATCAACATGACCTGGCCCTTGCCTACTCTCCTGGCGTCGCAGCACCTTGTTTAGAAATTGAAAAAGACCCTTCTAAAGCTGCGCTTTATACTGCGCGCGGTAATTTGGTCGCAGTGGTCAGTAATGGTACAGCCGTTTTAGGACTGGGTAATATTGGTCCATTGGCATCTAAGCCAGTCATGGAAGGTAAAGGCGTACTCTTTAAAAAATTTGCGGGTGTTGACGTTTTCGACATCGAAATTGCTGAAAATGATCCGGATAAAATTGTTGACATCGTAGCAGCACTAGAACCTACTTTTGGCGGGATCAACCTCGAAGATATTAAAGCGCCTGAATGTTTCTATATTGAACAAAAGCTTCGTGAACGCATGAAAATCCCTGTGTTTCATGATGACCAACACGGTACTTCGATCATCGTTGGTTCTGCGCTTCTCAATGCCTTACAATTAAACGGCAAGAAAATTGATGAGATCAAAATTGTCGCTTCTGGCGCAGGCGCTGCTGCACTTTCTTGTTTAGATTTACTTTGCGCGATTGGTGCGAAAAAAGAAAACATCATTGTGGCCGATTCGCGTGGTCTATTAACCACTAAACGTGAAGGCTTAGATGAGTCTAAAAAGCGTTATGTTCAGGATATTGAAGGCTCTCAAATCGCAGATGTGATTGCAGATGCGGATATGTTCCTAGGTCTTTCAGCCGCGGGGATCTTAACCAAAGAAATGGTTAAAGTGATGGCCGCTGATCCAATTATCTTTGCCCTAGCCAACCCGGATCCAGAAATTCTGCCTGAACATGCACATGAAGTACGTCCAGATGTGATTATGGCAACAGGTCGTTCAGACTATCCAAACCAAGTGAATAATGCGCTGTGCTTCCCATATATTTTCCGTGGTGCGCTTGATGTTGGTGCAACAACGATTAATGAAGAAATGAAGATCGCTTGCGTACATGCAATTGCACGTATGGCACATGTTGAAGCAGACGCTGCATCTTATGGTGAAAAGTCTGCATCATTTGGTCGTGATTATTTAATTCCACGCCCGCTTGATCAACGTCTGATTTTGGAAATTGCACCTGCTGTCGCTCAAGCTGCGATGGACTCAGGTGTGGCGAGCCGTCCAATTGCTGACTTCTCTGCTTATCGTCAACGTTTATCTGAGTTTGTATATAACTCAGCATTGATGATGAAACCTATTTTTGCACAAGCAAAAACTGCACCTAAACGTATTGCTTATGCTGAAGGTGAAGATCTTCGTGTATTGCGTGCAGTACAGATTGCTGTAGATGAAGGTTTAGCACAACCTATTCTCGTGGGTCGTACTTCTGTAATCGAAGCCAACATCAAGAAATTGGGCTTACGCCTAGAACACGGTGTAAACATCACGATTGTTGATCAAGAGAAAAATCCTGATTACGATAAGTTTGCAGATGATTATTACAATTTGATGCAACGCAAAGGCGTCACACCTGAGTACGCTCAACGTGAGTCACGCCGTCGTTCTACACTCATCGCTGCAATGTTGGTTCGTCATGGTTTAGCAGACGGCATGTTGTGTGGTACCTATGCAAGTTACGACATTCATTTAGACTTCGTTAAAAATGTAATTGGTCTAAAAGAAGGTCGTAGCACATTCTTTACCTTGAATGCTTTGATGCTTGAAGATCGCAATATTTTCATTGCTGATACATATGTCAATACCAACCCAACTGCTGAACAACTTGCAGAAATGACGATTTTGGCTGCTGAAGAAGTTCGCCGTTTTGGTATGACACCTCGTGTTGCTTTGTTATCGCACTCAAGCTTTGGTTCAGACCAAAATGATCCAAGTGCACAAAAAATGCGTAAGGTATTTGAAATCTTGACTGAGATTGCACCTGAGTTAGAAGTGGAAGGCGAAATGCATGCAGATGCAGCATTAGATGAAAATATTCGTCATTTCGCATTCCCAAATTCACGCTTCAAAGGTTCTGCAAACTTGTTGATTATGCCAAATCTTGATGCGGCAAACATTTCATTCAACTTGTTAAAATCAACCTCAGGCAACAATGTGACGATTGGTCCTATTTTGCTTGGCGTTGCTAAACCTGTACATATCTTAACACCGACTGCAACAACACGTCGTTTGGTGAATATGACTGCTTTAACTGTTGCTGAAATTCAACAAGCACAAGGCTAATTGAGCTTTGTCATGAATCCCACGGAACTTTAGTCAAGCAACTCAAGTTCTGTACTTGAGAAAACCTCTATTCTGTTGCATGATGGCATCAAGAATAGAGGTTTTTTCATGCAAGTTTATTTAGTAGGCGGTGCCGTTAGAGATCATTTACTCGGACATCCCTATCACGAAAAAGATTATGTTGTGGTTGGTGCAACACCAGAACAACTTCTTGCCCAAGGTTATCAACCTGTGGGAAAAGATTTCCCTGTGTTTTTACACCCAGAAACAAAAGAAGAATATGCACTCGCACGTACTGAACGTAAGTCGGGATTTGGATATCATGGCTTTGAATTTTTTACCGACCCTGCCGTCACTTTAGAAGAAGATTTGATTCGTCGCGATCTGACCATCAATGCCATGGCAATGGACGATGCCGGTCAAGTCTATGATCCCTATCACGGGCAGGATGATTTAGAGCATAAAATTTTACGTCATGTTTCCAGTGCTTTTGCAGAGGACCCTTTGCGTGTGCTCCGTGTTGCACGTTTTGCTGCCCGATATGCTCAATACGGTTTCCGTATAGCCGATGAAACCATTGCACTCATGCGCCAACTGGCTGAATCTGGTGAGTTGCAAGCCTTAACACCAGAACGGGTCTGGAAAGAAACCTCACGCGCTTTAATGGAAGATCATGCCGATGTTTATTTTGAAGTATTACGTGAGTGTGGTGCTTTAAAAGTTCTATTTGCGGAAATTGATGCACTTTTTGGCGTACCGCAACGACCTGAATACCATCCTGAAATTGACTGTGGCATTCATACCCTCATGTCTCTGCGACAAGCTTGCAAAGCCCATTACGCTTTAGATGTGCGCTTTGCTGTACTGGTTCACGATTTAGGGAAAGCCCTCACGCCTAAAGATGAGCTTCCGCGTCATATCATGCACGAAGAACGTGGTATTCAACCTGTTACAGCAGTATGTGATCGTTTACGTGTACCGACCCAAACCAAACAACTGGCGCTTGCTGTATGTAAAGAGCATTTAAAATGCCATCAAGCCTTTACTTTAAAAGCAGGTACATTATGGCGTTTACTACAACGTTTAGATGTATTACGCCGTCCTGAGCGTGTTGAGGCATTTGTACAAGCCTGTGAATGCGATGCCAAAGGTCGCTTGGGTTTAGAAGATCGTGAATACCCGCAAGCCAATTACCTTTTGGAGGCCATGAAAATTGTACGTACTATCAAAGCCTCAGACTTACCACCGGAGGTTCAAGGGGCGGATATTGGTGAGATGCTGATCCAAAAGCGTATCGATGCGATTGCACACTTAAAACATCAATCAGGTCATCATCATCATACAGTTTAAAAAAAACCTCTCAGCGTGAGAGGTTTTTTATTCATGGACGACTCTAAAACCTGAAACAATTAATATTGTTGTCTGTAAAATGAATATGACCATTTAATATATTTACCTATTGCCCCAACTACATGAACAATAGGTGAAAAAAATACTTTCAAGATACATCCGCAGGAAATGTAATCACCTTTTCCAATTTTATTTGGTTCATCACCACCATCAATAGGCGGTCAATCCCCAACGCTATCCCTGCACACTCCGACATATTCGGCAAAGCCGCCAATAAATACTCATCGACAGGCATCACATGTAAACCGAGTTTTTCACGCTCAGCATTATCTGCTTGAAAACGGCTTCGTAAAATCTCTGCATCAATCAATTCATCATAGGCATTGGCAAGTTCAAGCCCTTCAATATACAGCTCGAAACGTGCAGCAACCAACTCACCATCTTCATCAAGTTTAGTTTTCGCCAATGATGCCAATTCAGCTGGAAAGTCGATTAAAAATACAGGTGTATCAAAGCCTAAACTCGGTTCAACCATATGTGAAAATAACAAATCCATATAAGCCAAGCGGTCATCCCCCAAATCCAGATTTAAACCTACTCGATGGGCTGCATCTTTGAGTTCTTTCAAAGTAGCTTGCAGTGGGTTTAAATCTAGACGATCAATAAATGCATGCTTGTAGCTCAATATTGTTGGACGAACCTCACCAAAACGTTCAGCCAAAACAACATTAAGTAAATCAGTCACTTCGAACATCAAATCTTTCAAACTAAATTGCGGTCGATACCACTCCAACATTGTAAATTCACTGTTGTGTTTTCGACCATGCTCATCATCACGAAATACTTTGCAAATTTGATAAATTGCACCACTGCCACTGGCCAATAAACGCTTCATCGCAAATTCAGGAGAAGTTTGTAAATAATGTGTTTGCATTTTACCTTGCAGATGGCGTTGCACCGGTATTGAAGCCAAATGAACATCTGTGACACCCGCTTGCGACAAGATCGGTGTTTCAACTTCCAAAACATTCCGTTGCTCAAAAAAATGACGAATTTGCTGATACATGTTTGCACGTGCTTTCAGTGCAGGAATATCACAAGTCGGTTTAAAGTTAATCGTCATGCTTTTGGACCTCCATGAGCAGACCATTCACGGCGCAGAGGATAGCTTTTACGGAGAAAATCAAACGCTTTTTGATCCACTTTTCCATCTTTTAGGCAGTCACGCAAATTGTCATCATCACGTTGAATATTATAGATTTCAGCCAAATAGTTTTTCAGGGTCTGTTTAATACTATTGCCATAGAAGTATTGTTCACAGGCAGGCAATTGTGATTCAAACTTTTTATGATTTAAATATTCGAATCGTTTACAGAACGCCTCATAGATCATCTGCGTTCCTCTCGCCTTACCTTCTAAACTATATCCTGCGATATGTGGCGTCACGAGAGCAATTAAATCAAGCAAGCGTTGTGAAATCTCAGGCTCATGTTCAAATACATCGAGCACCACTTTACGTCGGGTCGTTAAAATATCTGCAATCAATGCCGCCTCTTCAACCACGGCACCTCGCGCAGAATTGATGAGAATTGTTTCAGGAGACATCATCGCCAATCTTTCAGCGTTGATCAAATGATGTGTTGGATATTGCCCTGTGTGGGTTATAGGTACATGCAGGGTCACAGCATTGGAATTCTTCAGTAATTCTTCAAGCTCAACATGTCTAATGCTGTCATGCTGCATAAAAGGATCATAGCCGATCACATTCCAGCCCAATAATTGCGCCATGTAAGCTAAACGCGTCCCCACATTACCTAAACCCACAATTCCTAAAGTGAAGTGTTTTCCTGCATCCAAAAATTCTGGATGAAGATGCAACAAAGCGGTGATGACATATTCAGCAACAGCTTGTGCATTACAGCCCGCTGCATTCGACCAAGTAATTTGATGTTTTTCTAAAGCTTGAATATCTAAATGATCTGTGCCAATCGTCGCACTGCCTACAAATTTTAATGCAGTCTGTGCAATCAACTGCTCATTAACTTTCGTGACCGATCGAATCAATAAAGCATCCGCATCTTTAACATTGTCGTGGCTAAGAGTTCGCCCTGCTGCCTGATGAATTTCCCCGAATTCTGAAAAGAAATATTCAGTAAATGCTAGATTTTCATCTGCAACAATTTTCATAACCTTATCCACATATTGAACTGAAGCTATGATAAACCTTTGAACCTGTTAAAACTATGTTGTTCATAGATCAAATTTCTAAAAAAGTATGCAGCTCAAGAAAAACTGTTAAGTACTTTGAGATAATTCAGACTTTTAAATCTTAAACATAAAAAATGAGTAAAAATTTAAAATCCAATCCTCCTGAAGCACCATATCCGTAAAATAAAAAATGAGCTAAGTCGTTTATTTACCAAGTATTGATTGTTAAATTTAAATTTATAATAAAAAATTCATCAAATATGACTTGTTAATCCAAACACTTGCACTATAATGCCGTTGAGTTTATTCAATGGAGATCCTAAATGGGAAGTTGTTCGAGGTTCGGGTTTAATTATCTTTTAAACCAAAGCGAATACTGAGCAATATAGCCTATTAGGTCGGCTATCTTGCAACGAGATAGCTTTGAAAAAAAATATAATTCAATCCCCCCTCTATAAAATTTTTACATATCAGCAAAAATTTAATGTGTTGACTACAACCCGTTTAGTTTCTCACCTAAAAATGGGGAGAGGCCGATGTTTTTACATGCTTCCATTCAATGGTATTGTGCGATCAGTGTATTTTTACTCTGTGGAATCGTTGTGCTTGCTCAAAAAAGCAAAGCCGATCCGCTTTTAAATACGGATGATGCATCTATTACAGCAGCTCACCGCTGCCAATTAGAAAGTGCTTATTCACATAGCACAGCAGGTACATGGTCATATCAAGTTGCACCTGCTTGTAACTTTGCTGAAAATTTAGAACTTTCAGTGGGATATCATGCATCGAAAGATATTGATAATGTACATGGTTTTTCAGCTCAAGCAAAAACCGTATTAAAACCCATGGGTCATTTCTGGGGCATTGCAAGTAGTCTGATGCTATCACAAGATGACCAGTCTCAGCATTTTTCAGATTTAGACTGGTTTCTCAATCTACCCATGAGTTTTAATTTATCTCCGCACTTAGCAGTAGATACTAACTTGGGTTACCAATATGCGCATGATCATTCACATTTAATTCGTTGGGGAATTGCTACACATTATTCGCTAAACGATCGCTGGGTTTTAAACGCAGAAACCTATAATCAAGATCGTGATTCGCCTTTTTTTCAGACCGCTGCCCACTATAGCCTGATCCCAAACATCTTAACATTCGAAGCAACTTTCGGTGATCGTTTCAATGCCTTCCGACAGAGATGGTTTGGACTCGGATTAAGTTACACACCTTAATTGTAAGCTTAATTCCCCGCTCTATTTTATAAATTATTTTTCAAATCGGCTTTATTTCGATCATAAGGTCAGAGCCTTTGCACGCCTAAAAAAAGAGGACTTCAATATGAAACTCTGGCACAAACTATTTACCACCTTTCTCAAAAGATTTCATCTCATGCGTTTCTTTGGACGCAGTCAATCTTTTAAAGAATTGCATCAATCCAGTTATGCACAAGAAATCAGCAAAACTTTATCTACCCGATTGGTCAAGGCAGCCAAATTGGACTCCGCACAACTGCTCAACAAATTTAACAGTTCAGAAGCAGGTTTAACCGAGCAACAAGCAAGTGCCCAACAAAAGATCATAGGTTTGAATGAGATCTCTCATGAAAAGCCGCTGATGTGGTGGCAGCACCTTTGGTATTGCTACCGTAATCCTTTCAATATTCTATTGAGTCTTTTAGCACTGGTGGCATTTCTTACTGATGATTTGACAGGCACATGTATTATCAGCGTGATGGTGATTCTTTCTACCCTGCTTCGCTATTGGCAAGAATCCAAATCAAACCAAGCAGCAGATGCCTTAAAAGCAATGGTGAGCAATACCGCAACCGTTTTAAGAGATCAACTCAGTTATGATGATCTGGTGCTGATGCAACAACGCTATGGCATTGATGTTAAAAATCAAAAAAACTCTCAATTTGAAATGCCAATTCAATATTTGGTTCCGGGTGATATTATTTTGCTCTCCGCAGGAGACATGATTCCTGCCGATTGTCGAATTCTCACTGCCAAAGATCTATTTGTTTCTCAAGCGGCAATGACAGGTGAATCTATGCCTGTAGAAAAATTTCCTGTGCAAACAAACCTTCAGCAAAGCAATGCTTTGGAACTCGAAAATATGGTCTTTATGGGAACCAATGTCGTTTCAGGTTCAGCACATGCCATGGTCGTAAGCACAGGAATACACACATATTTTGGGGCTTTGGCTCATCGAGTAACAGCGACAGATCGAGGCACAACCTCTTTTCAAATGGGTGTAAATAAAGTCAGTTGGTTATTGATCCGCTTTATGTTGGTCATGGCACCTGTTGTACTGTTTATCAATGGGTTTACCAAAGGTGATTGGACAGAGGCTTTTTTATTCGCATTATCCGTTGCAGTCGGCTTAACACCTGAAATGTTGCCGATGATTGTTACCTCAACTTTAGCAAAAGGTGCAGTGTTTTTATCTAAAAAGAAAGTCATTGTGAAACGCCTGGATGCCATTCAGAACTTTGGTGCAATGGATGTGTTGTGTACGGATAAGACAGGAACATTGACTCAGGACAAAATCTTTCTATCACAACATGTCGATATACTCGGTCAAACCTCGCACTATGTTTTAATGCAGGCATTTTTAAACAGTTACTATCAAACCGGATTGAAAAATCTGCTTGATGTTGCTGTATTAGAAGCTGTTGACCCAGAGATCAAAACACAAAAGTTACGTTTTAAAAAACTAGATGAAGTACCTTTTGATTTTGATCGCCGTCGCATGTCTGTCGTGGTGAAAACACCACAAGACAAAGTCCGCATGATTACCAAAGGGGCTGTTGAGGAAATGCTCAAAGTTTGTCGTTATGTTGAAATTGATGGCAAAGTAGAAGCGCTAACTACACAAAAACAGACTGCAATTGAAACACTGACTCAACGTTATAACCAAGATGGTTTGCGTGTAGTGGCTGTGGCTTATCGTGAATTTCCAACGACACAAGAAAATTTTTCTGTAGCCGATGAAAGTGATCTGATTTTAATTGGCTATATTGCCTTTTTAGATCCACCAAAAGAATCAGCCATGGCAGCAGTAAAAAGCTTACATGCGCATGGTGTCGCAGTAAAAGTATTGACTGGAGATAATGAATTTGTCACACAAAAAGTGTGTCGTGAAATTGGTATTCAATGTGAACGCATTTTACTTGGTGGCATTATTGAAACTCTGTCAGACAAACAACTGAAAGAAGCTGTCGAGCACTATGATATTTTCGCCAAACTCAGTCCCGTTCATAAAGAGCGTATTGTGGATCAACTTAAAGCCAATGGGCATGTGGTCGGCTTCTTGGGTGACGGAATCAATGATGCGGCAGCGATTCGTGCAGCCGATATTGGAATTTCTGTGGACACCGCAGTGGATATTGCCAAAGAATCTGCAGATTTGATCCTACTTGAAAAAAGCTTAATGGTCTTGGAAAAAGGTGTGATTGAAGGCCGTAGAACTTTTGCCAATATGCTGAAGTACATCAAAATGACCGCGAGCTCCAATTTTGGCAATGTTTTTTCTGTGTTGGTTGCCAGTGCCTTTATCCCGTTTTTACCGATGCTGCCGATTCACCTATTGATTCAAAATCTACTTTACGATATTTCCCAGATCGCTATTCCATTTGACCATGTGGATGATGAACTGATTGCTCAACCCCAACGTTGGCAGCCTGGTGAAGTGGGCCGTTTCATGATCGTGTTTGGACCAATCAGCTCGATTTTTGATATTTTAACCTTTGCCCTGATGTGGTTTGTTTTTTCAGCAAACACCCCAGCACAGCAAACTTTATTCCAATCAGGCTGGTTCGTGGTGGGACTACTCACTCAAACACTGATCGTACATATGATCCGTACCGCCAAAGTTCCATTTATTCAAAGCCGTGCCGCAACACCTTTATTGGTCATGACCGCAATCATTATGTGTATAGGCATATTCTTGCCAATGGGGCCATTGGCAAGTTATTTAAAACTGGAAGCATTGCCACTAAGCTATTTCTTCTATCTGCCATTTATTTTAATTGCCTATATGTGTTTAACACAGTGGATTAAAACAATATACATCCGTCGTTATGGTTGGCAATAAAATTTACATGAATTGAAAAAAACCTTTCCCATGTTGCTGGGAAAGGCTTTTTTATTATGCAATGTTGATGCTCTAAATAGATTTGGCATCAACATTTTTGATTAGAACAATCGATTCATACCATTCAATGTTGCAACACGATAAGCTTCCGCCATTGTCGGATAGTTAAAGGTAGTTTCAACAAAATACTTGATGGTATTGTTACCACTTTGCATCACGGCTTGCCCAATATGGATAATTTCGGCAGCGTTATTACCAAAACAGTGTACGCCTAACAGTTCCAAGGTATCACGATGGAATAAAATTTTAAGTTCACCTACCGTGTCACCTGTAATTTGTGCACGTGCCAGATGACGGAATGACGCTTGACCGACTTCATACGGAATTTTTTCTTCAGTCAACTGACTTTCAGTTTTACCAAAGAAAGAAATTTCTGGAATTGTATAAATACCTGTTGGAATATCTTTTACAGGCTTCACATCTTTTTCACCAGCCATATTTGAACCTGCACAGCGACCTTGGTCATATGCAGCAGAAGCAAGTGATGGCCAGCCCACGACATCACCTGCAGCATAAACATTTTCAACTTCGGTTTGATATTGATCATTGACTGCAAGTTGACCACGACTGTTTGGAGTAAGACCTACATTCTCAAGTCCTAGGCCATCAGTATTTCCTGAGCGACCATTGCACCAAAGAATCGCATCAGCTTTAATCTTCTTGCCACTTTGTAAATACAGTACGACATGATCATCAAAAGTTTCTAGATGATCAATTTGCTCATTGTGACGGATCAACACCCCTTGTTCACGCAAGTGATATGACAATGCATCGGCAATTTCATCATCAAGATAACTCAATAATTGATGTTGCGTATTGATCAAATCAACTTTGTGGTCCAAACCAATAAAAATAGACGCATATTCACAACCAATTACACCTGCACCATAAATGATAATCTTATGAATGGTGAAATCGAGATCCAAAATTTTGTCTGAATCAAATACTCGAGGATGGTTGAAGTCCAAACCCTGTGGATGGTAAGGACGGCTACCCGTCGCAACAACCAGCTGTTTAAAACCCAAGGTTTCTTTTACCCCATCTTCACTGAAAATAATCACAGTATTTTTATCTTGAATATATGCACGACCATGAAATACATCAATGTTGTTGCGGTCGTAAAAGCGTGAGTGTGTATCGACTTGCTGTTGAATTACTTTATGTGCATTTCGCAATACTTGTTTCATGGTGAATTGCTTCCAATCCCCCACTTTCTTAAACATTGGATCACGTTGGTAACGGATAATACTTGAAACTGTTTGACGCAAAGCTTTACTTGGAATTGTACCCACATGCGTACAGTTACCCCCGAGTTGCTCGCGAATATCAACAATTGCAACACGCTTACCCGATTTAGCAAGCTTCATTGCCGCGCCTTCACCAGCAGGACCAGAGCCAAGTACGACTGCATCGTATTTCACAAAATTCCCACTAACGACTTCTTTCTTACGTGGCATTCAAAGCTCCTTATACTAAATTCAGTCTATATCTTTTCTCATGCGATATTATGAACTAAACCGAAACAATTTTCTGTATTTCCCATGCATATATTCTGTGATAACGACATTTAGTATATGAATAGTGTTTTTACCCCATCGTTTTGCATTTCCGTTATAATGGTTTATCTCCCCCGTAGAAAACAGTGGAAAAGTTGAATATGTCAGAGAACCGTAAACCAGAACAGGGTGTCAAATTACGTGGCGCGGAAAAAGTTGCTCGTATACCTGTAAAAGTTATTCCCACGGTTGAAGCACCACGAAAGCCGGATTGGATTCGTGTGAAAATGGCTGCACCTGATGAAGTTCAACGTATAAAAACCACTTTGCGTGCGCAAAAGTTACATACGGTCTGTGAAGAGGCGGCATGTCCCAACCTTCCTGAGTGTTTTGGTGGCGGTACTGCAACCTTTATGATTATGGGTGATATCTGTACCCGTCGTTGCCCTTTCTGTGATGTTGCACATGGTCGACCAAATGCACTTGATCCAGATGAACCACGCCACATGGCGGAAACGATTGCAAATTTAGGTTTGAAATATGCAGTAATCACTTCAGTAGACCGTGATGATCTATTGGATGGTGGTGCACAGCATTTCGTAGACTGTATCAAAGAAGCGCGTGCACTCAGTCCAAAGACATTACTTGAAATATTAGTGCCTGACTTTCGTGGTCGCATGGACATTGCATTACGTATCATGACGGAATGTCCGCCTGACGTATTTAACCACAACATTGAAACAGTGCCACGTCTGTATAAAGCAATGCGTCCAGGTTCAGATTATCAACATTCTTTAAACCTTTTGAAAATGTTTAAGGAATATTGCCCAGATGTTCCAACCAAATGCGGCTTGATGGTCGGTATTGGTGAAACGGAAGAAGAAGTGATTGCATTGTTAGATGATCTACATGCCCACGGCGTTGACTATGTCACTATTGGACAATACTTACAGCCTTCAAAAGAACATGCTCCTATCGATCGTTTCGTAACACCTGAAGAATTTGAGCGTTATACTGCACATGGTCAAAAACTAGGTTTCAGAAATATTTGGGCTGCACCGATGGTTCGTTCAAGTTATTTTGCTGATCGTCAATATTATGGAGAGCCTGTGCCACAAGTTCGCCGTAAAGCAGATCCTGCGAAGAAAATCGCAGTCCAAGCCATCGAAGCTTAAAACGAACTCAAGCCTCTAAGAAAAAAGCACGCTCAACAGCGTGCTTTTTTCTTGATCTCAGTAGTTTTTATCGGCATTTTCCAATCGTTTTACCTTCGATACTGCTCATATTGCTTTGTAATTTTGTCAATGTTGAACAATGTAAATTTCCAGAAACCATCGACTTATTTAAACTCAATGTCGTTGAAACTTGAGATGCAGCTACATCCCCCTCTACTGAAGAATTGACCAACTTCAACACTTTGGCTGTGTTGGCTTGGACGCTGCCACTGACTGAAGAATTATTGAGGATTAAGCTCGCACCCTTTTGTACATTCACATTGCCATCAACAGAACTACTGTTTAAGGTACAGGTTGCACCTGCGGGTACTGTTAAACTCGACACTGCATTGTTATTGATTGCGCCAGTACAATTCGCTGCAAATCCAAGTTGCGCAGCCATTAAACCACATGAAATTATGCAGGTATTCAGGAAAATTTTCTTCATGGATATAACCCTTTGAATTATTCATTTTAAATTTAAAAATTAAATTTATTATTCACCGATCTTAAAAGATGTCTTCTTCGGGTTGAATGGCAAATGTGTTGGTATTTTTTTAATCAACGGTAAATAACACTGCTTTAAAAAACGTCTAAAATTATGAGAGGATGAATAATAAAGATGTTGATTTGAATGATTAATATAATTTTACATTTTTTTAATAACGCGATTACTGGTTAACCTTAACATAGAGGTTTTAATTTGGGCGAAGCACGATAATGAAAAAATTTATCTTATCTATGATTGCAATTTTATTCTCTGGATTTTGTTTTGCTCAAAATCCATTAAGTGTACATGTTTTAAATCTTGAAAGTGGTCTACCCTCAAGCAATGTTAAAGTCATTCTCGAAGCTCAGCAAAATGATAAATGGATAAAAATCAATGAAGGCATCACCGACAGTAACGGACGAATTTTAGCCTTATACCCTGAAAATAAAGCACTGGACAAAGGTGTCTATAAAGTCACTTTTGAAACAGGCGAATGGTTTAAGCAAAAAAACCAACGAAGCTTTTTTCCTGAAGTGCCTGTGGTTTTTGTGATAGACGGTACGCTTGAGCATTATCATATTCCTTTGCTTATCAGTCCATATGGCTATTCTACTTATCGTGGCAATTAACCTTGAAGAATCAACGTGATTTAGAAATTCACCATAAAAAACCGATGTATCAAACATCGGTTTTCAGTTCATACAATATTAAATGCTTAACCATTTTTCTACTTTGACTTGATCAAGGACAGTCAATTCAACCGTCGTTAAATCAATTTCTCCACCGTGAAGCTCGAACTGCATAAATTCATCTCGGCGGAAAGCATATACAGTAAAGCGATCTTGTTGTTTGGAATATTGTGATAAAAGTTTTTCCGAGGCTTTTAAACCATCAATCGCAACAATCACATCATTGGCTGAAAGCCCTGCAATTGCACCCGTTCCTTCACGCCATGCCTGTTGAATAAGCACCCCTTCAGGTTTGTCCACTACTTTCAAACCAAATGGCAGTGCCTTTTCATTTTTTAAACGATAACTCAAACCAAATTCAGGGAACAATTGATCCAGTGGTAATTCATCTGTGGTATTGATCAAATGATTAATTTGTTCAATCCAATTACTGCCTGTCAATTCATTACATAATTCAACGATTGTGCGCTCATTGACCTGAATCCCTTTTTGAGTATTCTCATACAAACGGCGCATCAACGCATCTAAACTGGAACCACGCAAACGTAATCCCAAATCCAAACTCAGTGCCACTAAACAGCCCTTGTTATAGTAACTGGTTCCTGCATTATTTGAGTTTTCATCTTGACGATAGAATTTTATCCAAGCATCGAAACTTGATTCAGAAACAGATTGGATAAATCGTCCCGGATTTTGCAAATAACGATCAATTTGACCTTTCAACAAACTCAAATAAGACGCTTGAGAAATCACACCACTGCGGTACAAAATCAAATCATCATAATATGAAGTGAAACCTTCGAAAATCCACAATAAAGAGGTATAAGCTTCTTGATTCAAATCATAATTGGCAAAGTTTTCCGGTCGAATAAATTTAACTAACCATGAATGGAAATACTCATGACTGCAAAGCCCCAAGAATCGTTGATAATCTGCCGATGGTTCTACAGGTTCATTTATCTTGGGCAAGTCATTACGTGGTGTAATCAAGCTGGTGCTGTTCGGGTGTTCTAAGCCGCCATAACTATTGCCTGTTGCCATTGTCATGAAAGTATAGTTTTCAAAAGGTGCTGAACCAAACATGCTAATTTCTGTACTACAGATTTTTTCAAGATCTTGCTTCATACGTTCAGCATTCATTGTATGCTGACCAGAAACCACAAACTCATGAGGAATTCCATTCGCATCAAAACTAAACCGTGTTTGCTCCGCCAATTCAAATGGCGCATCAATCAATTGAGCATAATGATCGGCTTTTAAAGTAAAACGACCTTTCACCAAACTTTTCGATGCCAAACCAGTCGCAAGCTGAAAGTGCTTTAATTCATCGGGTAAAAAAACTTCAATCTCGATCGCTGAATCTTCTTGATCTTCAAGCCCTAAACATACGCAGGCTGGATTGACATATAAACGGCTTTGATCCACATATGCACCTCGTACAGAAAGATCATAAGCATAGACATCATACTCAACTGTAATGAGTTCATGATCCGTGTTATATAAACGCCATTTATTTTTTTCAAATTTATTTATTTTAAGTTGACGGCCAGCTTCATCATAAGCTTTTACCGATTCGATATGTTTTGAAAATTCACGAATTAAATAACTCCCCGGAATCCATGTCGGTAGAGACAATACTTGAGTTGGATTTGCCAGAAAACGCAATGTGACATGGATGAGGTGTTGACGATAATCGTCAAATTCAATCTGATAATGCAACATAAATATATATTCGAAAATAGACAGTGAGAAATTACCAATTAGATTAGCATTTTTTTACAAAGTCGGGCGATTTTAGTCGAAATTGTCTGCAATTCTTACTAGCGTAGAATGCAAAAAAGGCATAGCATTCGCACAGTTTGTCGACTCTTGCCATTGGATTGGCTTAAAGGTAAATCTGTTGAAAATTCTTGCTTCTTTTATTGCAATAACGGGCTTGGTTTGTTCCACCTTTGTTAATGCCGCACTTTTAAATATTAACCCGCAATCTGTTGAAGCTGAAGCTTGGACAATATTAGATACGCAATCAGGTCAAACTATTGCGGAATATAACAGTCATGTTCAGCGTGCACCTGCATCCATGACCAAGATGATGGTGGCATATATTGCCTTAAAAGAACTAAAAGCAGGTCATCTTAAAAAAGAAGAGATTATTACCGCCACACCTGTGGTTCAAGTCGTACAGTGGGATGAATCTCAGATGTACCTGAAACAAGGAGAGCAGATCTCGATTGATCAATTACTTGCCGGTTTGATCGTCATGTCTGCCAATGATGCAGCAGTAACTTTGGCAGAGCGTATTTCTGGCAGTGTACCCGCATTTGTTGCGCGTATGAACCAAGAAGCACAGGCTTTGGGAATGAAAGATACTCATTTTGCCAACCCTCCGGGGATCACCATGCCAGATCATTTTTCTTCTGCGCATGACATGGCGATCTTGGGTCAAGCTGTAACATCACAAACCCCTGAATATATGCATTATTCAGTGATGCCGAGTTTTAGCTATAACCAACACTTCCATCATGCAACCAATCTCGTTTTAAAAACAGATCCAAGTGTAGACGGTTTAAAAACAGGTTTTACCAAAGCTGCGGGTTATAATTTGGCTTTAACAGCACACCGCCCTTCTGCTATTGCTGAGTCTCCTGATCGTCGTTTAATTGTTGTGGTGATGGGTGCAAAAAGTGCAATTAAACGTGCTGAAATTGCTCATAAACTTTTAAATTTAGGCTATGCCTATACACGAGATGAAGTGGCAATCAAAGACAAACAATTGATCGCTGAACTTCCAGTGGTCAAATCCACATTAAAAATGTTTAAAGTTGAAGCCAGAAAACCTCAGTTAGTGACCACCTCACTTTATAACGATGCGAATCCAATTGACCTGAATACCTTTGATGTAGTGAATAGCCGTGTCATGAAAACAGATGCTCATGGCATTTTGACCGCAATTGAACCATTGACGACGACTCAAACACGTTTGAATGTCGAACTTAATGAAACTTCATTGACCGCGCCTTTGGAAAAAATCATGCATTTGGCTAAAGTGAATGTATACCAAGATAATCAACTCATCCAAAGCTTTGATATTGAAGATGAGGTTCATATTGAACAAGCCTCTTGGTTCGAACGTTTAATGGAATGGATCAAGTCAATTTTTGGAATTTAGAGTCTGTTGACAATTCGTCTACGTTTGCGACTAGGTGTTTTTTTAGGCGATAATAGGCACGAAATATGAAATTTAGTCATTCTAAATGATGAGAAACAT